>NC_018012.1:2092500-2392500 GCF_000227745.2 Thiocystis violascens DSM 198 | reverse complement strand
ACGGGCACGCGCGCATGAACGATCGTTAGACGGGACCTGATGGGCTCCCGCGTTTGGTGCCCCCGTCCAAGCGAAGGGGGGCTGCTACGGAGCGGCGAAGATGGCACCGGCCGCGTGGTCTACCTTGTCGCGCTCCGCGGGGGAAACCGCTGGGTGTAGAATCCGCGTTACTCGACAAGACAAGTTCGCTGGATCGCACCCATCGTCCCCGCGAACGGCGTGATCGGGTCGCAACTGCCGGTTGTCAGCCCGAGGAGCGCATCGGCGCCTGATGGATCGGCGTTCGAGACGCGCCTCGGATGCACTTGCCGCTCCGGGAAAAAACTTGATTCCATTGGCCAGCGCAAGTATCCAATGGTATCAGTGAACTTTAATAGCAGCAATTGAGCCAATCGGGCAGGGCCAGATCCACTTGAATCCAAGACAGACTCGTTTAAAGACGCGACCCGGCAATCGTCCGGAGACGCGCGCGACCCCCCCGCACCCGCAAAACCAAGTTGGGGACGAGGGCGCTGCACCGCAACTCGTGCAGGTCGATGCGGAATCCGACGGACAGCGCATCGACAATTTTTTGCTTCGGATTCTCAAGGGTATTCCGCGCAGTCATCTGTATCGTGTGATGCGCCGCGGCGAGGTGCGCGTCAATAAGGGCCGGGTGAAGGCCAGCCACCGGCTACGCACCGGGGATCTGGTGCGTATTCCGCCGCTACGCCTGGCGCCGCCCGAACCGCCGGGGCGGGCGCCGGAGACCCAGTTGGCGCGTCTCGATCGCTCCGTCCTCTACGAAGACGACCGGCTGCTGGTCATCGACAAGCCGCCGGGGCTCGCCGTGCACGGGGGCAGCGGACTTAGCTATGGCCTGATCGAATCGCTGCGTCAGTTGCGTCCGGGGCACGAACTGGAACTGGTCCACCGGCTCGACCGCGAGACCTCCGGCTGTCTGGTGATCAGCAAGCGGCGCAGCGCGCTGCGCGAACTGCACGCCCTGATTCGCGAGGGCAAGATGGACAAGCGCTATCTGGCGCTGATCGTCGGCGAACTGGCGCAGCCGGAGATGCTGGTCGACGCGCCGCTGAAAAAGAACGTCCTACGCGGCGGCGAGCGTTTGGTGCGGGTCGATCCCATCGAGGGGAAGCCAGCCCGGACCCTGTTTCGGCGACTGCGCCGGTTCGCCCTTGGCGAGCAGCGCGTGACCCTGGTCGAGGCGCATCTGATCACCGGGCGCACCCACCAGATTCGGGTGCATGCCGCGCATCTGGGCACGCCGTTGGCGGGCGATCCGAAATATGGTGACGAGCAGGCCAATCGGTCGCTCAAGGCGTGCGGACTCTCGCGCTTGTTTTTGCACGCATCCGCCTTGATCGTTCGGCTGGATTACATGACCGGCCCGCTACGCGTGGAGGCGCCATTACCCGATGAACTGGAACAGATTTTGTCCGCACTGGAGGCCCAGACGTGAGTTTTGATCTGATTGTCTTCGACTGGGACGGCACCCTGATGGATTCCGAGGCCCGGATCGTCGCCTGTCTGCAAACCGCTTTTACCGATCTGGGTCTGCCGGAGCCGAGCCGGGAGGCGGCCCGCGACATCATCGGTCTCGGGCTGGAAGAGGCCATGATGCAGCTTTGGCCGACGGCGGACGCGACCCTGCGGGGCGCGCTGGTCGTCCAGTATCGGCGACATTTTCTGATCACGAATCAGACGCCCTCGGTGCTCTTTCCCGGTGCGCGCGAGACCCTGGACTGGATCGTGGCGCAGGGGTACCGCCTTGCGGTGGCGACCGGAAAGAGCCGGAGAGGGCTCGATCAATCGATGGCCGAGACGGGACTCGAAGGGTTTTTTCATGCCACCCGTTGCGCCGACGAAACATTCTCCAAGCCCAACCCTCAAATGCTGTTCGAGTTGATGGACGAACTCGGCGCGCGTCCCGCCGCGACCCTGATGATCGGCGACACCGAATACGACATGCAGATGGCCCGCAATGCCGGAGCCGAGGCACTGGCGGTCAGTTTTGGCGTGCATGCGTCCGAGCGTCTGCTGGCGCATTCCCCGCTGGCCTGCCTGGACTCGCTCGGCGCGATCCCCGACTGGCTGACCAGTCGCGGCCTGCCGTAGAGATAAAAAGTTGCCAGTTGTCAGTGGACAGCTTGCAGCGCCGCTCTCGCATCGTGATCGATCCGCGAGCAAACAGGTGTCTGGCATAGACACAATGCCAAATCCTTGTGCTCAAATTAGGTGATTCCCGGGAATGACTTTACCGATTTCCGTTCGTCCTGAGCCCTTCGACTGCGCTCAGGACTCACCACGAACGGATGCAATGTCACCACGAACGGATGCAGTCTGGGTAAGATCTTTTCCAAAAAACGCCTTAACTCACAACTGCCAACTTCTTACTGCCTGGAGATTTGCATGAACTGGACATTCTGGACCCGGCGCAAGGATGCGATGCCCTCGCCCGACCAGCCGGATTGGGAGCGCGCGCTTATCAATCGGATGGCCGCCGACTATCTGCGCGACCAGCGCGGTCGCCGACGCTGGGGCGTTTTCTTCAAGTTTTTGATTCTGCTCTATCTCATTGGGATTCTGGTCGCGGCATACTCCCCGCAGATGATCGAGCGAATGTCGTCCAAGGATGGCCATACCGCGCTGATCGAAGTCAAAGGCGTCATTTCCTCGGAGACCGACGCCAGCGCGGATAATGTCATCACCGCACTGCGCGCCGCCTTCGAGGCCGATCAGGTCAAGGGCGTCATCCTGCGGATCAACAGTCCCGGTGGCAGTCCGGTGCAGGCCGGCTATATCAACGACGAGATCAAGCGGCTCAAGGCCAAATACAAAAAAGACAAGGGCAAGGAGATGCCGGTCTATGCCGTGGCCGTCGACCTGTGCGCCTCCGGCGGGTATTACATCGCTGTCGGTGCCGATGCCATCTATGTCGACAAGGCCAGTCTGGTGGGCTCCATCGGCGTGCGCATCGACGGCTTCGGGTTTCAGGACGCCATGGAAGAACTGGGCGTCGAACGCCGTCTGCTGACCGCGGGCGAGAACAAAGGCATCCTTGACCCCTTCTCGCCGCTGCCGGAGTCGCAGCGCGTCTTTATCCAGAGCGTGCTCGATACGCTCCATCGACAATTCATCGCCGAGGTCAAAACGGGGCGGGGCGACAAGCTCAAGGGTGGAGACGAACTCTTCAGCGGACTTTTCTGGAGTGGCCAGGAAGCGGTCGAACTCGGGCTTGCCGACGGTCTCGGCAGTTCCAGTTCGGTCGCGCGCGACCTCATCGGCGCCGAGACGCTCGTCGACTACACTCAGAAGAAGGATCTTCTGGATTCGCTTGCCAAGCGTCTCGGGGCAAGCTTCGGGGCCGGGGCGATGGAGCGTTTTGGGATCCTGCTGGGCAGCGGCACTCCACACTGACCGATCAATGACCGCTTGACCCGTGGCTGCAACCGCGATTCGCGCCGAAAGGCGCGAATCCATTGGCGACGAGGTTGATGTCCATGAACAGCGCACCGAGTCATTACAGCGACCTTCTGGAAACACTGAAGACCTATTTTCCCTCGCCGGTCTCAAACCCCATCATGGACGGCTATTTCGTCCATAGCGTGTCCTGCTTTCTCGACCGGGTCGACGCGCTCAAGTCCGCCGCGCCGGTCCTTGGCAGCAAGCGGGAGGCCGATTACGCCGCGCATCGCACCCTGGTCATGCCCGACGACATGGCCTCGGTGGAAAGCATCAACGCCATGCTGGCGGATTACTGTCGCGGCATGACCGTCTGGTCGCATCCCAACGCCCAGGCCAACGTCATCCCGCCGCCCACGATTTCCAGCATCACCGCCTACATCGCCGCCGCCCTCTACAACCCCAACATCATCTGGGACGAATATTCGGCGCGCTTCGCCGAGGCCGAAGTCGAGGCGGTCGCCATGCT
Source organism: Thiocystis violascens DSM 198 (assembly GCF_000227745.2). Classification (NCBI taxonomy): domain Bacteria; kingdom Pseudomonadati; phylum Pseudomonadota; class Gammaproteobacteria; order Chromatiales; family Chromatiaceae; genus Thiocystis; species Thiocystis violascens. The sequence continues at coordinate 2,388,569 of NC_018012.1, read as the reverse complement.
GGCCAGTCTGGTCGGCTACGATCCGGCCGAGGCGGGCGGCGTCTTCACCTTCGGCGGTACCGGGACGATTCTCTATGGCGTCAAGTTGGCGCTGGAAAAGCTCACCGGCGGCCAGGCCATGAAACGCGGCGTGCGCCAGGAGTACAAGATCGTCGCCTCGGGCGCCTCGCATTACGCCCGGCTCAATGTCGCCGGCTGGCTGGGGCTGGGGAGCGATAACCTGATCACCGTCCCCAGCACCAGCCGCAACGACATCTCGCTTCCCGCTCTCGAAGCGACCCTGCGTGGACTCTACGAACGCGACGAAACGGTCCTCGCCATCATTCTCACGCTCGGCACCACCGACGCCTTCGGCATCGACGATCTGGCCGCTGTCGCCGACCTGCGCGAGCGGCTGGTGGCTGAGTATCGGCCGCCGTTTCCGCCTTATCTGCACGCGGATGCGGTGATCGGCTGGCCCTGGCTGGTGTTCCAGGACTATGATTTTGACGCCAACCCGCTCGGCTTCCACGACCGCACCCTGCGCGCGCTGCGCGATACGCTGGAGCGGATGCGGCCGCTGTTTCTGGCCGACAGTCTCGGCATGGATTTCCACAAGACCGGCTACGCACCCTATGTGTCGAGTCTCTTCCTGATCAAGCGGCGCGCCGATCTGGCGCTGCTCAGCCGCGACCCGGCGGCCATGCCCTATCTCTATCAATTCGGTCACTACCGCCCCGGCCTATTCACGCTGGAATGTTCGCGTTCCGGCGCCGGCGCGCTGGCGGCGCTCGCCAATCTGAAGCTGCTGGGCAAACAGGGCTACCAGGTCATTCTGGGGCACAGCGTCGAGATGTCGGAATGTCTGCGCGAGCATCTGGAAAGCCTGACCTGCGCGAAGGTGCTCAACGCGGACAATCTCGGCCCGGTCACGCTGTTCAGGCTCTATCCGGACGGCGTCGACGCCGCCGCGGCCTACCGGCGCGAATGCGCCGATCCCGACTACCGCCCCGAGTTGGAGCGGTACAACCTCTACAATCGACGAATCTTCGATTGGACCCACGCACAGGCGATGCGCGGGGAGGGCGTCTTGCTGTCCTGGACCGACGCCTATCGCCCCGCCGCCGACGGCAAGACCCCGATCGCCGCCCTGAAATCCTTTGTCATGAGCCCCTGGACCGACCGCGCGGCCATGGAGACCGTGGTGCGGCAAGTGCTGGAGGCTCGTGCGCGGATCGAGACGGAGTCGGCTCGGCCATGACTGGCTTGGCTTCCGTTCTCCCTGCCCGAGCGATCCCGCATCGGTATAATCCCAGGCTTTACCAGCGCAGGCCGTGTCCAAACCAGTCCCCATGACAGAACTTCAAGAACAACTCGCTAAACGCCGTACCTTCGCGATCATCTCCCATCCCGACGCGGGCAAGACCACGCTGACCGAAAAGCTGCTGCTGTTCGGCGGCGCGATCCAGCTCGCCGGCACGGTCAAGGGGCGCAAGGCGGCGCGTCACGCGACCTCGGACTGGATGGCGCTGGAGAAGGAGCGCGGGATCTCGGTGACCTCCTCGGTCATGCAGTTTCCCTACGGCGAGGCCATCATCAATCTGCTCGACACGCCGGGACACGAGGATTTCTCCGAGGACACCTATCGCACCCTGACGGCGGTCGACTCGGCGCTGATGGTGATCGACATCGCCAAGGGCGTCGAGGATCGCACCATCAAGCTGATGGATGTCTGCCGGCTGCGCGATACGCCCATCCTGACCTTCGTCAACAAGCTCGACCGCGAGGGCCGCGACGCCATCGAGGTGCTGGACGAGATCGAGAATATCCTCAAGATCAGATGCGCGCCCGTCACCTGGCCGATCGGCATGGGCAAACGCTTCAAGGGGGTGTTTGACCTGCGTTCCGGGCGCACCCATCTGTTCAGCGCCCAGCATGGCGGACGCATCACTCAGGGCGAGATCATCGAGGGGCTCGACAACCCGCGTATGGACGAGGTGCTCGGCGATCAGGCCCAGGAACTGCGCGACGAGATGGAACTGGTGCAGGGCGCCAGTCATCCGCTGAATCTCGCCGACTACATGGCGGGCAAACAGACGCCGGTGTTCTTCGGCTCGGCCATCAACAATTTCGGCGTGCGCGAACTGCTGGATGCCTTCGTGGAATACGCCCCGCCGCCGCGTCCGCGTCAGACCCGCCAGCGTCTGGTCGATCCCGCCGAGGACGCCTTTAGCGGCTTCGTCTTCAAGATCCAGGCGAACATGGACCCGGCGCATCGCGATCGGGTGGCCTTTCTGCGGGTCTGTTCGGGCAGTTATCAAAAGGGCATGAAGATGCGTCACGTGCGCATCGGCAAGTCGATTCAGGTCGCCAACGCCATCACCTTCCAGGCCGACGAGCGGCGTCAGGTGGAAGACGCCTGGCCCGGCGACATCATTGGCCTCCACAATCACGGCACCATCCAGATCGGCGATACCTTCACCGAGACCGAGGATCTGAAATACGAGGGCGTGCCGTATTTCGCGCCCGAGTTGTTTCGCCGGGTCGTGCTCCGCGATCCGTTGCGCACCAAGGCCTTGCAGAAGGGCGTGGTGCAGCTCGCCGAGGAGGGCGCGACCCAGGTGTTCCGTCCGCTGAAAAACAACGATCTGATTCTCGGGGCGGTCGGGATTCTGCAATTCGACGTGGCGGCGTATCGGCTTAAGGACGAATACGGGGTCGACGCCTTCGTCGAACCGGTGAGCGTGAAGACCGCCCGCTGGGTGACTTGCACGGACGCCAAGATGCTGGAGCGCTTCAAGGAAAAGAATTACGAGAATCTGGCTTTGGACGGCGACGACCAGCTCGTCTATCTGGCGCCGACGCGGGTCAATCTGAGCCTGGCCGAAGAGCGTTGGCCGGAGGTGCGGTTTCTGGCGACACGCGATCTTTGAACCCCCTTCCAGAGCGAAGCACGGCGGTTTGTCGCCTTCCCTGGAGTTGCGGCGATCAGAGCACCGGCGATTGGCGGGAGGCGGTTTAACAGGATGTTTTATTTCATCAAGAATCCACGCCGGATCAACGGCCCCGCTGGCAGAGCATGGCAGAATGTGAGACGCGGCCTCTGCTGGGGCCGTGCTCGCACCGATTGCTAGGAATTGGAAATTATGAATCCGATAGAAATTCTAAAGAACCTGTTGCTTCAGTTGGAAGCAGAGATCAACTCAACAAGTGTGCACAAAATTCAGTTTCACCAGCAACGTGTTAGGCAGAATCACATGGGATTTTTAGGCTGTAACGGTCGTTTGTGGGTATCACCGTCTTCCGTTGGCTACGACATTGCGCTATCAGGAAAATCCCTAGAGAAACAAATGTATCCATTCATGCAGAGCTTGTGTGGCAGAGAGTGTGACGGCTATAAGCAAAAGAATGCCAAAATTGGAAAGAAAGACTCTCCTTTTTGGCGCGTTAATGATTTCAAATTGGTGAAAGACGCTGTATTGCACTATTCTCAAACGAGTAAATGATATAGCTGCCTAATGCGGTTTAACTTGCTTTATTGAAGAGGAATTTGTTTTGGAAACCGAAGCAGTCGCCCAACTCATCCGCGCGGGCATCCCGAATGCCGAGGTCCAGGTCTCCGGCGATGGCAGTCACTTCGAGGCGCTGATCGTCAGCGAAGTCTTCGAGGGTCTGACGCCGATCAAGCGTCAGCGCCTGGTGATGGAAACCGTCAAGACCCAGATCGCCAGCGGCGAACTGCATGCCTTGTCGATCAAAACCCAGACGCCGGCGCAGCATGCCGGGTCGGGTGTTTGCTAAGGCGATTTCCGGGAAAGTCCGTACCAGAATCAACGCTTCAAAAGTTCAAGCCGCCTCAGACCAAAACCAAACCATTAGGGACGGAAAAACCATGACGACGACCGACACCGCCGCTGCCGCCGCTACTGCCAACGCGAGCGCGATCTCTGCCGCGACCCCGATGCAGTATCTGGACAAGGCCATGAACGGCCTGCACGATCTGGGACTCCTGCCCACCGATGGGGACAAACAAGTCGAGCCGATCATCGCCCTGCTGAACCAGATATCCGTCCTCGACGAAGGCCGCGTGACCGCCATCGCCCGCACGCTCAACGAGGCGTCGCTGTTCAACGACGTGGTCCGTCAGCAGGTACAGGCCATGGAAATCGGCAGCCGCTACGAGGAGATCACCAACGCCTTCAACAGCATCCGCGACGATGCCAAGACGATGGTGGACCAGATCGAGGACGGCAAGCTGGATACCTTCGAGCGACTCGGCAATGTGTGGATGAAGGTCTCGCGCGGGGACATCGCCGACCGCTTCGACAAGATCAAGGGTACCTATCTGGAAGTGACCGCGTCCACCAACGATCAGATCCAGCGGGAACAGAAGATTCTGGAAGCCTATCAGGATTTCCGCGGGGCGCTGAAACAGTCCGAAGTCTTGGCCCTGGAAGTGCTCAAAACCGCCCAGGGCAAGCTCGACGAGGCTAAGGCCGGAGTTGCGGCGGCCATGCAGGAAGTCGAGGCCAACACCTCGCAGGAGCCCGCCGTTCGCGCCCGCTTCGAGATGGCCAGAGACGAGAAGGTCCGCGCGCTTCAACAGGAAGAAAAGCGTTATCAGATCGCCAAGGATCTCGCGGATAACCTCACGATTTCCTACAACACCTCCGAAGTGGTCATGGCGCGTCTGCTTCAGACCACCAATGCCAAGGAGCGGGTCTATGCGCAGGCGGTGAGCTTCTTCAGCACCAATGAAGTGGTCCTGACCGCGCTGACCGCCTCTTTCACGGGCATGTTCGGTCTGCACGAGGGCACGCAGACCGTGAATGCCATGAAGGAAGGAATGAGCCAGTCGCTGGAGGTGCTGGCGGACATCGGTGGCAAGGTGCAGGAGGCGGCGGTCCAGGCGGGCTATGGCCCTACGGTGCGCGCGGACTCGGTCAAAAAGCTGGTGGATTCGGTGGTCTCCTGGCAGGTCAGATCCCATGAGATCATCGAGGAGATGCGCAAACAGAGCACCGCGAACGCCAACGAGATCCGCGACGCGGTGGAGGAGGGCAAGCGCAAGCTGGCCCGGCTTGCCGATCAGGGTAAGGGTCTGGAAATGCCCGCCGCGTCGCCCGTTCGGCCATGAACGCGGCGGCTACCCTGACATCAGGTTCCGCTCCGGCACCGGCAAGCAAGCCGCCCCTGGATGACGTGATGCTCGCCATGGATGTGGTCGATACGCTGCGTCGACGCGAGCGGATCGTGCAAAAGGAGCTGGACGAGGTTGGCCGCGAGGAGGACCTGAAGGAGCGTCTGCGCCGGATCTACGCGGCGCAGGGGATCGCGGTGCCGGATTCGGTCATTGAGCAGGGCGTTGCCGCGCTCAAGGAGGATCGCTTCACCTATAAGCCGCCGCCGGATTCGTTCGTCATCAAGCTCGCCCGGATCTATGTCAACCGGGGTGTCTGGGGGACATGGCTGGGCGGTCTCGTGGGGGCCGGCGCGCTGGCCGGCGCGCTCTATTATTTCGTGGTGCTGGCTCCCAATGCCGCTCTTCCAGACACGCTTGAAGAGGTTTACGCAGAGGCTGTCGCGCTGGCCAAATCCGATCAGGCACAGGAGACGCTGGAGCGTTCCTTCAACGCGGGTCGGGCCGCGTTGCGCGGTGATGACAAGGCCGCCGTCCGGGAGGCCATCCGGCAGATCGAAGATGCGCGCGACATTCTGGAGCAGGAATATCGGCTGCGCATCGTCAATCGGCCCGACGAGAAGACGGGGGTCTGGCGGATTCCGGACATCAATACCGGGGCGCGCAACTTCTATCTTCTGGTCGAGGCCGTCGATCCCACTGGGAGGGTGCTGACGGTGCCAATCGAGAACGAGGAGACCCGCAAGACCGAGCGGGTGAAGCGCTGGGGTTTGCGAGTCGACGAGCGCACCTTTAAGGCGGTCGCCGCGGACAAGCAGGACGATGGCATCATCGAGCGAGACCGATTCGGCCAGAAGACGCGGGGCGAACTGGTGCCGCGTTATGAGATGAAAACGACCGGCGGGGCGATTACGCAGTGGTGAGGAGAGACGCATGATTTCCGGACGACAGACCCTGTCAAGCATCGACCAGGCGGTCAACGATGCGCGTACCCGGATCGCTACCATTGAGTCGCAGATCGAGGGTGTGAACGGACGCCTGGCCGAACTGCAACAGGCGCTGACCCAGGACTATAAAGACCTGGCCCAAGTGCGCGTCGGCCTGATGACGGACCCGGAGACACTGCGCCATTTGGATCAGGCGGAGCGGCAGGCGCTGGCACTCCTGTCCCAGCGCGAGTCCGCCCTGCGCGAACTGGAGACTAAACTCCAGTCCGCCGATGCACTCCGGCAGACCCTGGAGCGCGAGCGCTCCGCCCAGGCCGCCCGCCTGGATGCCGCGGATGCGGCGGTGGATGCTGCCGCGGCCCGGATCCAGACGCGCCTGGATGCGGATCCCGACTACCGAAGGCAGCGCGAACAGGCCACGGAGGCCGAGCGTCTGGCCATGCACGCCAGCGAAAAGGCAACCCGCAGCGAGGAGGAACGTGAACAAAAGGGCGCTGCCTTCCGGGGCGATCCGCTGTTCCTCTATCTCTGGGAGCGGAACCATGGCACGCCCGAGGATAAATCCTGGGGCCTGTTCCGGGCGCTGGATCGCTGGGTCGCGAAGCGGATCGGATTCGCGGACGCCCGCGCCAATTTCAGCCGCCTGAACGAGATCCCGGAGCGGCTGCGCGAGCATGCCAGAGGTCTCCAGGCCGGCGCCGAGAGCGAGTACGCCGCGCTCAAGGCGCTCGACGAGGCCGCGCGGGCGGCGGACGGCATCCCGGCCCTGGAACGGATCGTCGCCGACGAACAAGCGAGTCTCGACGCCATCGACGAGCGGATCGCCCATGCCGAGTCGGACCAGCAGGTTCTGATGGCGCGCAAGGCGCTCTTCGCCGCCGGCGAGGACGAGCACACCAGAAAGGCGGTCAACTTCATGGCCGCCGAGTTCCAGCGGGAGGATCTGATGGAACTGCGGCGGGAGGCGCTCGCGACGCCCTATCCCGAGGACGATCTGATCGTCGGGCGGATGCTCCAGCGCGAAGACGAGCGCCGCCAGTTGGCGGCCAGTATTCAGGGGCTCAAGGATGCCATCCTCCAGCAGCAGAAGCGACTGACCGAACTCGAAGCGCTGCGGTCGGATTTCAAGCGCAGCCGCTACGACCGAGCCGGTTCGACCTTTGGCGACGGGGACATGATCGCCATGCTGCTTGGCCAGTTCGTCAATGGCATGCTGGACCGCGACAACCTCTGGCGCATCCTGCGCGAGCAGCAGCGCTACCGACCGCAACAGTCCGACCCGACCTTTGGCTCCGGCGGTTATGGCCGCGGCACCGTGTGGGGCGGCGGATCGGGCGGTCTGAGCGATATCGTCGGCAGCTTTGGAAGGAGCGGCGGCGGTGGCGGAGGCAGTGGCGGCGGTTTCCGTACGGGTGGCGGATTCTGACGCGAAAGATTGACAACGCGGCTTGGCCAGTCTAAGGATATTGATGTCTTGTGATTGTGTTCTGTTCGATGCTCTGTCTTTTCAGCGACCCTGTCTTTTTAACGTCTGTAGAGGATGCTGCCGATGATGACCAAAGAAGAGTACGTCGAGAAGCTCAAGAACCAGCTCGACGAGTGGAAAGTCGATCTGGACAATCTGCGCGCCAAGGCGGCCGATGCCGCCGACGATGTCAGGGAATCGATCGAGAAAGAGATCGCCGAAATCAAGCTCAAATGGGACGAGGGCGAGGGCAAACGTCAGGAAATGATCGATTCCGCCGATGAAAAATGGGACGAGCTGAAGGAAGATGCCGAGGAGGGCTGGGCTCATCTCACTGGCTTCGTGAAAGACTCTCTGGATCGCATCAAGTCGAAATTCAGCTAGTTCAACGGCTTTTTCTCGTTCGCGTCATTCTGCGTTCTCAATTGCCAGCGGAGGTCTTTATGGGACTGTTCGACTTTCTGAAGGGGAATGGCAAGAAAGTCTTCGGCAACGATGCCGAGGCAAGCGAGAAGATCAGGGAAGAGATCGAACGCGACAATCCAGGCGTCAAGGATCTGTCGGTGACCTACGATCAGGGCGTGGTCACGCTCGCCGGCACGGCGGACAGTCCGGATGCCATGGAGAAAGCCGTGCTCATGGCCGGCAATATCCAGGGGGTTGCGGAGGTCAAGGTCGACCAATTCTCCGCCCCGCCCCAGACCGTCGACGTCGAGTTTTATGTTATCGAGAAAGGCGATTCGCTGTCGGCCATTGCGAAAAACTTCTATGGCGATGGCGGTGCCTATTCGCGGATCTTCGAGGCCAATCGAGAGGTCATCAAAGATCCGAACCTGATCTACCCCGGCCAGAAAATCCGGATTCCCAAGTCCGCAGTCTAAGGGGCGCGGAACCAAAGGCGCGCCATTCGGGCGCGTCTTTCTAAGTTTGAACCGGAGCTTGGCGGTTGAGACGCACACCCATCTGCCGCCGTCGCCGTAGAGACAAGGCAATGCCTTGGGCGATTTCCGGAAAAGCTTATACCCACTTTCGTGGTGACATTGCATCCGTTCGTGGTGAGCTTGTCGAACCATGAACGGATGCAATGTCGGCCTCGGAGCGCGATTTCCGCCCGTCCTTCGACAAGCTCAGGACGAACGGAAATCGGTAAAGTCATTCCCGTAAATCACCTTGTCTCTACACCACCACCATTAACATCGTCACTGCCTCTCTGCTGTGTCACGGTGATTCTTGGCGCTCTGCGCCGCGAAGCCTGGCACTGATTCGCGCGGCCCGCTATCATCCGGCATCGTTAGACGCATCCGCACCGTCCGTCGCGTTCCAAGGTCCGCCGTGCCGCGGCAGATTCGGTTGGCGCGCTCCATCGTCTCCAAGGGAAAGCCCTCATGAAACCTATCGTTGCCGTCGTTGGCCTGGGCTATGTCGGTCTGCCGCTCGCGGTCGAATTCGGTAAGCAATACGAAACCATTGGCTACGATCTCTCGGAGGCCAAAATCGCGCAGTACCGCAACCACTGCGATCCCACCGGCGAGGTCAGTACCGAAGACCTGAAGGCGGCGACCCGGCTCAGCGTCAGCACCGACCCATCCACGCTTGGCAAGGCCGATTTCATTGTCGTCGCCGTGCCGACTCCGGTGGACGACACCCATATCCCCGATTTCTCGCCGCTAGTCGGTTCTTCCACCACCGTCGGTCAACACATGAAGCGAGGCGCGACGGTGGTCTATGAATCCACCGTCTATCCGGGCGCCACCGAGGAGGTCTGCGTTCCGCTGCTGGAAGAGCACTCCGGTTTGAAATGGAAAACGGATTTCCATGTCGGCTACTCTCCCGAGCGGGTCAACCCCGGCGACAAGGAGCGCACCATCACCCGCATCGTGAAAGTTGTTGCCGGCGATGACGAGCCGACCGCCGATGCCGTGGCCGCACTCTATGCCTCGGTGATTACCGCCGGGGTTCACCGCGCCAGTTCGATCAAGGTTGCCGAGGCCGCCAAGGTCATCGAAAACACGCAACGCGATCTCAACATCGCGCTGATGAACGAGCTGGCGCTGATCTTCGGGCGGCTTGGTATCGATACCCTGGAAGTGCTGCAAGCCGCCGGCACCAAATGGAATTTCCTCCCCTTCCGGCCTGGCCTGGTTGGCGGCCACTGTATCGGCGTCGATCCCTACTATCTCACCCACAAGGCGGTGGCGCTGGGCTATCACCCCGAGGTCATCCTGGCCGGTCGGCGCATCAACGACGGCATGGCCGCGTATGTGGCGCAACAAACCGTCAAGGCGCTGATCAACAATGGCGACACCATCAAGGGCGACAAGGTCATCGTGCTGGGCCTCACCTTCAAGGAAAACTGCCCCGATCTGCGCAACTCCAAGGTCGCCGACCTCGTCCGGGAACTGCAATCCTTCGGTTGCGAGGTTGCCGTGCACGATCCCATCGCCGAATCCTCGGAGGCCGAACATGAATACGGCATCCGTCTCACGCCCTGGGAGCAGTTACCCAAAGACGCATCGGCCATCGTCGCCGCCGTGTCGCACCGGGAGTATCTGGCCATGTCGCTGGCTGAACTAACCTCTAGGCTGAAGCAGGGCGGCGTCTTTACCGATGTGAAGTCGGCTTATGATCCGGACGCGATTCGGGCTGCGGGTTTCAGGCTTTGGCGGTTGTGACCATGAACCAATACGCCCAACTCCGCTTGCATCTGTCCGCCAACCCGAAAACCTGGCTGATCACCGGCGTCGCCGGTTTTATCGGCTGCAACCTGCTGGAGATCCTGCTGAAGCTGGATCAGCCTGTCGTCGGTCTGGATAATTTCGCAACCGGACACCGCCAGAATCTCGAACAGATTCAGCAGGCGGTCACGCCGGCGCAGTGGGCGCGTTTCAACTTCATCGAAGGAGATATCCGCCAGCCGGACGCTTGCCGCGCCGCCTGCGTGGGGGTCGACTATGTCCTGCATCAGGCCGCGCTCGGCTCGGTGCCGCGCTCGCTCGAAGATCCTATCGCGACCAACGCGGCCAACATCGACGGTTTTCTGAACATGCTGGTCGCGGCTCGCGATGCGCAAGTTCTGCGCTTCGTTTATGCGGCGTCCAGCTCGACCTATGGGGACCATCCAGGACTACCGAAGGTGGAGGATGTCATCGGCAAGCCGCTCTCGCCCTATGCCGTGACCAAGCTGGTCAACGAACAGTACGCCGAGGTTTTCGCCCGCGCCTATGGTTTCAAAACCATCGGCCTGCGTTATTTCAATATCTTCGGCGCCCATCAGGATCCGAACGGCGCCTATGCCGCCGTGGTGCCGAAGTGGGCGGCGGCGATGATCGCCAACGAGCCGGTGTGGATCAACGGCGATGGCGAGACCAGCCGCGATTTCTGTTATATCGCCAATGCCGTGCAGGCCAACCTGCTGGCGGCCACCGCCGAGCATCCGGACGCGGCCAATCAGGTCTATAACGTCGCGGTTGGCGAGCGCACGTCGCTGAACGAACTCTTCGAGTCCATTCGCGCCACGCTGGCGCCACGTTTTCCGCATCTGCAAGATTTCGCGCCGAGCTATCGCGATTTCCGCGCGGGCGATGTGCGTCATTCGCTCGCCGATATTTCCAAGGCCCGGAACCTGCTGGGGTACGCGCCCAGTCATCGCATTCAGGATGGCCTGGCGGAGGCGATGGATTGGTATGTGTCCGATCTGACCATGCGTTGACCATTGGGAATCGGAGGGGGGCATGTCGAGGCTTTACGACAGCGACTTTCATGCCTGGACTTACGAACAGGCGAGCCTGTTACGCGCCGGGAATCTGGCGGAAGCCGATCTTTCGCACATTATCGACGAGATCGAGAGCATGGGTCGCAGTGAGCAGCGAGAACTCGTCAACCGCCTGGTCGAGCTGCTGCTTCATCTTCTGAAGTGGCGTTTTCAGCCTGGGTTGCGCGGGAACTCCTGGCGGCTGTCGATCAAGGAACAGCGTCTCCGGTTGGACCTCCACCTGGCGGACAATCCAAGCCTGACAGCGAAACTCGATCAGGCGATCGCACAAGCCTATCGTCTGGCCTTGATCGAGGCCGAGCGCGAAACCGGATTGGCGGAATCCACCTTTCCGGTCGTCTGTCCTTTTTCTTTTTCTCAGAGGGTGTAGACAAAATCAAACCGTTGTGGTCAACCGCCGCAGCAGGATGCGCGCCTCCGCCAGCCAAACCCAGGTTTCGGAGACCGCTGGCAGACGGTCATGATGCATGATCAATCGACGGGCACGCTCATTCCACGCATGGGTGCGCTCGACAACCCAGCGCTTCGGCAGCGGAACGAAGCCGTCGGCGTTGGCGATCACCACTCGGTCAGGCGCCCCGTCCACGTGCCAGGAGCCAACGCTTTTGTTGGCTGGATGGCGCACGACTTCCACGCGGATCGCGTGGGTCTGCTCGGTGGTTTGGGCAAATTGACCGGCGTAGGCGCTATCGACAAACAGCGTGTTGATCTGGGGGTACTTGGCGGCCGCGTCAGCGACGGCGCCCGAGGCGGCATCGCGGTCCTGAAGATTGGCCGCGACCACGCTCACCGCCAACACGAACCCCAAGGTATCGACCACCAGGCTGCGCTTGCGCCCCTTGACCTGCTTGCCCGCATCAAAGCCGCTCGGTCCACCCTGCGGCGAGCCGCGGGTCGATTGCGCATCCAGCACCGCCGCCGTCGGCGCGATCTCACGCCCCTCGCGTTCGCGCCATTGCCCCCGCAGTCGATCATGCATCTGCTCAAACTTCCCAGCCGCACTCCAACGGCGAAACGTCTTGTAGACATTCTGCCAAGGCGCGAAATCGTGCGGCAGCATCCGCCACGCGCACCCCGTGCGCACCACGTAGCAACACGCCTCCAGGATGCTCCGGCGCGACACGCGGGGCGGTTGACCCCGCCCGCCCGGCATCTCAAAGAGAGCGGCGACCAAGTCCCACTCCGCATCGGTCAGACAACTTGGGTAGCTTTGGTCGGGGTCGTGGCGACGATGCGCATCCGTATACCCATACCGACGCGGCGTTGCGCGCGCTTGCGCCTCGAGACCACTCTCGCCCCGGAGGCGCGTGACGCCCGCCTCCCGCAAGGACTTGCGAATCGTTGCTTCATGAGCCTCGATTCCCGTCCGTGCCGCGAGTTCCCGGGCAATCTCTGACAGCGTGGAGGTCGGGCGATCCGTGACAATTTGACGCAATACCGCTTGCTCCGCCTCGTGAATCTTGGGGGGACGACCAGCTTTCGACATCAGCGCACACCAGCTCAGTTGTAGACTGGTATACAAATAGCAGCTCAATTATTTTTGTCTACACCCTCTCAGATCATGGATGAAAACTTCTGGCCTGATCGTGCGGGGTGAAGAGGGGATGGCTCCATTCGATCAGGAATCGATCGCGGTGCGTTCGATGATATGCCGCGCCCAGGCGCTATGCGTGGCGACTTCGCACATGGAGCCGCCGAACTGAAAGACCGCGCGGTCGTCGGTCAGAATGCGTTGGGCGGCCTCCAGTTCCAGTTGCGAGACGCGAAAACTCGCCTCGATCGTCGGAAGTTGGCTGGGGTGAATGGCGGTCTTTCCACAGAGGCCGTGGGCGATATCCTCGCTCAGTTCTTCCCGGAGAATCTCCGGACAATCGATATGCTCGAACACCGGGGCGGTGAGCTGAAAACCGAAGGGTTTGAAGACGGTCACCAGATGGGCGATGGTGTGTCCGAGGGGCGTGCGGTAGATGGTGCGGTCGCGGGGCCGGCGGATGCCGAGAATGGACAGGAGATCGTTGCCGCCGATGCGTAGCGCTAGAATCCGCTTCTGATATCCCCGGTCGAGCAGATGGTCGCGCAGTTCGATCATTCTCGACGTGTCGAAGACATCTCGTGTTTCGAGCGTCGGCATGCACAGATGCCGGGACTCCATGAGCTGGCTCAGATAGACATCCACATTGCTCAGATCCAGCTTGGGCAGGACGAATCCGTCCAGCTTTTCCACGCCGGGCAGCGCGAGCAGCCAGGTCAGAATTTCGGGATTGCGCACGCGCACGAAGCGCAGGGCGGATGACCTGGCCTGCATCCGTTCCAGACAATCGCGGAGGTTGTCGAGTCCGGACGCGAGCGCCTCCTCCGCCACGGCATCCTCGGTGCAGAAGATGACCGAACGCAATTCCGGCCACTTGACGCCGTTGGCAATTTTCAGAACATCCCGATGGGTTGCCGGAACATAGAGGGAGCCGCCAAGTCGGTAGGCATTAAGCATCGGATAAACCTTTGATGAGCGAGACGGCTTGGTAGGGCAATGCTGGATCGACCTCCCAATGCACCTTTTTTTCCTGGGCCAATTGTAAGAGATGCCGCGCCTCCGGGGCGGTCGGATCGCGGACGATGAGCCGTTCCGGGACGCGCCGCAGCAGGACGCGGGTCGCTTCGCCAATGCCTGGCTTGATGAGATTCTCGTCCGTGATCCCGCAGCGATCCTGGATCGCGGCGAGCCAGATCCGGGAGCGTTCGCGCGCGGGCAGTGGATCGACCGGGGTGGGGCAGGGCACGTAACCTTCCTCCAGCAAGGCGCGGATCTCTCGCAGGAGTTCGTCGACGAACCACCGGGATCGATCCTCCGAGGCGAATTCGCGGTAATAGACGCAGCCGTGGAAATCGTCGGGTCCGATCCGTTCGTTCAAGATGGAGCGGCTGATCAGGCCCGACATGGTCGCGTTCAGGATGCTCGACGGGATCAGATAGTCCGCGTCCGTGGGTGCTATGCCGACACCGGCCAGATCGGTCAGGGCGAAGAGCGTGGTGTCCAGACGAATGCCATGTGTTCTGTCGAATGACTCGACCGATGCCTTCAACTCGCGGGCGATGACGCCCTTGCCGGTCCAGCCATCCACGAAGACGATCCCGGCCGCTTCTCTTGCCTCGTCATTCAGGATAAAGCGCAGTGCGTTTTGGTCGATGCCCCGGTCGCGAATGATCGAGAGTGAATAATGGGTGGCCGGGCGGTCGAGGATGTCGGTGAGAACATGCTTGAGCGCCACGCCGACCGGGGTGCCGGCGCGCGCGAGCGAGACCAGCGTGATGTCGTAGGGTCGGCGTGCCGCGACGATGGCGGCTAGGTCGAGCAGCCCTTGTGCCATGCGTTGCCGGTTCATGGCGAACGCCTGGTGGAAAATGTCCATGTAGTGCGGCGAGGGCAGGGTTTCGGGACTCAGCATCTCGCTGTAATGCCGTTGACCGCTTTGAATCAGGCGTTCTTTCTCGGCAATAGCGACGGGCTCCATCGCGATGGGCTTGAGCAGAATGCTGACATCCTCGGGGCGGTAACTCCCTGAAAATTGCGCGCGCTGTTCGACTGGAGGCATGGGCATCGGTCTCCGGTGAGGTGGTTTTCGCAAGCGGGACGAAGGCTGGTACGTGTCAGCAATTGTCAATGTGGGATGATCGCCGCCCCGCCACTGTTCCACGGCGCGGATCAATGCGTTCAACGCGGACGTTGCACGGCATCCCTTGTCGGGGCGAATTCATTCGCCCCTGCATCCGCGCAACCGCGCGGTGAATAAATTTGCCCCTACAGGGCTTCGATCATCGCAGGTGGCTTACAGCAGGGGCCGGCCGATGGTTTCGCCGAATAACTGCGAGCCCCGCGGTGTCAGCGAATAATCGCATTCGGCCATGAAGGCGCCGTCGATGAGACTGTCGCCGATGCCGACGGTCATCAATTCGCCCCATTCTCCTCCCAGTATTTCGATCAGATAGCGCACGGCGTGTTCTTTGCCGAGCGTGCGGGGCAGCACCGCGAGGTTGTTCCCGTTGCGATGCAGTCGATAGACGCTAGTTCGATCCGCGACCCAGGGCTGGATCAAGACGCGCTGTAACACATCGAGATCGCCGTCGCGGCCCTCCCGATATTTGGCGACCAAATAAAAGGGCAGGTCGAAATCCTCAATGATCCGGACGTGGGCGGAGAGTCCCTGTTGGACGATGAAGGTGGCGACATGATCGAGCAGTTCGTTCAAATCCTCCAGATGGTTCCGGGAGGCGGTCGTCATGCGTTCCAGCCAGGGCGCGTCGGGAACGCCGTCGGGGTTCAGGACGATTCCGCCATAGTCGATGATGCGCCAGCTCTGAAAGGGTAGTTCCACCCGACGGAGCGAATCCAGATCCCGCGCGGTGGTGGGGATCACCGTCGTATTGGTGTCCAGCAGATGCCAGAACGCCTGCTGTTTCGCCGTCATGAAGGAATGGGCGCTGCCATCGCGAAGATAAGCGACCGGTCGCAGATCCGCGTCGGTCGGGCATTTTGGCCGACTCTGGAAGAGGGTGTCGTCCAGGTCGAGAAAAACCAGCTTGCGCACCTTAAACCGCGTCCGGCATGAACAGCGTTGTCGGTGTCTTCGTTTCGCGTCGCCACGACTCGCGCACATCGGAGTTGACGCGGTTTAAGATTTTCATTTTTCCGCTCATTTAAACCGCGTCTCGCCGATGGTTGGTGGTTGCCGCGAAGCTGGTCTGTCTTGCAAGCTTCGCGGATCGCGCTGGACGCGGTTTAAGTTTAAACCAGCTCGAAATCCGCCGGGTTGAGGGCGAGTTCCATGGCGATCTTGCGGGCGACGCGCTTCTCGCTATCGTCGAAATTGCCGTCGGCGGCGGCGATGGCGATGATCAGACGCATGATGAGACGAGCGGCGTCATCCTTGCCCTTCATCTTGCGGATCGCATCGTAGGCCTTGGCCTCGCCCAGATCCTTGTCGAATTCGATCTGGCTCATGGCGTTCTGGAAGGCGTCGATCAGATCCTTGCTGGAGAAGACGGACAGCGCCTCATAGTTCTCGATGAAGCGCATCATCTTCTGCTTTTCTTCGGAGGAGACGTGACCGTCAGCCATGGAGATCAGCACCGAGCCGCTGATGGCCGCGTTCAGAAAATCCTTGTTCTTGAATTTCATCGCCTCGTTTTTCAGTTCGGAGGCTTTCTGCTTCAGGTTGCTGACGAAGTCTTGGAAGCTCATGGCGTTTGCTCTCTGTTGGATCGCGATTGACGAAAATGTTGTTCAGTGGGCAGGCGACGCTGGCGATCAATCCTTCTTGCCTCTCACCCAATCCAAGCCCCAGCGATGGGCCTTGTCGACATCGAGATGGCCCCGGTAGTAATCGACGAGCTTGGTGATCTTGACCGAGCCGCCCTGATTCTCGATCAGGGCGATGGCGCACATGGGCCGATCGTTGCGGCTGGAATCGAGTTGGATCTCGATTTCCGGCTGTCCGGGCGTTTTCAGGGTGATGCGCGCGTTGGCCTCGGCCCAGTTCGGAGTCCCTTCGTAGATAAAGGCATAGACGACAATGCGCTGGATGTCATCCCAATGCTGGCCGTTGATGCGCAGGTTCTCGCCCTCGGTCCGGGTGCCGGTGCGGTCGTCCGCGTCGAGGGCGATATAGGGCGGATCCCGGTACTCGCCAAAGGTATTGCCCAGCGCCTGGACCACGCTCTTGGAGCCATCTTTGAGTTCGTACAGACAGCCGAGATCCAGATCGATGCTGTTGGAACGGGTGCCGCCGAAAAAGCCCTTTTTGACGGGGCCGGCGCGGGTTGTCCAGTTGAGATTGATGAGAATCTCGCCGTGGGCCGCATTGGCCTTCTTGTCGAGCGAAACCGTGTTGCCGCGCTTTTCCAGGGTGATCTTGCTCAGATTGAGCGGCGCCGGCTGAGGTTTGGGCGGAACGGGTGCCGAGACTGGGGCGGGTGTCTCCTCCACGGTGCCGCCGAAATGTCCGACCAGTGCCGCCATGCCGCCATTGAACCCCTGGCCCAGCGCGCTGGTGCGCCAGACGCCGTCCTTGCGGTAGATCTCCAGCAGCATCAGCGCGCGCTCGGCGGCGAAGTCGGCGCCGCTGAAGTCGAAGCGCCCCGTCTCGCGGCCGGCATCCATGAAACGCACATGACCGCTGCCGATGCTGGACATGGCGCCGGCGCCGTCGAGCGCGGCGGTGATCGTCAGACGCTCGATGGTCGCGGGGAGTTTGCCAAGGTCGACGGCAAAACCCGCCGCATCGCCCGCGGGCGTTTCCAGCCGCACGCCGCCGCAGGGCGTCGTCGGCTGATTGAAGAAGGTCATGTAGCGATCATCGGAAAGCCTGCCCTGACCATCCAGGCCGAAGCAGGCGAAATCGAGAATCAGGCCGGGTGCGTTCACGGCCACGCCGAGCGTGAAGCGCTGGCCGTTGGGGACCAGATCGGCGATTTTGGCCCGTTGTCCGCGTTGTAGATTCATCCGCTTAACCCACGTTGACGCCGTGTTGCAAGGCGAGCGCACGGAGTCCGCCGGCATATCCCTGGCCCACGGCCTTGAATTTCCAGTCGCCAGCGTGCCGGTAGATCTCGCCGAAGATCATCGCGGTCTCGGTCGAATAGTCCTCGGAGAGATCGAAGCGGACGACTTCAAGATTGTTGTCGCGATTGACAACCCGGACGAAGGCGTTGGCGACCTGGCCGAAATTCTGCCTGCGGGCGTCGGCGTCGTGGATGGTGACCACGATCACCAGACGCTGAATCTCGGGCGGCACCTTCGACAGTGTCACATGTACGGATTCGTCGTCACCTTCGCCGGCGCCGGTCAGGTTGTCGCCGGTGTGCTCGACCGAGCCTTCGGGCGAGGTTTTCTGATTGTAGAAGATAAAATAGGCGTCGCTCGGCACCTTGCCGTCTTCCTTCACCATGAAGAGACTCGCGTCGAGATCGAACGCCTGCCCATCGGTCGCGCGCGCGTCCCAGCCCAGGCCCACGAGGACGTTTTCGAGATTGGGCGCCTCTTTGCTCAGATTGACGTTGCCGCCTTTGTTCAAACTGATGGCCATAAATCCTCCATTGAGTGCGAATAGCGATAGGTCAGACAGTTGGACCCCAGGTGTTGCATCAGATCGCCCAGACCTTCGAGCGGCGTTTCATGGCAGACGATGATACGGGCGAAATCGTCGGGATCGACGTTATACAGATAATTCCGGATGCCTTCCCCGTAATTGTCCGCGAAAACGAGTCTGTGTCCAATGTCGGCGCCGGGCAGAATCGGCGAGCGGGTGGTCGCCTGCACCGCGACGGCGAATCCGCGCGATTCCAACTCCAGTCCGACCCGAAAGGCGAGGTGCATGAATTCCCCAGTGCCGAGAACCAGGATCGGCGCCCCGGGGGGCAGTCCGACGGACAGACTCTCACGATCCGTCTCAGAAATCGAGATGGGCCGATCGATGCCGAAGCGTCCAAGATGGTCGGCGATCTGACCGGGTTTGCGCCGGTTGTCGCCCACCGCAGCCGGCGCTGGTTCGTGCTCCCAGTCGGCTGCCGGCTGGAAGGAAAAATCCGCGTGGAGCGCCGCCACGCACCGAACCGGCAGTCCCAATCGTTCTGAAAATTGGTCGGCGCTAGGTTCGCCGCTGAAGTTGGTGATCGCCACGAAATGCACCCGTTCGAGTCGCGGATTCCGCGTCCGATAGGCCGCGACCAGATTGCAGAGGGTGGAACCGGTGCTGATTTCATCGTCCACCACGATCAGTTCGCGGGCTGTCTGGAATAATTCCCGATGACGTGCGTTTAACGGCTCATAGAGCATTTGATCGGGCGCGTGACAATGGGGCTCCTGAAACTCCAGGAACGGACGTCCCGCGACGCGATACCGGGTGGAATGTAGAAAGAGCGCGTCGGCCTCGGACCGTTGAGTCAGCGCCGCCTCGAAGACACCTTGTCCGAGACCTGTCGCCGTCTCGGCCATCGCCATGAAGGCCCAGGGGCCTGGCCCCAGGTCCAGCGCGGACGCCAGATACTCATGCACCCGCAGCATCCGCGAGGGCGCCGCCGGCCAGTGTTTGCCCAGCACCTTACTGAGAAACAGAAAGCCTCGCTTGGGGTTGTTGCGGGCGGCGAAACCGCAGAGTTCATCCAGCGGAAACGCGGATTCGCGCACCTGGACATCAAGGATTCCGGTGGGCAGTTCCGCCCGGTGCGATTCGCTCAAACGTGATCCTCGACCCGGCGGAAGTGGGCCAGTTCCAGCACGCGGACACCGCTGTCGACCTTGTGCGCTTGATCGGAAAATCCGTGCGTCAAGCCATGCAACGCCAGATAGGGGAGGTTGATACCGACCGCTCCCGCGTAACCGATGCCGCCGGAGAATCGGGGGTTGATCTCCAGCAGGCGAAAGCCGTTCCGCCCTTCCCGAAATTGCACGTTGAACAGTCCGAGCAGCCCGAAAGCCTCGGTCATCTCGCGGATGGCTTGCGTGAGTTCGGGGATGTCGACGATCTCCTGGCCGTACCCGCCCGCTTTTGATTTTCGCCGCTGGACGGCGGCGATGAGCCGCTGGCCATCGCCGACGCAATCGACGCTAAATTCATATCCTTCGAGGAATTCCATCAGCAGCAATGTTTCAAAGGTCTCCGACTCACTCAGGAGCCGCCGCAGGCCGTCGCGATGAATCGAATAGAGCGCGTTTTGCAGCAGGATTTCCAATCCGCCGCGCTGCTCGTCGATGACGCGAAAACCGGCGCCGTTGACGCCCTCGGCGGGTTTGACGCACAGCACCTCGTGGGAGGCGCGCAACCGCGCATAGGCCGTCTCGAATTCATCGGCCGTGCGAAATTCCAGGTAATCGGGCGGCGGAATGGAAAAGCGCCGCGCCTCCGCGTAGAAGCGCGCCTTATCCATCAGTGTCGTTAGATGGTCCGCCGACGCTGGCGTCAGGACGCGCACACCTTGTTCGGCAAAGCGCTCCTGGTGCGCGGCCAGCCATTGAACGCCCTTGCCCGGCCAGAGGAAATCGATTCGCCGTTTCCGGCAAAAACCGAGACAAAAGTCGAGATAGGCCTCGCCGACCGTACCGGTCGGTTCCAGTGCGAATTCGTGCGCCGACAGAAAGCCGGGGAACTCCTTCTGGGTGTGCGAGCAGACCAGATGGAATTCGCCGGCTTCGTCGCCCTGACGGACGAGGTCGAAAACGGCACGGACATTGGAAAAGGTTCGGTTGAACCAGACGCGGGTCATGGTGCCGTCGCTGTCGGATTTACAGATGCGGCTTGATCTGCGGCAGCAGCTGTTCCGCCGTCCGGCCCTGTCCGACCTCGCCGATGGCGTGCATCTTCCATTCGCCGCCGTGACGATAGACCTTCGCCATGATCATGGCCGAATGACTGCCCTGACAGCTCAGGTCGTAGCGCGCGATCTCGCTGTTATTGCTGCCGTTGATGATGCGGCAGTAGGCATTCTCGACCTTGGAGAAATCCTGGCCGGTGAAGTTGTTGACGGTAAAGACCAGGCTTTTCACGTTGGCCGGAACCGCCGCGAGATCGACCTTGATCTGTTCGTCGTCGCCTTCGCCCTCGCCGGTGCGATTGTCGCCGGTGTGCTCGATGCTGCGATCCTGGCTGCGCAGTTGACGGAACCACACGGTATCGACCAGATTCCCCGGCTCGTCGAAGAGCAGGCAGGAGGCGTCGAGATCGATGCTCTCGCCACCGCCACCGCCGAAGAGACCGCCCAGCATGCCGCCGCTCTTGCCCTTCGCGGCATCCCAGCCGAGGCCCATGACGATACGGGTCAAGCCGCCGCCGGCTTCCTTCTCCAGCGAGATTTTCTGACCTTTCTGCAGGCTGATACCCATCTCAAGATTCCTCGATGTGAAATTGATTGATTAATCGCTTAAACCGCGCCCGCTCCGATAGGCACAGAGGCTGCCGAGGTTGCTCTTATTAAAAAACATCGCCGACCGCGCCGAGCGCGGTTTAATGGGCCTGCGGTTGGAATAATCCGCGGTTGCGCGAGCAGATCACGACCTTGCCCTGGCCCCGAAAGCGGAGCACCAGACCCTCGCCGGAGGTCACCGAATTGACGATGTTCCCGAAGAACCCGCCCCCGGTCTGCGGCATGCCGACCTCGTACTGCAGATTGGACGACCAGGCCACCGCATGGTTGTTGTCGATCACGGTTTCGCGATCAGGCGCGATGTCAAGCGTGAAGATCGAGCCGAACCCGGACACCGCCAGTTTGCCACGCCCCGTCGCCTCCATGATGACGAATCCGCCGGTGCCGCCGAACAGCCCGCCGCCGACCGTGTTCATGCGCGCGCGCACCTCGACGGAGGAGTCCGCCGCCACGAAACTGCCATCCGACAGCGTATAGGCATCGCCCGGCCCAACATCGAGCAGTTCGATCGAGCCTGGAAGGGTGGGCGACAGCAGACAGTCGCCGTCGCCGCTCACGGCCTCGATTTCCTGCTGAAACAGCGATTCGTCGGTGGCCATGCGCCGCAGCAGGGCACGCCCCAGACCGCCGCGCAGTTGGCCCTTGACCTGAAGCGCTGCCTCCATCATGACCATGGCGCCCGATTCGCAAAAGATCTTTTCGCCCTTTTGCAGACTGACGTGCAGGAAGGGATCGATCTCCCCGGTGACGGTGAACGTGGGCATTGGCTGAGTCCTCCCGGCAAGGTGTCAGGGATAAAGCACCAGCAGGGGCGGGTTTGAAACCCGCCCCCGACGGTCAGCCAACATTCACCCCATGGTCCTTCGCCAGCGCATTCAGACCGCCGGCGAAGCCTTGGCCGACGGCCTTGAACTTCCATTCCGCGCCGTTGCGGTAGACCTCGCCGAACACCATGGCGGTCTCGGTCGAGTAGTCCTCCGACAGATCGAAGCGGGCCAGTTCGGTGTTGCTGTCCTTGTTCAGCACGCGCATGAAGGCGTTGCGGACCATGCCAAAGTTCTGGTTGCGGGTCTCGGCCTCGTGGATGGTGACCGCGAAGACGATGCGCTGAATCTGAGCGTCGACCCCCGGCAGATTGATCGAGACGGTTTCGTCGTCGCCTTCGCCGGCACCGGTGGTGTTGTCGCCGGAGTGGACCACGGCGCCATCGGGCGAGGTCTTCTGGTTGTAAAAGATGAAATGCCCGTCGGACAGCACCTTGCCGGTCTCGCCGACCAGAAAGACGCTGGCATCCAGATCGAAGGCCGCGCCATCGGTGGAGCGGGCGTCCCAACCCAGCCCGACGAGCGCATTGATCAGGCCCGGATCGGTCTTGGTCAGGCTGACGTTCCCGCCTTTCTGCAAACTGATTGCCATGTGTATTTCCTCGGGTTGGTGATCGGGCGATCATTTTAAGGATCGCTGCCAAATCAAAGTCAGGGACGCGCTAGTTTAGTCGACTCGCTGGCGCGATGGTATAAGGGCTTTATCAGGTTCCGCGTTCATTGCCACGGGAACCCGGTCTTGGCGATAACTCGACAGAACCGCTTAACGACGCTTGGCGGCGACTGCCCTGGACAGTTGATTTGCATAACGAGGTGGTGTCATCCGCAAGCTGGAAACCTTCAGCGCGAGAGGGGAGGGCGAACGCGACGACACCCTGGTCTGTATGGCGCGCGACCGCGAACTCGCGACTCGATTGAATTCGGGCCTGAACTCGGGCCGCCTGACTGTCGACTGCCAGACCTGATCGGTTACTGGCCGAGCGGTGTCGGGTTCGTTGCGCCGGACGCCCCCGCCAGCCTTGCCGCCGCCAGCGGTCGCCATCGCGGGCGTCAAGGCGATGCCGGTCGCCTCGCGCGCCCGCGCGGAATAGGGGTCGATGCCCTTGCTGCCGAGATAGCTCGTCAACACCTGATGGGTATACCGCTGGGTCTCGGCATAGGAGACGAAACCGCCGCTGCGTTCCAGCGCGCCCTCGCCAGCGTTATAGGCCATCACCGCCGCGCCGATGTTGCCGTATTTGTCGAGCAGACGCTTGAAATGGCGCATGCCGGTGTTCAGGTTGGTCTCCGTCTCGAACAGGGCGTCAGGATTTTGCACGCCATAATCCGCCGCCGTCTCCGGCATCACCTGCATCAAACCGATCGCGCCCGCCGAGGAAACCGCCTGCGGGTTGTAGGCGCTTTCCGCGCGGATGAGCGCGTGCGCCAGGTCGCGATCCAGGCCATGCTGGCGCGCGGCCTGGTCGACTTTGGACTTAAGTTCCGTGCGCTGGGGGGCTGGTTTGGGGATTGGCCGATCAGGCGAACTCGGCCGTGTCGGAACCCTGTCCGACGCGTCTTGCCTCAAATCCGTGGCCGTTTCCTTGGGGCTGTTCGGCTTCGCTGGTTCAATCTCCTCGCTCGCCTGGGACCAGGCTGGATTCAGGAGCAGGCCGAGCAGAAGCCAGTGCGCGGCGCCAGAGTTTGGCGTCGGTGTCGTCGATGGATGCATTGTCGTCAATTCCATGTCACATGCGCTGGAGGCGAAAGGCAAAAAGAAGGATACCCAACGAAGCCGCAAGGTGGATCCTGCGTGAAAACAGCCGAATTCACCCGCAGCCTAAACAATCGGCGTGGTCGCCCCCTCGACGGGCACGTCGGGCGGGCGGAACCAGTTCAGCTTTTCGCGCAGCGTGACGACTTCGCCGACGATGACGAGCGTCGGTGGTTGCGGCGGGTCGCTCGTGACGACGTCCAGGATGGTCGCCAGAGTGCTGGAGTAGACCCGTTGCAGATGGGTCGTGCCCTGCTGGATCAATGCGATGGGCATCTCGGGCGAGACGCCATGGGCGATCAGTCGCTCGACGATGACCGGCAGGCCGACCAGGCCCATGTAAAAGACGACCGTCTGGTTCGGTTGGGCGAGCGCGGGCCAGTTGAGGTTGATGGTGCCGTCCTTGAGATGGCCGGTGACGAAGGTGACGGACTGGGCATAATCGCGATGGGTCAGCGGGATGCCGGCATAAGCGGCGCAGCCGGAGGCGGCGGTGATGCCGGGGATGACCTGGAAGGGCACGCCCTCGGCGGCTAGGGTGTCGATCTCCTCGCCGCCGCGCCCGAAGATGAAGGGGTCGCCGCCCTTGAGCCGCAGCACCCGATGCCCGTCCTTGGCGAGATCGGCGAGCAGCCGGTTGATTTCCTCCTGACGCATGGCGTGATGGTTGCGCTCCTTGCCGACATAGATGCGGCGGGCGTCGCGACGTGTCATTTCGAGGATGGGCGAGGCGACGAGACGGTCATAGACCACCACGTCCGCCTGTTGCATCAGGCGCAGCGCGCGAAAGGTCATGAGATCCGGGTCGCCAGGTCCGGCGCCGACCAGATAGACCTCGCCCATATCGGATTCCAGTGCGTCCGGGGCCAGCTCGCGTGCAATGACGGCTTCGGCCTCCGCGAACTGGCCGGCGAGGATGCGCTCGGCGACGGCGCCCTGCAGCACCCGGTCCCAGAAGCGGCGGCGGTCGCGCGCCTCGCTGAAGCGTGTCTTGACCCGTTCGCGGTAGCGTCCGGCGAGGTCGGCGAGCCGGCCGTAGCCGGCGGGGATCAGCGCTTCGAGCCGGGTGCGCAGCATCCGCGCCAGTACCGGCGAGGTCTTGCCGCTCGACACGGCGATGGTGACGGGCGAGCGGTCGACGATCGAGGGTAGCAGGAAGGTGCAGGCATCGGGGTCGTCGACCACGTTGACGGGGATGCCCGAGCCGCCAGCGAGTTCCGCGATGCGTCGGTTGACGTCACGGTCGTCGGTGGCGGCGACGATCAGGGTGTGACCGGGAATGTCGGTTGGCTCGAAAGGGCGGCCGAGGTGGCGACATTCGCCTGTCTCGGCCTTGCGGGCGAGCGACTCGCACAACCGCGGCGCGACGACCGTGATCGCGGCGCCGGCGCGCAGCAGGTTGCTTGCCTTGCGGGCCGCGGTCGTGCCGCCGCCGACGATCAGGCAGGATTTGCCCTTCATGTCAAGAAAGATCGGGAGGAGTTCCATGGTTATGTTCAGCCGCGAAGACCCCGCAGGATCGTTGAGTTGATTGTCAAAAGTCCTTAATATACTTAATTAGTTTGTTTTGTGGTAGGACGACACTGTGATCATCGAGATCGATTCCGAGTCGCTGCGCAAGCGGCTCACGGATGGCGAGGAGGTGCTGCTCGTGGATATTCGCACCCCGGCCGAGATTGCGCAGGGCGCCATCCCCGACGCTGTATTGATACCCATGCATCTGATCCCGCTGCGCCTGAGCGAGTTACCCAAGGATCGGGAGGTGGTGCTGTATTGCCGTAGCGGCGCGCGCTCGTATCAGGCCTGCGCCTATCTGATGCAGCAGGGCTATGACCGGGTTCTGAATCTGCGCGGCGGAATCATCGCGTGGGCGCGGCATGGATTCCCCATCGAGACGCCTGCCTTTTGAGCGAGCGGCGTTGTCAGGTTTGAGCTTCGTCTTTCCGGGGTGAGCGCGGGATCGCGCCCGCTTGCCTTTTTGTAGTCTTTCGCCTATAAACCCGAATCCTTGTGTCTACTGATATTCTAAATAGCCCCAGACTGGAGGTACTCCATGGCAGATTTCGATCAAGAACTTGACGCGAGCGGCCTGAACTGTCCGCTGCCGATCCTGCGCGCGAAGAAGACCCTGAATGCAATGGCGAGCGGTCAGGTTCTGCATATCGTCGCGACCGATCCCGGTTCGGTGAAGGACTTCGATGCCTTCGCCAAGCAGACCGGTAACGAATTGACGGAGTCCCGTGAAGAGGGCGGCAAGTTCCATTTTCTTATCAAGAAATCCTGAACTCGGTAAGCCGCGTTTGACTAGGGTACGCATGGTTTTCGAGCTGGATTCGGCCTTGCGTGAACTCGCCGCGAACGCGGTTTCAATGATCGACTCATCACAATAACCCGCGCGCCTGAACCGCGCAGCGAGGAGGACTCGATGGAACCAAAAAAGCTTGCAATCATCGCCACCAAGGGTTCGCTGGACTGGGCCTATCCGCCTTTTATTCTGGCCTCGACGGCTTCGGCGCTGGGCTATGAAACGCAGATTTTCTTCACCTTCTATGGTCTTCAGTTGCTGAAGAAGAATCTGGCTTTGGAGGTGACTCCGCTTGGCAATCCGGGCATGCCGATGCCAATGGGCATGGATAAGTGGTTCCCCGTGCTCGGGATGACGCTCCCCGGCATGCAGGGCATGATGACCGCGATGATGAAGAAGAAAATGAAGGATAAGGGCGTCGCGAGCGTCGAGGAATTGCGCGAGCTGTGTCAGGAGGCCGAAGTCAAGCTGATCGCCTGCCAGATGACGGTCGATCTGTTCGATATGGACAAGAGCGACTTCATCGACGGCGTGGAATACGCCGGCGCGGCGGCGTTCTTCGAGTTTGCCGGCGAGAGCGATATCTGTCTCTATATTTAAACCGCGTCTCGCCGATCGCCTTGATTGACCGCGACGCGGGGGTAAAAGCGAAAACGACGTTTTTCGCTCGGGACGCGGTTTAGCGCTGGCCGGTCAATCGACCGGCCACCCATTGCACCCGCATCTTGACGGTTCGACTGGCTGGATTTCAGGCGATGCCGTAGCGCTCCGCCCGAATGCTCTCCATTCGATCCTTGCGCGGTCCAGCGCGAAGATTTGGATCCATCCACACCGCGATGCTCATCTCGACACCCTCAGGTATCCTCACGGGAGAAATCCAATGCTTCGGTTGATCGGAATGCTCTTTTTGCTGGCGGTCGGAACGGTCGTCCACGCCGAGGTTCAGTCCAAAGCGATCACGTATGACGACGAGGGGACGCCGCTGACCGGCTATCTGTTTTGGGATGACGCGCTCAGCGGTCGGCGCCCCGGCATCCTGGTGGTTCACGAGTGGTGGGGACTGAACGACTATGCGAAGGAGCGCGCGCGCATGCTTGCGGAGCTGGGCTATGTGGCCTTTGCCGTGGATATGTACGGCGGCAATCGTGTCACCGACAAGCGAGAGCAGGCCAGCGAGTGGATGCAGGAAATCACCGCGGATGTCGATCTCTGGCGCCAGCGCGCTAGCCGGGGTCTGGCGCAACTGCAAGCGAGCGATCTCGTCGACACCGCTCGCATCGCCGCGATCGGCTATTGCTTCGGTGGCGGCACCCTGTTGCAGATGGCCTATGGCGGGACCGATGTCAAAGGAGTCGTCAGCTTCCACGGCTCGTTACCCGCCGCGCCGGCGGAGGTCAAGGGCAAGATCCAGCCAAGGCTTCTGGTCTTGCATGGGCAGGCCGACAGCTTTGTCGCGCCGGAGGTCGTAACCAACTTCCAGAACGCGCTGGAAGCGGCTGGTGCCAACTGGGAAATGGATCTCTACGGCGGCGCGCGGCACGGCTTCACAAACCCGAATGCTGGCGAGTACGGCATGGAAAATCTGAAGTACGACGCCCAGTCCGACACCCGCTCCTGGCAGCGGATGCAGGTCTTTTTTAACGAACTCTTCGGCGTCTGAACGCAATGAGTCCCTGGGGCAGGGCCGCTTCTCCGTGGAGCGCGCCTTGTCACGCCATCCTTTCGGCCACTCACTCTGGAAACCCGATGTCATCTTTCCCGCTGTGTCTCCAATGCTCCGCCGACAACGTCTATTCCGACGGTACCCTCTACATCTGTCCCGAGTGTGGCCACGAATGGCCGATGGATGTGGCGGTTGGCGATGACGAGGGGGCGGAGGGGGTGGTGCGGGATGCCAATGGCATCCCGCTCGCGGATGGCGATACCGTGGCGCTGATCAAGGATCTGAAGGTGAAGGGTTCGTCCACGACGCTCAAGGTGGGCACCAAGATCAAGAAGATTCGATTGGTTGGCGGCGATCACGAGGTCGATTGCAAGATCGACGGGGGTAGCTTCATGCTGAAAGCATGTTATCTGCGCAAGGCGTGAGGGATCGGGATGCTTGCCGTCCACGCTTGTTCCTGGTTAGCCCTGGATGTCGCGGACGAGTTACCTCACTGCCATTAAGTGAAGCCGTTCGTGGTTCGAGAGCCTCAACACGAACGGCTTCACTTAATGGCAGTGATGAGTTCCCTGGGATTTCAGAAGACCTTGACGATCTCCACACCGAGCAGATGGGCGTCCATCGAGTAGTCGCCATTGAGTGCGTCGGTGCCATTGAGGTCGCCGCCGGGGACATAATGGGTGCCGCCCCGATAGTCGCGATCCCGTGCCACGACGTACATGTAGCCCGCTTCCACCGAATACCCCTGCCCCAGCGTCTGGGCGAGACCGATGCTGAACAGGTGACGGTCGTTGTCCGGCACTCTGGCGCTGAAGTGATCGTCTCCTTGACCGGTTTCATCGTAGGAATAACCGACGCGCAACTGAGTCGCGGGGCGCAACTGGTAGGTCGCGCCGAGACGGTAGGCGTTGGCGTCATCCCAGTTGTTGGCATCGTTGAAGATCAGCGTCCCCGTCTTTTTACCCTCGATTTTCAGATTTCTGAATTCGCTCCAGCCAGTCCGGGTGACGTCGAATTCCACGGCCAGTCGGTCATTGAAGGCGTAACGCGCGCCAATTTGCAGTCGCCAGGGCAGGTTGACATCCAACTCGGCGGATTGCGCGGGCGCCAATCGGCCCATCGTGACCAGCGTTTGGCTGAGCGGGGCGTAGTCGCCTTCGAGACTCAGGGTCGCCGACGAGCGGAAGGCTGCACCCAGGCTCCAGGGGCCTTGCCGGTAGAGTGCGCTGAGGTTGAAACCGAGTCCGGTGCCGTCGCCGCTGAGTTGCCCGGCGGTCGAGTTGAGTTGGGCGGTCTTGGCCCAATACACGTCCAGTCCGGCGGCGAGGCTTAGATCGTCGGTGATTCGATAGGTCGCGGTCGGGCTGAAATCGAGAATCTCCAGTTTGCTGGCGGTCGGATGTCCGCGCGGGAGATTCCGAGGCGGCGGCAGTGTGCTGACGGCCGGAAAGGTGCCATCCTCCCAGCGCGTCTCCAGCCCGAACGGAGCGGTCAGACCCAGACCGAGCCGCCACTGATCGTTGAGCTTGAACATGCCCTGAAGCATCGGGCCAGCCAGCCAGTCCGCGCCCTGACTGTCGTGATCGCCGCTCGCGGTGTCCACGCTGAAACTGGGGCCGATCAGAATCGTCCCGGCCGCGAGACTGGAGGCATCATGGAAGCCCATGGCGGCGGGGTTGTAGGGGAATGCGCCCGTTTCGTTGGGGTTGGCGACCATCGCGTTGGCGGTCCCCAGGCCGGCGGTGGAGGCTTCAGGCAGCGAAAAACCCGCCGCGCCGGCTGGATTCTGGGCATTCACCGCGAGCGCCGCCAGCGCGAAACCGATCGACTGGCTGGTCCTGTTGTTGATCATGGAAAGTTTCCTTAAAGAATCAGTATTCTCTATCAGGTATTTGGCGAATCGAACGCGCCGCGAAACAGCAACTATCTCGCAACCGACCGGCTATGATATAAGCATTTTCTATGTAGGTATCTCGTAATAGAGTGATATCTCGATGGCTGATCGTAGACTTCAGGTGTTTCATACGGTTGCACGGCTGCTGAGTTTTACCAAGGCCGCGCAGACGCTCCACATGACGCAACCGGCGGTGACCTTCCAGGTTCGCCAGTTGGAAGAACACTTCAACACCCGCTTGTTCGACCGCACGCACAACCGGATCAGTCTAACCGATGCCGGGCGCAAGGTCTGCGAATCGGCGGATCGCATCTTCGAGCTGTATGCGGAGATGGAGAACGCGGTCCGGGGGATTACCGGTCAGATCAGTGGCGTGCTCACCATCGGTGCCAGCACCACGATCGCCGAATACATGCTGCCGCCCCTGCTCGGAGACTTCAAGGAGCGCTATCCGGAGGTCGCCATCCATCTCAAGGTCTCCAATACCGAGGGCATCGTGTCGATGGTGGAGAACAATGCCATCGATCTCGGCGTGGTGGAGGCTCCGGTCGCCAATAAAAATCTGGTGGTGGAAATCTGTAAACAGGATTATCTGGTCGCGATCATGCCCCCCAGCCATCCGCTGGCATCGCTTCCGGAAGTCACCTTCGAGCAACTGCTGGAATATCCCTTCATCTGCCGCGAGGAAGGCTCGGGCACCCGCGAAGTCATCGGCGACTATCTCCAGCAACAGCCCGAGGGTCATGCCACCTTGAAGATCGCAATGGAGCTGGGCAGTCCGGAGGCACTCAAGGGCGCGGTCGAAGCCGGCATGGGCGTCTCCGTGGTCTCCGGGACGACCGTTCAGAAAGAGTTGAAGCTGGGGACGCTGGTCGCGCTCCCTCTGGATCCGCCGTTGGCCCGGCCCTTTTCCTTCGTGCACCAGAAGCAGAAATTTCGGCTGCGCGTGATGGAGGAACTCCTGGAATTCGCCCGTGACTATTGCCGCGCACAATGCAAACGCACCTAGCCCGTTCGCCCGCCGACCCGCTCTCAAGCAAGCGTTTCACCCGTTGGGGCGCAACGGCATCCACGGGAGATTGATATGCTGACCCGGACATCGGAGTCGGCGGACGGGAGACGGCTGGCGAAGCTGTTTCAGGGATTGTCCGCGACCGACCGCCAGACCCTCCTCGCCTTTGCCGACTTTCTGGCCCAGCGCGCCCAACCCGAGCGCCTCGGGGAGGAGAAAGAACCGCGCGAACCGCGGGCTCTGCCGCGTCCCGACACGGAAAGCGTGGTCGGGGCGATCAAACGCCTGTCCCACACCTATGACATGCTCGACCGCGGGCCGCTGCTCAACGAGACATCGGCCCTGATGTCCGCCCATGTCCTCCAGGGCCGCGGCGCCATGCAGGTCATCGATGAACTGGAAGCCCTGTTCGCCCGTCATTATCAGGACTATCGGGCCAAGTACGACGCCAACGACGAGCCGTCATCCGTATGAATATTGTCGCAAACTGGTTTCAGCGTCATTTATCCGACCCACAGGTTGTCTTTCTGGCGTTACTTCTGTCGATCGTCTTCGCGGTCGTGCTCACCCTGGGCAATATGCTTGCGCCGGTGCTGGCGAGCATCGTCATTGCTTATCTACTGGAGGGTTTGGTCGGTTATCTGGAGCGGCGCGGCATGCCCCGTCTTCCCAGCGTGCTTCTGGTGTATACGCTTTTTTTGTTGTTCGTGGCCCTGGTTCTGCTCGGTGTCATGCCATTGGTTTCGCGACAGATCACCGAACTGGTACAGCAGTTGCCGAACATGATCTCGGAAGGGACCAATGCGCTGACGGCCTTGCCCGAGAAATATCCTGAACTCGTGACCGTGGCCCAGATCGACGAACTGATCGCCGCGATCCGCTCCGAGGCCGTCACATTCGGGCAACACGTCGTTTCCTGGTCGCTGGCAAGCGTGGTCGGGGTGATCACGATCCTGGTCTATCTGATCCTGATGCCGCTGCTCGTGTTCTTTTTCATGAAGGACAAGAATCTGATTCTTAACTGGTTTCGCTATCAGCTACCCAGGCATCGCGGCATTGCCGGCACTGTCTGGAGGGATGTTGACCGGCAGATATCCAACTACGTGCGCGGCAAGGCGTGGGAAATTCTGATCGTCTGGGGCACCAGCTATGTGGCCTTCTATGCCTTTGGACTCAAGTACGCCATGCTGCTCTCCCTGCTGGTCGGGCTGTCGGTCATCATTCCCTATGTCGGCGCCACGATCGTCACCCTGCCGGTGCTCTTGGTCGCCTGGTTCCAATGGGGGTGGTCTTCGCAGTTCGCCTGGTTGATGGCGACCTATGGCATCATTCAGGCATTGGATGGCAATGTGCTGGTTCCGCTGCTCTTTTCGGAAGTCGTGAATCTGCATCCGGTGGCGATCATCGTCGCCATCCTGGTCTTCGGGGGGCTCTGGGGATTCTGGGGAGTCTTCTTCGCGATACCGCTGGCGACGCTTGTTCAGGCCATCCTGACCGCCTGGCCGAAGCGACCGGAGGCGGAGCAGACCGGCGTGGCTTGATTCGGACACCCTGGGCGTGCCGAGTGCAACTCGGCGCTCCCAGGATTTATGTTTAATTCGGGTTAACCAAAACGACGGGCAAGGCTCTTCTCAGTTCAGTCCGCACATGCCTCCCGCGCAGCAGGAACCGGTCGCACAGGCCGGAGCATTGCCGCTGCCGAGGCTGCGACTGGAAATGACATTCCCGCCTGTCGCCAGACGATGCACGGGGGCATCGGTCGGCGTGTCGCCAGTCTCGAGACCGGCGCGCGCGCAAAGCTCGCCCCAACTGCTCAGACTCTCGCTCATCCGGTGGGAAATCTCGACCACGCGGTTATTGGTGTCGCAACGGTAATCGTAGGTGGGCATCATCATTCTCCAGGGTCGTTTGACAAATGTTCAGTCGCGTCTTGGTGGCGGACGCGGTTTAAGGCAGCGGATTATAGGCGAGGCCGATCAAGGGGCAAAGTCCGCTCGGGCGCCCTGGCTTAAGAGGTCGAGATCTGTCGGAACGGCTGGCGAGCGCCGCCCGAAAGCGGTTGTCGCAAGAATGATGTCAGGAATCCGCTCGCGTGCCATCCAATTGCTTGCGTCGTCGGCGCATGGCATGCAGCCGGGGTTCGGTATAGCCGTTCGGGGCCGCTCGGCCCTGGAAAATCAGCTCGCGGGCGGCCTCGAAGGCGATGCCGTCGAAGCCAGGCGCCATGGGCCGGTAGCACGGATCGCCGGCATTCTGACCGTCCACCACGCCCGCCATGCGTTGCAGCGTTTCCAGCACCCGTTCCCGACTGACAACCCCATGATGCAGCCAGTTGGCGACCTGCTGACTGGAAATGCGCAGGGTCGCGCGGTCTTCCATCAGACCTACGTTCGCGATGTCCGGCACCTTGGAACAGCCCACGCCCTGATCGATCCAGCGCACCACATAACCCAGAATACCCTGACAGCAGTTGTCCAGTTCCTGCTGGATTTCCTCGGCGGTCCAGGCCGGATCGAGCACTGTCGGAACCTGCAGAAGATCGTCCAGACTGGCGCGGCGCCCGCCCCGTGCCAGTTCGGCCTGAACCTCGGCCACGTCGACCTGATGATAGTGGATGGCATGCAGGGTCGCGGCGGTTGGCGAGGGCACCCAGGCGCAGTTGGCGCCGGCCTGAGGATGCGCGATCTTGCTCGCGAGCATGGCGCGCATCTCGTCCGGCATGGTCCACATGCCCTTGCCGATCTGAGCGTGTCCGGGCAGGCCGCAGGCCAGACCCACATCCACATTCCAGTCCTCGTAGGCCAGGAGCCAGGGCTGGCGCTTCATGTCGCCCTTGCGCGGCACCGGACCGGCTTCCATGCCGCTATGAATCTCGTCGCCGGTGCGGTCGAGAAAACCGGTATTGATGAAGATGATCCGCTCGCGGGCGACCCGGATGCATTCTTTGAGGTTTACCGTGGTGCGACGCTCCTCGTCCATGATACCGATCTTGACCGTGTTGACGGGAAGACCCAAGGCCGCCTCGACGCGCGCGAAGAGGTCGACGGCAAGCTGGACCTCCTCGGGTCCGTGCAGCTTGGGCTTGACGAGGTAGACGCTGCCGGCGCGCGAGTTGCGCCGCGCGCCGACATCGGGGTGCACGTCGTGCAGCGCGCACAGGACCGTGATCATGGCGTCGAGCATACCTTCCGGCACCTCCTGGCCCGCGGCGTCGAGCACGGCGTCGGTGGTCATCAGATGGCCGACCGTGCGCACCAGCATGAGCGCGCGGCTGGGCATGGCCAAGGTGCCGCCGCCGAGCCGGATATAGTTGCGATCAGGTTCCATCGCGCGTTCGACCATCCGGCCGCCCTTGCTGAACTGCACGGTCAGATCGCCTTTCATCAAGCCGAGCCAGTGGCGATACACGCCGACTTTGTCCTCGGTATCGACGGCGGCGACCGAGTCCTCGCAGTCCTGAATGCAGGTCACGGCGGACTCCAGCAGGATGTCCGCGATCCCGGACGGGCTCTCCCTGCCGATGGCGTGCTCGCGGTCGATCTGGATCTCGATATGCAGTCCATGATGGACGAGCAGAATGGCCGAAACCTGTTCCGGACTGCCGCGGTAGCCGATGAATTGCGCCGGATCCGTCAGCATGGTCTGACTGTTATCGGGGAGACAGACGACCAGCTTGCCCTGTTCGAGCTTGAATCCGCACGCATCGCCGTAGGAGCCGCGATTGAGCGGGACGGTCGCGTCCAGAAAGGCCGCGGCGCGCGCGACCACCGCCGCCCCGCGCTCGGGGTTGAAGTCGTGACCGCGCTTGAGATGATCCTCCTCCGGAATCGCATCGGTTCCATAGAGCGCGTCGTAGAGACTGCCCCAGCGCGCATTGGCCGCGTTCAGGGCATAGCGCGCATTGCTCAGCGGCACCACGAGCTGGGGGCCGGCAATCGCGGCGATTTCCGGGTCGACATTGGTGGTGCTGACCAGGAAATCCGGTCCCTCGGGAACCAGATAGCCAATCTCGGACAGATAGGCGCGATAGGCGTCCAGATCCAATTGCTGGCCGCGGCGCTCGCGATGCCAGGCGTCGAGCTGCGTCTGTAGCGCGTCCCGCCGGGCGAGCAGCTCGCGATTGCGCGGCGCAAGCTCGCTCAGGATTGCGCCGAAATCTCTCCAGAAATCGTCCGGGGCAATCCCGGTTCCTGGAGCGATCTCGTTGCTGACCAGGTCATACAAGGGTTTGGCGACCTTGAGGCCGCCGGTCTCCAGTCGTTCGATCATCGTCGCGATCTCCACCCTCTGAAACAGCCGGGAATTATTCAGCCAAAGTAAGAACCATTGAAACGCAACCGCCGCTCGCTCTTGGCGATCGCACGGTCGGGGTTACTCGCAACAGCGCGGATTACGCTGGACGCGGCGGAACCGCCTTGACCGCGCGCAGAGTGTCGAGCGCCGTTTGATAGTCGAAACGTTCGATCTGCTGACCGAGTTGATGAGCCTGTTCGCCGAATGCCTGTAAAAACAGCCCCTGGAATTGAGCGAAGGTCGAGTTTGCCGCCGTGTCGTCAACGGCAAGCAACGCCTCAAGGCGCTCGATGGCCTCGGCTAAAGCGGCTGGATCGAACGGGGATGTCGCGCCGGGAACCCTCGCCGCAACCCTGACCCAATCCAGGCGGACGGTCACCTCCAATAACAGTTTATCCAGCGCATGCGCAAGCCGAAAAGCGTCCAGCGAGGCCGCTGTCCGTTCCGCGCGGGCATGACTTTCGGTCCGCGCGGCAAGATCCCTGAAGCCATCGGCGCAAAGGTTGCCCGCCGTCCCCTTAAGGCTGTGCGCGAGAAAGGCCAGGTGTCGCAGGTCGCCCTGGTTGACGGCTTGACGCAGAGCGGCCGAATTGGCGGCATTGCCCGTCAGCACCGATTCCAGCAGCTTGGGTAAAAACTCAGGGCGCCGCAGATAACGCGATGTCAGCGCCGGCCAGTCGATCATCGTCTCGTCAGCGGCTCCGTCGCCGGGCACGGATACCGTCTCGCCTGAAAACCGCTCCCCCCGATCCGCCGCCTCGCAAGCGCGATGAGTACCGGACCCGATCGGCGCATAATTCAAAATGGTTGCCACCAGCGTATCCAGATCCACGGGTTTCGCCACATGATCGACCATCCCCGACGCCAGGCATTGAGCGCGCTCGGCCGGCAGGGCATGAGCGGTGAGACCGATGATGGGCAGATCGGGGGCGAAAGCGTGAATTTGCCGGGCCGCCTCATACCCGTCCAAAATGGGCATCTGGATATCCATCAGCACCAGATCGAACGCATTGGCGCCATCCTGGCGCATGCGCTCCACGGCCTGGAGGCCATTTTCGACCTGAACCAGCCAGCATCCCTCATCCTTGAACATCTCTTCGATCACCAGACGATTGACCGCGTTATCCTCGGCAACCAGGATGACCAGGCCGCTCAGACGCTGGCTCGGGATCGTCTGTGGCGACGGAGCGACCTCGACCGGCTGCTGCGCCAGGATCGAGCCGGCCGGTTCGATCAAGGGGATCCGCATCTCGAATCGCGCCCCCTCTCCCAGCCGACTCCGAACGCCGATCTCCCCACCCATCATATCCACCAGGCGCTTGCTGATGGCAAGCCCCAGTCCGGTGCCGCCAAAGCGACGGGTGATCGATCCGTCAGCCTGCTCGAAAGGCTGGAATAATCCGCGTACCTGGTCCTCGGTCATCCCGATACCCGTGTCCGAGACGCGGAACAGCAGACTGTCCCGATCGCGGGAGACCGCCAGACTGACGCTCCCCTCGCTGGTGAACTTGATGGCGTTGGACAAGAGGTTTCCCAGGATCTGCGTCAACCGCAAGCCGTCGCAGCGGCACGAAGCGGGAAGATCGCCGGCCACCTCGACCTGGAGATCCAGCGCCTTATCCCGCGCGCGCGCGCGCAACTGATCCAGCGAGTGCTCGATCACATCGTTCAAGTTGATCAAACCCTGCTCGATGTTGAGCTTACCGGCCTCGATCTTGGAGAAATCCAGGATGTCGTTGACGATGCCGAGCAGCAGTTGTCCCGAATCCATGATCCGCTTGAAAAAATCCCTGGCCTTGCGCCCGTCGCTCTGGCGCACGCCGATCTGCGCGAATCCCAGCACGGCATTGAGCGGGGTCCGGATCTCATGACTCATATTGGCTAGAAACTCGCTCTTGAGACGGGCGAGACGCTCCGCCTCGGCGAGCGCCGCCTCGCGCGCCGCCTCGGTCTGCTTTTGCGCGGAGATATCGAAGAAGCTGACCACCGCCCCGATGAGCTGGTCGTCCCGATACATGGGATGGGACGAATACGACACCGGAAAGGAATGGCCGTCGGCGTGCCAGAACACGTCCTCGTCCTGCCGTAGCACATGCTTATGGCCGGAGGCGCGGTGGATTGGACAGTCTTCTTTCGGATAGTGCGTCCCATCGGGGTGGCTGTGGTGAATCAGATCATGCGTGCAGCAGCCCAGCACGTCCTCCGGACGATAGCCCAGCATGGCGCAGGCGGACGGATTGATGAAGGTCGCGCGTCCCTCGGTATCCTCGCCATAGAGTCCATCGGCGCTCGATTCGAGGATGAGTCGGCTGCGCTCCTCCAGTGTTTTCAGCTCCAGAGTCCGGGTTTCAACCAGTTCTTCCAGATGCAGACGATAGTGTTTGAGTTCTTCTTCAACACGTTTACGCTCGGTGATATCTTCCTTGACCGCAAGATAGTGGGTGATGCGCCCATCCGGCTGGCGCACTGGCGAGATGATGGCCAACTCGACATAGTCGCTGCCATCCTTGCGCCGGTTGGAGAACTCGCCACGCCAGACATCGCCTCGGCCCAGGGTCGTCCAGAGGTCGTCGTACACGTTGCGCGTTGTTTGCCCGGATTGTAGGACACGCGGATTCTGACCCATGGCCTCGTCGAGGCGGTAGCCCGAAACCCTGGTGAACGCGGGATTGGCGTATTCGATGTGGGCATCCAGATCGGTGATGACGATGCTGGCCGGACTCTGTTCCACGGCCAGCGAGAGTTTACGAAGCTCCTGATCCGCCCGCCGCTGACGGACGATGCGCCAGATCTCATTGGCGATGAGCTGAACGCTCTCGACATCCAGGTCGGTGTAGAGGCTGTCTTTATTGCCGACCCCGGCCATCATGCGAACCAGGTCGCCTTCCATCACGGGCACGCTGATCAGGCGCGTCAACTCCGCGTGACCCTCGGGCAGGCCGTGCTTGCGAGGCGTCGTCGAATACTCGTTGAACACCGTCGGGGCACGCTGACGCAGGGCATCCGCCCACACGCCCGCCTGGCTGATCGGATAATGTTTGTCATAGGCCGCCTGACAATAACCGTCCAGGGTGCGGCGCGACCAGGTGACCAGTTCGATGGTTTCCTGATCCTCGTTGACGAAATGGATGAACGCGATTCGGCTCGCGGTCAATTCCTCGGCCAACTCCTGACCGAATTGCATGAATTCCCGCTCATCCATGTGCTCGGCGGCGCGCGGCAGCTCCAGCAGGGCCGTAGCGCGACGGGCCTGCAACAGCAGCGTTGCCACATGGCGCTTGCGTTGGGTGATATCGCGGTCGATCCCCCGGTATCCCAGGAAACGGCCGTCGGCCCCGACAATCGGGATCCCGCTGGTTTCCATCTCGACGGGTATCCCGTCCTTGCGCAGGCAGGTATTTTCAAGCAACGAAAAGGGTTGTTGCGCGGCGACGATCCCGAAAAAGTTTGCGCCGATCCGCGCGGCCTCGTCCGGCGGCATGAAATCGATGGGGCGGCGTCCCAGCATTTCCTCCGGGGCATAGCCCAGCAGTCTGGTCGAGGCCGGGCTGACATAGGTATAGCGGCCCTCGGCGTCCACCTCCCAGATCCAGTCCATGGTCGTCTCCACGATGGCGCGAAAGCGTTCCTCGCTCTCCCGGAGCGATTGCTCGGCGGCATGCAGCGCCTTGCGCTGATGCGCCGTCTCCAGCGCGCGCTCCAGCGCCATGGGTAGACGGGTGAGCACATCCTTGAGGACGTAGTCGTTGGCGCCCTTGCACAGAAGCTCGACCGCACCCTCCTCGCCCAGCGCGCCGGTGACGAAGATGAACGGCAGATTGGGATCGCGCAAGCGGACCAGATTCAACGCCTGCAACCCGTCGAATTGAGGCAGGCTGTAGTCGGCCAGAATGGCATCCGGGCGGAATTCCGCGAGGGCCCGCGCAAAGGTATCTTCGCGCTCGACCCGGCGGGAGTCGAAGGACAGCCCCGACTTTTTCAGAAAACGCGCGATCAACTCCGCGTCCGCGGGATTATCTTCCAGCAGCAGGATGCGTAGCCGATCGGTCATGCGGGATGCCGGATCTCGGGCGGAACGCGATTGACAAGCACCCAGTACATGCCCAGTTCGGCCACGGTGCGGGCGAATTCGTCGAACGCCACCGGTTTGGCGACGAAGCTGTTGACGCCGAGTTGATAGGTTGCGACCAGATCCTGTTCTTCCTTCGAGGAGGTCAGGATCACCACCGGCAACTCGCGGGTCTCCGGTGTCGCGCGGATGCGTGTCAGCACCTCAATCCCATCGAGCTTGGGGAGCCGAAGATCCAGCAGAACCACCTTCGGCAGGACACTGGAGCGACCGGCGTAGTCGCCTCGCTGGAACAGGAAATCCAGCGCGGCCACGCCATCCTTGACCCACTCCAGATGGTTGGCCAGGTTATGTTTTTTCAAGGCGCGAATGGCAAGCTCGGCATCGCTCGGATTGTCCTCGACCAGCAGAATGTCGACCACCAACTCTCTTTCGACCATCGATCTCTCCCAGCATCATGGTGTCGCCCGGACACGCGAC
The DNA here is from genome assembly GCF_000227745.2 of Thiocystis violascens DSM 198. Classification (NCBI taxonomy): domain Bacteria; kingdom Pseudomonadati; phylum Pseudomonadota; class Gammaproteobacteria; order Chromatiales; family Chromatiaceae; genus Thiocystis; species Thiocystis violascens. The sequence goes on along the minus strand of NC_018012.1, from coordinate 2,349,061 downwards.
AGAGTCCCGGTTATCCCGGACACGATTCGATCCGTTCGACAGGCAGGCTAAAGCTGAACGTCGCCCCCACGCCGATCTCGCCAGTTCCATCGACTGCCCCATTATGCTTTTGGACGAACCGTTTGACGATGGCCAATCCCACTCCCGTGCCCGCGAATTCGTCCATTCCATGCAACCGCAGAAAGAGGCCGAAGAGTTTGTCGGCATAGGTGGGATCGAACCCGGCGCCATTATCTCTCACGGTGTAACGGATCATCCCCGCCCGGCGTTCCGCGCCGACCTCGATCACCGCCGGGTCGCGACCCTGGGTGAACTTGATCGCATTGTCCAGCAGGTTCTGCCAGACCTGGCGGATGGCCCGCGGATCGCAGAAGATCTCCGGCAAGTCCGCGCACTGGAATTGAATCGCGCGCGCGGTCTGCTGTTCGGATAAAGCGGTCCAGACCTCGCGCACCAGGGTATTCATATCGACCTGACGCGGATCGAGCTCCAGTCGGCCAGCGCGCGACAACGCCAGAATATCGTTGATGAGCTGCTCCATCTTTTTGGCATTGGCGCTGACCACGCCAAACAGCCGCAGACCCTCCACATCCAATTGGGGCGCGTACTCCTCCTTCAGGATCGCAACGAAGCCGTCGATGGCGCGTAATGGCGCGCGCAGATCGTGCGAGACCGAATAGCTGAAATTTTCCAGATCCTGCACCGCGTTTTCCAATTCGGTAGCGCGTTTTTCGCGCACCGCCTCGGCCTCCGCGAGCCGTTGCGACATCTGATTGAAATCCGCCGCCAGCCGGCTGAATTCATCCTTGCCGGGCAGAACGAGACGGGGCGGAATACCGCCTTGCCCGAGTTCCCGCGTCCCCCGACCGAGGATGTGCAGCGCGGTCGCGACCCGATACAGGACGGGCGCCATCAGAGAAAGCACCAGGATCGCGGTCACGACGATCAGGATGAATTCGGTTGTCCAGAGCGTGTCGCTATAGGCGACCGCCGTGCGGTGGCTGTCATGATGCAACCGGTGCAACAGGGGTTTGATGCGGCTGATTTCGATCTGGATGCGTTGGGCGGCCTGCTGGAGCCGCGTAATCTCGAACGCGGTCAGCGCGGGCAGATAGAGCGCATCCAGCTGCATGAAAGACCAGCGGGACTGGACCAACCGTTTGCGCAGATCGGCCACGAGCTCGGGCGCGGAGGGCGACTCGAAGCGATGGCCCGCGACATGCGCCTGGATCTCCAGCGAGTCGAGCAGCAGATAGGTTTCCTGTCTGAACCGATCCGCGCGGGTCTCGACAAAGCGATGGATGGCCGATTCCAACTGCTCCACCTGATCCTGCATCCCGTCGGCCAGCACGGTGAGGTCACGCAGCTCGCGCAGGCTTTCGTGGCCGCGATAGGCGGTCACGCCGAAGACCACCGCCATCAACAGAGGCAGCAGCCCGATCAGCTTGAGCTTGGTTTTGATTCCCATACCCGGCGCATTATGAACGCGATTGAGCAAGGCGTGCGTCGATGTTTGCGCAAGGAATCAATAGGGAAGGGGCAAGGGGCAAGGGGCAAGGGAACAAGAACGGGCCAGCGATCAGTCGTCAGCGACCGGCTTGAGTTCGCTTTAGGGGAATTCCGGAAATGACTTCGCCAAGCGCCAAACCCCGTAGGAGCCCGCTTGCGGGCGACAGGTGGGCGCACGGAAAGCTTCTTGGTGGGGGGCGCGTCGCCCACAAGCGGGCTCCTACGGATAGGATGAAATCGCTCCAAATCCGAAGATTTCCCGTTGGATCTCGTGACATCGCGGAGCGGTGTCACGAGTAAACGGCATCAACGCTTCCCGCCAAACAACCGCCCCCACAGCTTCGGCGCGGACGCGCTTTGCTGGCGCTGCTGTTCGGCCAGGGCAAGCGCGGCCTCTTCCTCGATCCGCGACTCCGCCTCGGCGACCTGCCAGGCGGCGCTGACCGGTTGCCATTCGGCGTCCGTCACATCCAGCCCCCAGACGCGGATCGTTTTATCGACGCCGCCGGAATAGAGCCAGCGACCGTCCGGGCTGAAGGCGACGCTGTAGACATCCATGCCATGACCGGTCAGGCGCGACAGTTCCGTGCCGGTCGCGGCGTCCCACAGCACGATGGTCTTGTCCGCGCTGCCGGAGGCGATCAGCTTGCCGTCAGGGCTGAAAATCGCGCTCCAGGCCGGATAGGTGTGTCCTTCCATCTCCCGGATCATCGCCAGGCTGTTCAGATCCCACAGACCCACTGAGCCGTCGACATTACTGAGCAGCAACCGGGTGCCATCGGCGTTGATCTGGGCGCTGTTGATGCCATTGTTGATGACATCGAAACGGGCCAGCTCGGCGCCGGTCGCCACCTCCCAGATCGCCGCGGTCGAGTCGCGGCTGCCGGAGATCAGCCGTTCGCCGTCGGGCGTGAAAACGACGCCCTGCACATATTGCGGATGCCCCTCGATGGTGCGGACCAGCTCGCCACTGTCGACCGTCCAGAGACAGATGGTGCCGTCCTCGCTCGCGGAGGCCAGCAACTCGCCCTGGGGCTGGAAATCGACGCTGTAGACCAGACTGGAATGGCCGCTACGATTCCAAAGCTCCTGCCCGGTGTTGGCGTCCCACAGACGAACCGAGGTATCGGTGCCGCCGGAGGCGAGCCGCTGACCATCGGGATGAAAGCGTACCGTATAGACGCGCCCCTCATGACCCGCGAGGGTGTGTTCGACGCGGCCCTGGGCGACATCCCACAGTTTCACCAGACTGTCCCAGCTTGCGGTGGCCAGGCGCTTGCCGTCGGGACTGAGCGCGACGCCATAGATGGTGTCCGTTCCTGCCTTGCGCTGCACCGAGCGCCATGTGGAGGTTGGCATCGTGTGATTTCCTCTGATTCGTTGGTCGCGATCGGTTTGGTTCGCGGCAGATTCTTGATTCAAGCTTCGATCATCTGCGCCAGGGTATGACCGGGACGGACCATCGGAATGACGTTTTCGGCCTTGTCGATCCAGACATCCACCAGCATCGGACCCGGCTCCGCCAGCGCGGCGGCGAGCTGCTCGCGCAATTCGGCGGGCTCCTTGATCCGCAGGGTGGCGAGACGTTGATAGACGTATTTCAAACCGGTCAGGTTGGGGATCTGGCGCCGGCAGGTCTGATCCAGCTCGGTGCAGTCGGCATCGCAGTCGGCGACGCGCGCGAGACAGGTTTCGTAATGATGACCGCCGTCCATCATGTCCTCCCACTGGCGCACCATGCCGAGGAAGCTGTTGTTCAGGACGAACATCTTGAGCGGGATGCGGTTGGCAACCACGGTGCCGAGTTCCTGCAGGTTCATCTGAAAACTGCCGTCGCCGTCGATCAAAACCACAGGACGCGAGGGATCGGCGAACCAGGCGCCGATGGCCGCCGGCAGCCCGAAGCCCATGGTGCCGAGCCCGCCGGAGCTGACCCACTGGCGCGGACGCTGGAAGCGATAATACTGCGCCGCCCACATCTGATGCTGACCGACCCCGGTGACCAGGGTCGCGTCACCCTGGGTGAGTTCGGACAGCAGTTCCACCACCGCCTGAGGTTTGATGTACTCCGAGACGCCATAGGGCTTGGGCATCTGCTCGCGCCACTCCCCGACCTGGGACAGCCAGTCGGGATGGCGAGCGGTGCGACCCGAGGCCAGCGCGTACTCCAGAAAGTCATCCAGTCCGGCCACCAGCGACAGGTCGGTCGCGATCATCTTGTCGATCTCGGACGGATCGATGTCGACATGGGCGATGCGTTTGTCGGCGGCGAATCCGCGCACCGCGACCCGATCGTCGAAGCGACCGCCCAGGGTCAGAATCAGATCGGCGTCGCGCAGGGCGTAATTGGCCGGGATGGTGCCGTGCATGCCCGGCATGCCGAGGTTGTACGGTGTCTCGAAAGGCAGGGTGCCGAGCGCGTTGAAGGTAGTGGTCACCGGAACGTCGAAGCGTTCGGCAAACGCCGCCAGCGCCGGCGCCACACCGGCATGAATCACCCCACCGCCAGCCTTGACCACCGGGCGGCTGGCGCTGGCCAGCGCATCCAGAATGGCTGCGGCCCTGACAGAGTCGAAGGGAATGACTTCCCGGTGCCGGGTGCGCGGCGGGTTCTGACTCTCGACCGTCGCAAGCTGCGCATCCTTACAGATGTCCACCACCACCGGACCGGGGCGTCCGTGCAGCGCGAGCGCATGGGCCTCGCGTAGCACCCACTCCAGGTCGCGCACGTCCTTGACCAGATAATTGTGCTTGGAGATGGGGCGCGTGAACCCAACCGTATCCACCTCCTGAAAGGCATCCGTGCCGATCGCGCCGCTCGGCACCTGACCGGTGATAAAGAGCGTCGGCAGCGAATCCTTATAGGCATCGGCGATGGGCGTGGCCAGATTGGTCGCGCCCGGCCCGGAGGTGGCGAGCGCGACCCCGACCCGCCCGCTGACCCGCGCATACCCCTCGGCGGCATGGCCAGCGCCGCCTTCCTGACGGCACAGAATGAATTTTGGCACGGCCGCGCCGCGGCGCAGACGCTTGTTGAGTTCCACATGGATGGGGATGACCGCCCCGCCGGTGTGCCCGAACAGATAATCGACACCCAGGTCGGTGAGCACATCGAGCAGGAGGCAGGCCCCGGTACGGATCGAATTTGTCATGGCGATGCTGATCGACGATAAGACTGACTGGCAGCGAAGCCCGCCATCATAACGCGAAGCGAAGGATCTTCCGTCAATCCCAACGCCTGCTTTCGCAGGCACTGCCCTTCAGGTTGTGGTTACTGGCTCCGAAGAGGTGTCCTGCTGCTCCGGGATCTCCACCATGTCGAGCAATTGACGCTGGCGGGCCTCATTCATGGCACGAAAGCCTTGAATCAGCCGCAACTCGTCATCGGTGAGTGGATTATATTCCTCCAGCATCAATAACCAGGCAGGCGAGACGGTCTCCAGGGCAGCCGCGATCTGATGTGCCGCCTCCAATCCCATACGACGAATTCCCTGTTCGTAGTTGCTGATCCTGGATTTGGACAGCTGATCCGCGGTCCGCGCGGACAAATCGCTCAGGGACCAGCCGCGACGCTGCCGCTCGGCGCGAAGACGGCTTCCAATCCGTCGTGTCAGTGATGCAAATTCAGGTTCCACGATGAGAGCACTCCTAAAGGTTGGCGGGAATCCACGATCCCGATCGGATAACTGTAGCAAAAAAAAATCACGTCATGTGTGATTCTATTGTATGTGCAAGCATTCAGGGCATCGGATCGAAGCGGCGTTCATGGTTTCGCGCACCGTAAAGCCTCGGCTGCAACCGGCTGATCAAGTCATGAACGGCTTAAATTTCGGTTAGTTAGGATTGCCGGTCGAGGCGTAAACAGGCTATGATCTCGCTTCAAACGAGACATTTCGCTCCCACCGAACCGCGTCCTAAGGTGCCTCATGTTACGAGACTGGTCCGACATTTACCTGATCGGCATCGCCGAGATCGATCGGCAGCATCAGGGGTTTTTTACCGCGGCGCACCGATTGTACGAAGATATTTTGGACCGTGACGGGAAAAGCGCCGTTGTCGAAGCCATGGCCTTCATGAGGGAGTACGCCGAGCAGCATTTTCAGACCGAAGAGGCCTTCATGCGTCAGCATCACTACCCCAGCCTACAGGAGCATTTGAGACTGCATGCTGGATTCTTCCGGCGCCTGGACGAACTGGAAAACGATCTCATGATCTTCGGCCCAAGCCAGGCTCTCGCGGATCGTGCTCTGGATATCACGCAGGATTGGCTGATCGACCATATCGCCGACGAAGATATGCTTTATTCCCTTCATTTCAGGGCCGGGGCGGTCAGTTGAGGGTGCGATCCAATTGCCGTTCGGGCGATTTTCAGGAAAGGCTTGACCGATCCGCCAGGGCTCCAGAACGCGGAGCGATCCGCTAGACGCGGATGCGGCACTGTATCGTCGTAGGGGCGAATTCATTCGCTCCTACATCTCCCGCACCCCCCTGAATCCGCGCACCCCACGCGGTGAATAAATTCGCCCCCACCAGCCTGCATCCTGTTCAAAGGGGAGACGCCCTTGTCTCTCCCCGGCTCAATGGAAAATGGTCTCGGGGGTATCGGCGGTGAGGAGACGCTCGGACCAGACTTCGAGTTGCTCGGGCTCGGCGGATTCGATGCGCGAGCGATAGGTCTCAACCAAATCGGGACCAAATTTGCAGGAAAACAGGCGCATCAGGATGGTGGCTTCGCCACGCTGCAACCCCTGTTGCAACCCCTGTTGCACTCCCTGCTGCAACCCCTTCTCAATCCCCGCTTGTTCAACAGTCGTGGCATACGGCATCCGGTGTTGCTCCTCGTAGGCATAGAGTTCTTGACGAAAGTCCGCTTCCAGTGCCTTGGGCAGACGGATCATCCAGTCGATGAGGCGGAAGACTTCCAGGATCAGCGTCTGCGGATAGCCGCGTTCGTACATCCGGCGGATCAGGCGAAATTTCCAGCCTTTGAGCGTCTCGGCCTCGTTCGTCACCTTGGCGCGGATCTGGGCCATGACCACCAGGGCGAAGACGTTGTCGCTCGCTTCCAGTTCCGCCCAGCGTTGCGGCGCGACGCAGTCAAGCAGTTTGACCATCGGAAAGCGGAAGGCGATCCCGCAGCCCCAGCGACGATGGCGAAACTGGCTGGGGCGAAAGCTGGCGGTGGTGTCGGTCAGGACCGTGAGGCTGACGACATCCAAGCCGTAGCGATCGCGCAGTCGGGTCTGGTAGACGAACATCCGTTCGCCAAAACCGCTCTCGGCGTCGCCTTGGACTTCGACATGGATCAGCACCGCGACCGCGTGACCGTCGAGCGCGCGCGCGCACCAGTTTGTCGGCATAGCGCCGACCGCGCGGGCTATCGGCGCCGATCTGTTGCAGTTCCTTGTCGAGAAACTCCGGTGCCGCGCGCCAGTCGATCTGGGCATGAATGACCGGGAACAACAGCGCGAGGAACTCCGGGAAGAAGCGTTCCAGGGCTTCTTTACCAGGGGCTGTCGAAGTCGTTATTTGAGTGAGGTCTCGGCGGTTGAGTTGTCTGCTGTCATGGGGCGAGTGTAGCCGATTCGCCGGCGGGGGATGGGAACGGATCTAGGCACGATCCGCTGGCAATTGCAGGCACTGTCCCCGGAACTGCGGGACGGGGCGAATGCCCCCGTCCGGCTGGCTCACCAGCAATCGGCGGCCGTGCCGGTGCCGCTTTCGGTTCTGGTTCCGACCTGGTTGATGCCCAAGGTGCCACACAGCGTATCGCCTGTCTGAGCACCTTGAGGGGCGGCCTGAATCGAGTAGGTCGTTGCCGTGACGGCAACCGGAAAACTAAAGGTGTAGAAACTCGCTAGGTCTGTCCGGCAGGCGGTTGCCGGTAAAACAGCCCCGGTATACACCATCGTAGTCGTGTAAAATCGATCCATAAACTGGGCGAGTTCAAGTAAACAGCCCTTTGCGGCCGCGCGGCGCGTTTTCAAAACCTGATTCTGATAACTCGGGTAAGCGATCGCCGCGAGAATGCCGACGATCGCTACCGTGATCATCAATTCGATCAATGTAAAGCCTTTCCGAGATCTCATGCCTCAATCCCCCTTGATTTCTCGCCATGACAGACGACCTGTGCGTTTATTGCCGAGGTTGACACGCATATCGGCAATATCTCCGGATGAGCCGCCGACCACTAAACGATCTCCGATGACGCTTGGTTCCCCAGGCATTGCAACCCCCGGATCGAACGATCCAACGACTTTACGACTCGTGCCATCAGTGGGAACGAGCTTGTCGCTTTCGTCAAATTGGGCATCGTCATTCAGATCGAAAGGCGAATATCCAAGCCGCGCCCCCGTGAAGGGATTGATCGCGTTCACGAATCCACTGCCGCCAGCCTCGCACGGATCATCGTCGGGAATGATACTGCTCGCAATCAACACCGGCTCAAGAAGCTGATAGAGATTCGAGCGGGTCACGATACGCTCGCCGCGCGGATCTGGGTCCATCAGATCCAGAACCCAACCCTTCTTGCCTGTCATGTCCCCGGCAGTTGCCTCGGAGAAAGCCCTAACGTCATAACTTGCGACCGTGCCACTCAATTTGATCTCGCGCAACGCCAAGTTCGTTCGCGAACTGATCGTTGTGTTGTCATCGATCAGACCATACCAGGACTGAACCTGTTCGTAAGCGGGGTCGCCTTGGTAGACATAGCTGCCAGTGCCGAAGAACAGGAAGGTCTTGCCATAATTTGGGTCGCTGGTGACGGTATTCTTGGCGACTGTCAATTGGGCCGTGATCGCTTGCGGTTTGTTCTCGTCGACAAACACGGGGGGCGTCGAAGGGGCTGGATCGACCGGACTCATGGCGGTAAAGAAGGGAACGGGCGTAGTACCCGAGAGATAATGGGAGTCCCAGGCAGATGCTGCTCCAGTGACATCGAAACGCCAGACATTGCCTTTCAGATCCCCGGCGTAGACGGTGTCGATCTTGCCATTGCCGTCGCTGTCGTAGAGCGTGGGTGTGGAGAGTCCGTTGTCGTTTCCTCCCGCGGTGACGGGGATCTTTTTCAATTCGGTACCGGTCTCCAGACCGAACACATAGAGAACGGCTTTTCCATTTACGCTGTTATGACCGTTTCCAAACACCACGACCTTGGCGTCATTCTCAAGCGTGCCGATCTGAGGCCGCCCGAGAACAAAGCCGAGATCGTCATCCGTCGCACCGCTGTATTCCCATAAGGCATTGGATGCCGCAAATGAGCCTGGCGTGGTTACATTCAGCGCGAACAGGCCCTTGATGCCTCGGCCAGTCGATCCGATTAGGATGTTTTTTCCAGGTGTCTCGGCGAGCGACGAGACCGCAAGATCGCCATCGACGAAAAACTTGTGGCTATAGGTTGGCAAGGCCAACTCGGCCAGATTGCCGAACACGAGCCCCGGAATGTACGCGAACACTTCCGCGCCAGTGACTGCATTAAAGGCATGCAGCATCCCGTCGTTCCCGCCGACATACACCGTATCGGTGTCTTTCACGTAGTAGGGCGATGAGTGAACGATATCGCCCAGCAGTTTTTTGCGGGTTCGATAGATCCCGGCGTTCTGGATTTCCTTGCTCTGATCGCCGCGCAGATAATCGAGGACATTGGCGCTTCCCAAGGCGGTTTGCTGATCAGTGGATAACGAGGCCCAGGTAAATGCAATTCCCGTTGTCGTTGCGTCATTCCAGGCGAAGATTTTCCGCGACGCAGCGACCGGAAGATGTTCCGACGCCTTCCAGGATGGCGTTGCGCTGACTCCGGATGACGTGATCGGGAAAGCAAACAACTCACCATCCCAGGTGGCGCTGTTGAACTGGGACTGGAACACCCGTGTGTTACCGTCGATCTTCTGGCCATTCGAGGTGATGTTGCCCGCGCTCGCGCTGCGCTCGACGATGGTATCTAGACTCTTTTTCAGCGCCTCGCGCAATTTGAGCGGGTTCTGCACCAGGAAATAGGTGTCCGGTACGCCGTTGTTGTCGGCATCCCACTCGCTTGGGAGATCAGGCTTGTCGTTATCGTTGAAATCGACGAAACCGCCCCATTTAGATGCAAACCAAAGCGGATCGCGTAAGAGAGTAGCTCCCGACGAACCCCCTTCAAAAAAACGCTCGCTATACGCCAGCGTCCCAGTCCCGCCAATGTAAGGCAGCTTCTGACACGCGGCAGGTGGAGTGGAAACATCGCAATAACCAGGGATCTGCCCTGGGGGGACGTTGAGATAATAGGTGCGATTAACGTTTTCGTCCTGAACAACCAGGTACACGCCGTCGGCATTCTTCGTGCCGGAGATCACGTAACCCATGCTGTGCTGGATACCGCCAGCCTGATATTCCGGCGTGAGCTTAACCTTGAGATTGCCATCCGCTTCGGCGGAAATTTCATAGACGACGATAGCATCCATGTCGTGGTCCGCACCCTGCTCCACGTCCTCGAAATTAATCCGGAAACTCGCGTAATAGCGCCCGCCGTTGATCGTCGAGTTATAGTCCGCGCCGCTCGAACCGGACGTATTGACGATGGTGTCGACGTAGAAATCGACGATCTGGTTGGTTGGCTGAAATTGGCCCTTGGTATTTGAAATGCTTTCACCGCCTACCGACTTAGCGAACGGCACCAGCGTGATAATGCTGCCTGATGTCGTCTTGGCCTCGATGCGCGGGAGTGGGGAACTCAAGACAACCGAATAAGTATCGACCGTCTGCGTTCCGGTCAGGGTGCGGAGATCGGTGATCTTGCCATAATGGGCAACCGCCGCCGAATAGTAGCTACCCTGCTTGGTGGGTTCCTCGGGTGCCAGACCACGGATCGTTCCCAGGGATGCCACATTTTTTGCCGTCGGCGCACCATCGTACTCGGTTCCGGATTGACCGATAAACCGCATCCCAGTGATGCCGGTTTCGCCCGTGGTGATCGTTTGCGCCACAGTGGCGACATTCAGACTGCCGAGAGAATCGGAAAATGAACCAAAGGCAGTGCCGGGAACCTGATCCGAATCGAATGAAGGGTTGATCCCGGATACCACCATCATGTTGGGGCGCGCGCACCAATGCGCCTTTGCCGCGCTGTTCGTCCGGTCGTAGGGGTCGTCCCAGGTCGCGACAGGGAGCCCGAGCTGCGCGTCGTAGCCTCCGGTCGTTGCGAATGCCGTGGTCGCGGACGCCTTACCGGCAAAATAGCGTAAAGTCTCGTACATCATCTCGCCGGTCGGGTTACCCCAGTCGATGAACTCACCCTCATTCATCGCTCTGGTGGTCACCCATCCGCCGCGATATGCGTTGTCAGAGCGGTTATTGTTAAAATCCCGAATCCGTAGGTTGTTTAGGGCATTCACAATCGTTGCATCCGCAGCGATGAACTGTCCCGTGTTCGCATTAACCTCACTCTTGAATGAGGAGACGACCTTGCGTAATACGCCACCGGACTTGTTCTTGTTGTAGCTTCCAGTCAATAGACCGAACAACATGGTGTCGTTCTCGCCATATTCATGCAGCAGCCCTATGGGTTTGAGGCTACCGTTTGGATACCGCTTGCAGCCGCCGGAGTATGTTCCGGTGCAGACTTCAACTCGAACCGTGTAGTCATCCCGATCAACCCCTCCATCGTCATCCCATTTCAGCACGGGCCGCTCGGTGGATGCCCAATTCCAGACCCGTCGGTCGCTTCGCCGAACGACCCGCAACAAGGGTGGCTTATCGCTGCAATCTGACAAGGTAGAGCAATTCACGCCAGCAGTGGCGGTCAGATTCCCGAAAAAATGCCGCTTTCCTGCCGGCGGTTGGCCCAATGGCGTGTAATTGGCAATGTCATAACCGTCGACGGTCGTGCTGGTGTATTCCTTCGCCCAGGAATGGGCGTCCTGCGGAATATAGGCCCGTCTCAAAACAGTTTCGGAATTGGTATCAACATCACGGTACCCACCATAGAACACCTTTCGCAGCGCGTCGATCCGGCTCGTCGTCGCGTAATTCAGCCAATTCCCCGACCATCCACTTGCGCACGTTCCGAGAGCGCCAGCGGTACCATTCGGCGAGAATTTGTCGCTGTTTCCGTCACCACCTGAATGCGAATAACATAGAGAAGAATCGAACAGGCCATAGTAGGTAATAGATGGCTTGAAACGGACATCTAATATCCCGTCACCATTGAGATCGCTCGCATCGTTGTAGGCTTCATAGAACAGTGTATGGTCACGCCCAACAACCATCATGCTCATTGGTATCGTCGACTGATTTGTGATGAGCGGCGTATTTAAAATCACCGGTGCCGCAGACGCAGCAGCGATGGTTGCGCCGAAAACAGCGGCAATGAGGAACTGCTTCACGATCACTAAGCGATACCGGGGTCGGTCACATCCGTTCTGATTAAAGCGATTCATCATGTGCCTCTCAATCGGCGGCATAAATGGTTTGTAGGATCACCATGGCGCGGTTCGAACTAGCAGGATTGTGGCTGCGGGCAGTGACTCGATAGCGGTAGCAATTCTGTGCTCCGCTGGTTGGGTTATCGACATCGCAAGGGAAATTTCCGCCAAGGAATTCGACGAGATATTGAGCTGCGACCGCCTGCTGGAGCGTGGTTAGACCCGTACCCGATGCATTCATCCAATTGGTAACGCTCGAATCCAACCAGCGCGCCGTGCAGTCCTTGTCGGGCTGGGCGCATAGGCCATTCGCGTTGCAGGTCGAGGATCCGCAGGTGCTGTCGGCATCGTTATAGACGCCTGAACCGGGAAAGCCGGAATTGGGCGGAATCGCGTCGGATTGCGCCAGCGCCGCCGCCTCGCCGTCTTTCAGCGCGGCCTCGGCTGACTGGAAGGCAAGACCGCGATCAAAGGTGTTGGCTGTCATGCGCTCTTCCAATGAAACTGTGTGCACGCCCGATAAACTGAGGAGGGTGATGACGACCAGCAGAATCAAGGCCACGATCAACGCGGCCCCTTCCTGTCGTGCTCGGGAACCGGTCTTTTTCATGCGAAGCCTCTTTTAACCCCGACGGTTGACGACATGGATAAGGCTCCGCTTCAGAGGCGCCCCATCGCTCCCTGCGTTTTCGCGCGATTCCAGATCCAGGGTGACCCGCACGGCAATCACTAGCGCGTTAGCCGTATTGGCCCAGGATGCAATGGAAGATGCGTCGACATAGTCGGTCGCCGGGCTGGTGCCGGTACGCGTGAGATACTGGAGTTGCATGTCTGTGATCCCTTCGGCGATCTCCTGTGGCGCACCGCCGTTCAGAATGCGATAGAGCGAACTTCCGCCGCGTCCGTTATCTCCGACATACCAGGCGGTGACCGAGAGTTCCGTCAGGAACCCGTTTGCGGCAAATTGATGTCCGGCGCCAGCGCAGTTCGTCACGAATGAGTCGCTACAGTTACCCGGTGTCCCAACGCCTGTCGCGTGTCCAATGTCGACGCTTGCCGAGGAGGCACTCGTCGTCTGAAAAATCGTTGCCTGTCTGAAGTCGCAGGCCATCAAGAGATCATTCGTCAGAAATCCGTGACTGGCGGTATTGACTTTGAGTGGGTCCGTTGTCGATGTGTGATCGGCGATGATCATGGGATTATCGAGCGAACCTGAACGAACGATGACGGCATCGGTTCCGGCGATCCGCGCTGCCGCAGTGGTTACGACATCGACCGGCAGAGAAGCACTGCTTTCAAACCCCTGAATACCGCCTGCGCTCCAATTGAGCCAGGTCGAGGCGCTCGAACCGTTGGTGACGTTTGAAACGATCGGCGTCCCGCAGGGATTTACACCTGCTTCGCGGAGTTCGCGCGCCATGAGTTCGAAAGCCGCGCGCGCGTTATTCTGCATGTTCGCGAGGTTTTCGTTGGTTCGGTAGGCTTGACGTTGAGCGAGATACACGTTAGTGACGCCGAGCATCAAGAATAACCCGAGGGTCATGGCGATCATGAGTTCGATCAACGTCAGACCGGCTTGCAGGGTGCGACCGTTGTTACGCATGGTGTTCATAGCCGTGTCGAGGTTTCAAACATCTGGCTGGCTGACCCGCCGGTTCCCCGTTCGTCATTCCAGTAAATGCGGACGGTGCAGGTCGTTGCCCCGGGGGCGCAGTCGATCTCCCCGCAAGTGGTGGCGGCGTTACCGAGATTGTCCTTGAGAGCCTGGAGCCAAAAATGTTTGTCGTTGTCAACGAGGACCAAACCGGCTGCCGTGACTGTGCAAGTCTTCGTGAGGTCGTAGTTCTCGCTCGCCGCATCCGCGCGGTTGGCCCGCATTGCATCGAGCATGAAATAACTCAACATAACTGCCTGAGTGCGCTGGAAACTGCTCTGATTGTTCTTCATGACGCTGATTTGCAGCGCGGCGGCTCCTAACATTCCGACACCGAGGACGAGGACAGCAATCAAAACTTCCAGTAGAGTAAACCCCGATTGTCGATGGGATAACCGCTGCGGCATGACCTGATCAGCTACTCGTGACATGAAGTCCACCCGTTTTCACATTGATCGCCCGAGTGCTGCCGCTCAGAGTCAAGGTGATACTGCCATTTGTCATCAGTGTGTTTCCGAGATCATAAGACAGCCCATCGGATCGGAAACGCACGCAAACATGATTCGTTATCGATGTGTCCAGATTGGCAGCGGTGACCGCAATGGTGCTATGTAAGCTACCAACCTTGATATCGGTGCCCGCCGATGTGGCTACACGCCATTCACGGCTTGTCGGATTCAGGCAAAAACGGATCGAGGTGTTTTGGCGGATCGCTTCGCTTTTCGCCATATGCATCCCAAGCAGGACATCATTTGCCGATGTGACAAGACGATTGCTGGTGATGACACTCTGAAAACTTGGCACGCCAATGGCGAGCAGAATAGCCGCAATCGACAGCGTGACAATCAATTCAATCAGCGTAACGCCGTTCATGCCGCGCGATGCGGCGTACTTTTCATGTCGTCCGTTCGAGGGTGCTGGCAAATCGCTTGCCGCCGATTCGAGCCGAGGTTGCGACCTTGGCGAGTTGGTTGGCGCCGGGAAGTTCGACCGCCCATACCATGCGGTGCAATCCGCGCTGATGGTCGCCCGCATCGCACGAAAACCAGGAACGCTCCCTGTCCTGCAAGTACAGCTTATGAGCATCGATCCTGTCTCCGGTGGTGTCATGCGTCCCGAGGGAGGGTACCGCAACCTGATCGCCGGTCAAGGTCGGTCAGTTCTCTGGCGGGGCGCCGGTTCCGACCGCCCTTTGGATTGCCATGAAGCGAAATGGGCCTTGGGCATCCCCGCCGGATCGGGCAATGTGCGTTTGTTGTTCTGAAACCGGAAGGGCTCGTCCGGCGAATCCATGCGGGTAATGCTAGACGATGCATCGCTCTCGAAGCGCGAGGTGTCGCACAGAATCGGAGAATGATTCGTGCATTCGTCTGGCGGCTGAGTTGGCGCATGGAGGGCCAGCCATTCTCATTTTTAGGAGCCCGCTTGCGGGTGACTTGCGGGCCTGCGGGCCTGCGGGTTTGCTTGTGTGCGACAGGGGGTGGCAGACCCAAAGGCTTTTCCGTTCGCACTTCGATCCTTCGACCCTTCGACAAGCTGAGGCCTCAGAGGGTGTAGACAAAATCAAACCGTTGTGGTCAACCGCCGCAGCAGGATGCGCGCCTCCGCCAGCCAAACCCAGGTTTCGGAGACCGCTGGCAGACGGTCATGATGCATGATCAATCGACGGGCACGCTCATTCCACGCATGGGTGCGCTCGACAACCCAGCGCTTCGGCAGCGGAACGAAGCCGTCGGCGTTGGCGATCACCACTCGGTCAGGCGCCCCGTCCACGTGCCAGGAGCCAACGCTTTTGTTGGCTGGATGGCGCACGACTTCCACGCGGATCGCGTGGGTCTGCTCGGTGGTTTGGGCAAATTGACCGGCGTAGGCGCTATCGACAAACAGCGTGTTGATCTGGGGGTACTTGGCGGCCGCGTCAGCGACGGCGCCCGAGGCGGCATCGCGGTCCTGAAGATTGGCCGCGACCACGCTCACCGCCAACACGAACCCCAAGGTATCGACCACCAGGCTGCGCTTGCGCCCCTTGACCTGCTTGCCCGCATCAAAGCCGCTCGGTCCACCCTGCGGCGAGCCGCGGGTCGATTGCGCATCCAGCACCGCCGCCGTCGGCGCGATCTCACGCCCCTCGCGTTCGCGCCATTGCCCCCGCAGTCGATCATGCATCTGCTCAAACTTCCCAGCCGCACTCCAACGGCGAAACGTCTTGTAGACATTCTGCCAAGGCGCGAAATCGTGCGGCAGCATCCGCCACGCGCACCCCGTGCGCACCACGTAGCAACACGCCTCCAGGATGCTCCGGCGCGACACGCGGGGCGGTTGACCCCGCCCGCCCGGCATCTCAAAGAGAGCGGCGACCAAGTCCCACTCCGCATCGGTCAGACAACTTGGGTAGCTTTGGTCGGGGTCGTGGCGACGATGCGCATCCGTATACCCATACCGACGCGGCGTTGCGCGCGCTTGCGCCTCGAGACCACTCTCGCCCCGGAGGCGCGTGACGCCCGCCTCCCGCAAGGACTTGCGAATCGTTGCTTCATGAGCCTCGATTCCCGTCCGTGCCGCGAGTTCCCGGGCAATCTCTGACAGCGTGGAGGTCGGGCGATCCGTGACAATTTGACGCAATACCGCTTGCTCCGCCTCGTGAATCTTGGGGGGACGACCAGCTTTCGACATCAGCGCACACCAGCTCAGTTGTAGACTGGTATACAAATAGCAGCTCAATTATTTTTGTCTACACCCTCTCAGGTGATTTCCGGGAATGACTCTACCGATTTCCGTTCGTCCTGAGACCTTCGGATTTGCTCAGGACGAACGGAAATCATGCTCCGAGGCAGACATTGCATCCGTTCATGGTTCGACAAGCTCACCACGAACGGATGCAATGTCGCCACGAACGGATGCAATGTCGCCACGAACGCGGGTATGAGCTTTTCAGGAAATCACCTTAATGGCAGTGACGCTAACCTGGCCTATAAGTAGGCCTGCTCGATCTCTACGGCTCCCGCGATCTGATCCACAGTGACGCTAACCTGGCCTATAAGTAGGGGCTTTCTCCAGGCTCCGCCTGCGCCCGCCCGCGCTGTTTGGCGGCGGAATCAGTGCGTGAGCAACTCGTCAAGGGATTGGATGTCGAGCACGGCGTCGAGCCAGGCGTCCAGTTGCGGGATGTCGGCGCTGTCAATGCGGGCGCTGACTCCGGCTGGCAGCGGACCGAAACGGCGGGTGAGCAGACGCTTGAGGCTATCGGCTTTGCCTTCGGCTTTGCCTTTGGCCTCGCCCTCGGCTTTGCCTTTGGCCTCGCCCTTCACGAAGATGGATTGATAGGCGCGGGTTTCTTCGAGGGGGGTAAAGATGTTCAACATCGTCGAGATCTCCTCGGCCGTGAGCGACCGGAAACGTTCAAATAACCAAAACTCCAGAATCTGTGACAACGCGGTGCGCGCGGCGGGTTCCAGCGGCGCGTGCTGGATGGCGTGCCAGAGCGCCGGGGCGCGCTCGGTCAGCGCGGCGTCGCGCGTGATGATGAGCGGCGCGAGCGCGGCGAGGAAGGGGTTGTCCGGCTCGCGCTCCAGCCATTCCGGCAGAAACCGTTCCAGACAGATGGCGGCGGCGATCGACTCGGGTGCGCCGACCCGGCTCGGTCGGGTCGGCAGAGCGCGCGCGTGGAGCACGATCAGCAGCCCGCGAACCTCGCGCTCGGGGTGTTCCTCGCCATACAGCCCGATCTTGGTCAACAGGTTGTACCAGGCCGCGGCCGCGGATTGCGCTTGAAATTCGATCAGGTAGACCGGGCGATCTGGATCCAGTGGTTCATAAAGGCCATCGGCGCGCCGTTCCAGGCTTTTGAAGGTCACCGAACGAAAGACGTATTCGCCCTCCAGGGTCAGCCCGCCGGTGAGCACCCGAAAGGCTTCAGGGCCGGTGGCGAGGAACGTATAGATGGACGAGTCGGTTTTCATGCGGTTCTCGGGGCGAGTCGATACGCTCTCAGTGTAGACGAGGCGCGCACCGTCCCGTCAAGGGGCACGGGGTCTTCACCCATCGGCGCCCTCTGCGGGACGGGGCACATGCCCAGTCCGTCTGGGAAAAACTCATTTAGTGAGAAAACAACCTTCCGAGCGTTTGGGGCGCTCCCGGTGGTCGCTGGCGTCTGTCTGGGGGGACGGCAAAATGTTGCGGACGGAGCGAATGCCCCGGCTGGGTTGGTGCCTAAAACGTGCGGGACGAGGTGAATACCCCGTCCCGCCAAGGTGTTTGGCGGAGGATGATGACGGCGATCCGGTCATCATAGGCGCATTAGGCGCCGCTCATGTGCGGCGATGCCCGCAGCAACGCGATTGCCTGGGCTTTGCAGTCGCGCGCCGTCTCCTTGTCCAGCACGTTCAGCCAGCGCCGGGGGATGGCGTCCAGGCCATAGTGCGCGCCGGCGATCATGCCGAGAATGGCGCCCGTGGTGTCGGCGTCGCCGCCGCGATTGACGACCTCTACCAGCGCGGACTCGAAGCTGTCGGTGGCAAAGAGTGCCTGAAAGACGGCGCGCAGGGTCTCGACGAGATAGCCGCCGGGATTTTCCATGCGCCGCCGGTCATAGCGATAGCGCTCATCCTCGGCCACCAGCGCTTCGGCCAGTTCCTTGAGATGGCCACGGTCGCCGCCGAGCAGCCCCGCCTGCACCATGCGGATGACGGCGAGCGTGCCCGCGTCGGACAGCGCGTTGTGATGGGTGACATGGGCCTGGATCCGATTGGCCTGTTCCACGGCATCCGGATCGGCGCCCAAGGTATAGAGCGCGATGGGCAGGCAGCGCATGCAGGCGCCATTGCCCGCGTCGTAGTCGTGTCGCGCCACCTCGGTGGCGCCGGTCTGGCGGTAGAGACTGATGCCGCGCCGCACCGTGTTGCCGATGTCGACCGGCTTGGTCCGCATCCACTCGCTGAAGGCATGCGCGATGGCGCCCGCGTTGACGCCGCCGGTCGCCAGAATGCTCCGACCGAGCGCAAGACTCATCTCGGTGTCGTCGGTGACACGCCCCTTGCGCAGTCCCAGCCAGCCGCCGCCGACGATGTCGCGGTGCTCGCCATACTGGCTCAGAATCTCGCGGGGAGTCAGAAATTCGACCGTGGCGCCCAGCGCATCGCCTACAGCCAGCCCCAGATAGGCCGCGGCCGCGCGGTCGTAGAGGGTTCCCGCGGGTAGATCCGTGGGGATGAATTCAGTCCTCGGGTCCAAAACAAACATGATAGTCGACGCAGACCTCGCAGGATGGCGCGCGGCAGACATGGATCCCCTCGGTTTCGCACAATTGCTTGTAGAGGAACCGTTTCCACTTCATATCCTTGACATTGCGCGCGGCCAGTAACGGGAAATTGCGGCGCATCAGCGCCGTCAATTCGCCTCGATTCCACAGACCCAAATCATGCCACAGGTGATCGCCCGCCATGCAGCCGGCGGCCACGGTCTGGGCCATCCAGACCTCGGAGGGCGATTCATGGGCACGATAGGTCAGCATCAGATCGATCAATTCCTCCCGCTCGTCCTGGCGCGCGGCCTTGAGCGGAATCCCGCCATCGGTCGCCGACAGCACATCGGGCGAGACGCCGGGAAAATGATAGGTTATCAGTCCGCGAAAGGCCTGGAGATCCAAGCCCAGCCAGACCGGCAGCGCGCCGCCGCCGGCCGCGCGGGTCGCGATCATGCTCGCGAAGGCCGTGTCGTTGCCAGCCCCGACCGCACGGGCCATCAGCCGCGCGAAGACATGTTCGGCTTCGCGCGTCAGCTCGTCGGCCAGGGCCAGCACGGTCTCAGTACTCCACCAGGATATCTTCGTCGCGAACGATCATCTGGCAAGCCAGACGCCATTCGCTCGGCATGTCGTCGACCGCCATGCGGTCGATATCGTCCTTGGTCAATTTGCCCAGGTGCCGCAGGACGGTTTGCTCCTTGTCGGTCAGGTGGTAGCCCATGCGCTGCGTCTTCTTATCGACGCTGGTGACGCGTACCAGACAGTTGCCGCATTCGCCGTCCTGACAGTCATGGTGGACCGGGATCTTGTGTTCCTTGGCCAGCTTGAGCAGGGTTTCGGTGTGGCTTCCGGCCACGGCGTAAACGGTTTTGTCCTTGTAATCCGGGCTTGAAAAGGTTACGAGTGCCATGTTTTGTGTCTCCTCAGGCCGGCTTGACGCGGCAGTCGCCCAGGATCTGGGCCTGGCAGGCGAGCCGGTCATGACGGCTGGCCATGTTTTCGCGCAGCACCTTTTCCTCCAGTACCGACGGCTCGGTCAGATTGTTCCAGCCTTCTTCCACATGCATCATGCAGGTGCCGCAGTCGCCCTCGCGACAACCGTAGATGATCCCCGCGCCGATCTTTTCCGAGACTTCGATAACCCGCGTGCCGGCCGGCACGTTGACGGTCTGGTCGATATCCGTGAAGGTAATTTTGGCTTTCGCCATGGTGTCAGACTCCTGTGTTGTCGATGATAAAAAGTAAACCCTGTCCGCCGTGGCGGATACGGCGTCGATTGCATCCGGCGCCGATGACATCCCCCGCGTGGCTGCACTGCCATTAAGTTAAGCCGTTCGTGGTGAGGCCCTCGAACCATGAATGGCTTAACTTAAGGCGATTTCCGGAAAAGCTCATACCCTCTTTCGTGGTGACATTGCATCCGTTCGTGGTGAGTCCTGAGCCCGTCGAAGGGTCGAACCATGAACGGATGCAATGTTGGCCTCGGAGCGCGATTTTCCGGTCATCCTTCGACAAGCTCAGGACGAACGGAAAATCGATAAGGTCTTTCCCGTAAATCACCTTAATGGCGATCCCGCGCGGCTGATGTCGCTCACCCGAGGTCGGCGAAATCGATGACCTTCCCGCGTTCTCCGCTGACGATGGCCCCCGCCAGCGCGCGCCCGAAATCGCGGCAGGCGTCAAGTTCCTCGTCGGTCGGGATGAGTTTGACGCGCACACCCGGCACCGGCACCCGCAGCTTCAGGCCGCGCAGACGATCCTCGATCATGCGTACCGCCTCGCCTGTCCAGCCGTAGGATCCGAAGGCCGCGCCGAGCTTGCCCTTGAGATCGATCACGGCCAGCGACGAGAGCAGATCCCAGATCGGCTTGACCGCGTCCCCATTGATGGTCGGGGAACCGAGCGCCAGGGCGTCAGCCGATTCGATCAGATCCACGAAGGGCTGAAGTTCCCCGCCCTCCAAGTCATAGAGCGAGACGCGCACCCCCGGCGCCTCCTCGGCGCCGGCGCAGATCGCCTCGGCCATGCGCGCGGTGTTGCCGTAGGCGCTCATGTAGAAGACGATCAGCGAGCGCTCGTCGTTGTCGATCCGTTCGCTGAAGCTGGCGCTCGACAGCTCGCGGTAGCGGGTCAGCGAGCGGCGCGGACGATCGCGCAGAATGGGGCCATGGGTGGGCGCGATGATCTTGAGCGTCAGCGGCTCGATCAGCTTGATCGCGTCCATCACATAGGTCTTGAAGGGACGCATGATGTGTGCGTAGTAATAATCGAAGGCAAACCGGAAATCGCCGCAGCGATCGTTGAACAGACGGCTGTCGCAATGGTGACAGCCGAACACGTCACCCGAGAACAGCACCCCGTCCTCGACCAGATAGGTGCATTGCGTATCCGGCCAGTGCAGAAAGGGCGTGTGCAGGAAGCGCAGGGTACGGTCGCCCAGCGAGACCTCGTCGCCGGTGCCGACCGTCTCGTACTCGAAGGGGCGCTCGTCGCCCTTGGGCTTGAGCAGCGCCTTCAGCATGGTGGTCGCGCGGGTGGAAATGTAGAGTTTGGCCTGCGGGGCCCGCCGCATCAGCTCGGGCAGCGCGCCGGTATGATCCGGCTCCAGATGATTGAGCACGATGACCCGAATCTCGTCGTAACGGGCGACCGACTCCAGACGCGCGAAGAATTCCTCGGCAAACCCCGCCTTGACGGTGTCGATGATGGCAACGCCATCGCTCCCGCGCACCAGATAGGCGTTGTAGGTCGTGCCGTTGGCGGTACGCAGGATGATGTCGAACGAGCGCAGGCTCGGATCCAGGACACCGATCCAGTGCACGCCAGGCACGATCCCGACGGCCTCGCCCGGTTGGGCAACGGTCTGCCGCGAGGCGGTCATCGGATCGCCGCCCGAGCGCTTGGGCGCTCGCAATGCGGATCCGGACCAATCCGCGAGCAGGACTGGAGATCCTGCTCCGGCTCAAGCGCCACGCCGAGCGCATCCAGCATCGGACCCGGCGCGAAACCGCAGCCGCGCCCGCATTCGGTTTCGATCAGCGGACGACGGATCAGCAGCGGATCGGCGAGCATCAGGGCCAGTGCCGTGGATTCGTCGAGCGTCTCCGGGCGTACCTCGCCCTGCTTGACGCGGGGCGCGGTCGGATTGAACCAGTCGCGTACCGGCATCGCGCCGAAAAAGGACCGCAAGCGCTCGGCGGTCCAGGGCTCGGCCAGCAGATCGCGCACGGTCAGCGAATGCCCAAGCGACGTCAGCAGGGCTTTCTGCCTGCCGTTCGACAGACAGCCCGGCTTTTCGTAGAAGATCACGGACGAGGCCATGGTTAACGCGCCTGGATCTCGGCCATGGCCGCGGCCATGCGCTCCGGCGGGATCCCGGTCAAGGAGCCGGGCGGATTTGCGGGAACGCCCAGACCATCGAGAATGACCCCTTCGACCGGGCAGATGCTCGCGCACTGCGGCTCGGCGAAGTCGCCCTCGCACTCGGTGCATTTCTTCGCGTCGATCTGGAAATGCGGCGTGGCCGCGAAGATCGCCCCGCTCGGACAGAGCGGCTCGCACGCCCAGCAGTTCACGCAGCCTTCGATGATTTGGAATGCCATCGGATCAGTCTCCCGACAAATAACGCTTCGACACGATGCAGGTTCAGGCGGACATGCGCTGGGGTTCCGGGATCGGCCGATCGAGACGCCCCGACTCGGCCATCTCGCGATAAACGGCGGTAACCGCCTCCTCGATCGGCTCCAGCGCATGCTCGCCGTTCGGCGCGATGCCGGCCGCTTCCAGTTGACTCCAGGGTTCGTAACCGATCCGGGAACAGAGGACGACCTCGCAGCCATCCAGTGCGCGGAGGGTCTTGTGCAACGCGGTCTCGGCCTCGCCGCAGGTCGTGTCGCCCGCACAGTACTGATCCACCTTGCGCACGCCGATGAAGCGCACGTCCTGGCTAGACGCCTCGTAGACCAGGAACTCGCGGGCATGGCCGAAATGCTGGTCGATGACGCCGCCGCCGGTGGTCGCGACCGCCATCAGCACTGGGCGCGGCTCTGGTTTGACGGGGATTTTGCGTTGCAGCGATGCCAGCGAGACGAAGGTTTCGCCCGTGCGCCGGCGCTGCGCCGTCCGGTTGGCCTCGATGGCCGAATGGACCTCCGCGCGGCGCACCATGGCCTCGGCATAATCGATGTCCAGATGCTCGATTTTGTCGAGCGTGAACTCGTGCCCGCGATCCTCGCCCAGCATCCCGACCGCATCGGCGCGGCACTGACGGCAGTGGCGCATCATGGCCATGTCGCCGGCACAGGAATCATGGAGGGCCTGAAGCTCTTCCGTGGTCGGACCGCGCTGTCCCATGATCCCGTAGAAGGTGCCATGCTCGGCCTCCGCGATCAGCGGCATGACGTTGTGCAGGAAGGCGCCCTTGGCCTTGACGACTCGGCTCACCTCTTTCAGATGTTCGTCGTTGACGCCAGGAATCAGCACCGAATTGACCTTGACCAGCACGCCGCGCGCGACCAGCATCTCCAGCCCTTTCTGCTGCTGCTCGATCAGGATCTCGGCCGCCCGGCGCCCCTTGATGCGACGGTTGTTCCAGAAAATCCAGGGATAGATTTTGGCGCCCACGTCCGGATCGACGCAGTTGATGGTGATGGTGACATGCTCGATGTTGTGCTTGCAGAGTTCATCCACGACAGCCGGCAGGGCCAGGCCATTGGTCGAGACGCAGAGCTTGATATCCGGCGCCTTCTCGGAGAGCTGGCGGAAGGTCTCCAGGGTGCGCGCCGGGTTGGCCAGCGGATCGCCGGGGCCGGCGATGCCGAGCACCGTCATCTGCGGAATCGCGGCGGCCACGGCCATGACCTTCTTGACCGCCTGATCCGGGGTCAACACCTCGGAGACCACGCCGGGGCGGGATTCGTTGGAGCAGTCGTATTTGCGATTGCAGTAGTGACACTGGATGTTACAGGCGGGCGCTACCGCCACATGCATCCGCGCGTAATGATGGTGCGCGTCTTCCGAAAAGCAGGGGTGATTGTTGACCTTCGCGCGAATCGCCTCGGGCAGATGAGCGAGCCGATCGGTGCTGCTGCCGCAACCGCTCGCCGCGCAGCCGCCGACCGGCGCCCCCTCGTCGTGGCTCAATACCTTCAACGCCATCACGCAGCCTCCAGAAAATCGGGGGCGCCCGGCCCCGCTGAATCAAAGAATCTAGAAGCAATTTAGCAATCGTCGTGCCGATTTTAATTAATTGGCCAAGCGTTTGATATAAAAACGATATCTTGATCGGTCGTGCCCGTTTTGTGAGGATCGCGACAGACCGGAGCGTACGCGCTTGTGGGAATCGGGACAGATCGCGACGAGGCTTTAGGGTTTTTCGAGCCCCAATTTCCGCAACATGCTTGTGCGATAATGACGCAATGCACCGATGACTTGTTGTCGAAACCGCCTTTCGCGTGGAATCCGACGTTCATCCGACGCGGTTTAGGATGCCATTGTTTCTTGAGCCCATTTCTCACGACCGCAACGAGGAAGCCCCGATGGCCGATAAAATCAATCTGGTCCAGAAAAAGCGTGTCCAGCTTCAGGCGGCCATCGGCGACCTTGGCGCCTTGGTCATCCAGGCGCTGAATCAATCGGTGGTCTGCCTCAAGGCGCATGATCTGATCCTGGCGGCGCGGATCATCGAGGCCGACGCCGCCATCAATCAACAGCGACGCCTACTGGAACAGCAGTGCCTGGTCACGCTCGCCGCCTATCAGCCGGCGGGCGAGGATCTGCGCGCGCTTGGCGCCTGCATGGAACTGGTTTCCGAACTGGAACGCATCGGCGATTATGCCGGCGATGTGGCGAGCGTCATGCTGAAGATCGGGGAAGAACGCCTTCCGCCCGAACCTGTCGCGGCCATCCTCGGCGTTGCCGGCAACGCCATCGCCATGCTGACCGACGCGCTCGATGCCTTCACCTCGAACAGCGACGAGTCGACGGCGCGCGCGGCGGTGGTGCGCGAAGCGCAGGTCGACCGTGACGAGGAGGCCATCATCCAGCAAGTGCTTGGCAGAATGCGCACCGACGCGGGATTCGCGCTCACGGGCACCTATCTGCTGTGGATCGTGCATAACTACGAACGGGTCGCCGACCGCGCCACCAACGTCGCCGAACGAGCGGTGTATGTCGCGGCTGGTCAAACGCCGGATCTCAACTAAAAAACCGTCCAGCAATGATTTCCCGAATCGCTGAAACCGACGGCCAAGTCGCCCGCAAGCGGGCTCCTACGCGCCCCGTCACTGCCATTAAGTTAAGGATTTTCCGTTCGCCCTGAGCTTGTCGAAGGGCGGACGGAAAATCTTAAGCCTCTGAGCGTTAAGCCGTTCATGGTTCGAGGGCCTCACCACGAACGGCTTAACTTAAATGGCAGTGACGCGCCCCGTAGCGGGCGACGCCGATACTTGAGCGGCACTGTCCGGCAGCCATCGGGACGTCGAAAATGGACAGTTGCTTAGTGAGACTGCTCGATCGAGCGGTCGCGCGCAGCCTTGGCGCGCGCGAAGATCTCCAGCAGATGATCGCCGTCGGCGCGGCGGATGCTCTCGGCGAGGTCCGTCATCTCCACGCCGAAGCGCGCGAGCATGGCGCTTAATGCCTCGCGGTTGGCGAGGCAGATGTCGCGCCACATGACCGGGTTGCTGGAGGCGATGCGAGTGAAGTCGCGGAAGCCGCCAGCGGCATAGCGGAAAATCTCGTCGTTCTCGCGCATGCGCGCCAGCGCGTCGACCAGTCCGAAGGCGAGCATGTGGGGGAGATGGCTGGTGGCGGCGAGCACTTCGTCATGGTGCGCCACCGACATGAGGGTCACCTCGGCGCCGCAGGTTTCCCACATGGTCTGTACGCGCGCGAGCGCGTCGGGATCCGTGTCGGGCAGGGGGGTCAGAATGACACGACGATTCCGATAGAGTTCGGCGAAGGATGCCTCGACCCCGCTATGCTCGGTCCCGGCGATGGGATGACCCGGCACTAGACGCGGCGGCAGTGCGCCGAAGGCCGCGCTGGCGTCCAGGACCACGCTGCCTTTGACGCTGCCCCCATCGGTGATCACGGTCTCCGGCTGGAGATGCTCACGAATCGCGTCGAAGACGCCGCGCATGGCCCCGAGCGGCACGGCGACAAAGACCAGGTCGGCATTCCGCACGGCCTCGGCGGGATCCTGGGTGAAACGGTCGATGACGCCGAATGCGCGCGCCTTTTCAAGATTCGGCAGGGCGCGGCCGCAGCCGACGACCTCGCGCACCGCGCCGGCGGCGCGTAGGGCACGGGCCAGCGAGCCGCCGATCAGCCCGACCCCGATGATCGCGAGCCGCTCGATCATGCCGCGAGCACGTCTTCCAGGGCATCGATGAAGCGCGCGTTTTCCTGCTCCAGACCCACGCTGATCCGCAGATGATTGGGCAGACCATAGTTGCCGACGGGGCGCACGATGACGCCACGATGCAGCAGGGCGTCGTTGATCGGACCGGCGGGGCGTCCGAGGTTCAGGGTGACGAAATTGCCGACCGAGGGGATGTAGTCGAGTCCTAGCCGGACGAACGCCTCGGTCAACTGACGCATGCCGGCGCGGTTCAGTTCCACCGAGGCGCGCACATGCTCGCGGTCGGCGATGGCGGCGGCGGCGGCGGCCTGGGCCATGGCGTTGACGTTGAAGGGCTGGCGGACCCGATTCAGCAGATCCGCCACGCGCGGATCGCTGATGCCATAACCGATCCGCAGCGCGGCCAGACCATGGGCCTTGGCGAAGGTGCGGGTGACGATCAGGTTCGGGCAGCTTTCGATCCAATGGGTGGTGTCCGGGAAATCCGGCTCGGACACATATTCGGTGTAGGCTTCATCGATCACCACCACACAGGTTTTCGGCAGTGCGCCGAGAAAGGATTTGAGCGCCTGTGCGGACAGCCAGGTTCCGGTCGGATTGTTGGGGTTGGCGATCCAGACGACGCGGGTCTGGTCGGTGACCAGCGAGGCCATGGCGTTAAGGTCATGACCATAATCGCGTGCCTTGGCAACCCGCGCGGTGGCACCGACGGCCTGGGTCGCGATCGGATAAACAGCGAAGGCGAATTCGGAAAACAGCGACTCGACGCCGGGCTGCAGAAAGGTGCGCGCCACCAGATCCAGCACGTCATTGGAGCCGTTGCCGAGCGTGATGGATGCCGGCGAAACGTTGTGGAAATCGGCCAGCGCGCGGCGCAGTTCGAAACCGCCGCCATCGGGATAGCGGCCGATCTCATCCAGCATGGCCGCGATGGCCGCCCGTGCCTTGGGTCCGGGTCCGAGCGGGTTTTCGTTCGAGGCCAGTTTCACCGAGTCGCGGATCCCGAGTTCGCGTTCCAGTTCCGAGATCGGCTTGCCCGGCACATAGGGCGTGAGCCCGGCGATCCAGGGGGCGGCAAGCGCCAGAAAGGGGTTGTCAGCTTGGCTCATAAGGCATCGAAAGAGTGTTAGTAACGAGTAAAAAAAGTTTCACGCGGAGACGCGGAGCACGCGGAGAGTCGGAAGATGTCTCACGGCTCACGCCGAGAGATTGCCATCGGGATACCCCTTGGATGCCGTCCCAATCATTCATCATTCTTTATGTCCGCGCACTCCGCGCCTCCGCGTGAGATCGTTATTAAGAAACTGTCCATTTTCGACGTCCCGATGGCTGCCGGACAGTACCGATCAAGTCGGGAAATAGTTGATGGACACTTCACTGACCGCTGACCGCTGACCGCTGACCGCTGACCGCTGACCACTGCTCCCGGATTACAACACGGCCACCGGATAAGAGCCAAGGATCTTGAACAGCGGCGCGTCCTTCTCCAGATGCTCCAGGGCGGCGGTGACCGCCAGATCCTGGCGATGACCGAGGATATCGATAAAAAAGACATAATCCCAGATGCCCCGGCGCGAGGGGCGCGATTCGATCCGGGTCATGCTGATCCCGTGCGCGGCCAGCGGCATCAGCAAGGCGTGCAGACCGCCCGCCTGGTTGCGGCAGGAGAGCAGCAGACTGGTCTTGTCCTGACCGCTCGGCGGCGAATCCGCTTTGCCGATGACCAGAAAGCGGGTGGTGTTGCCGGGATCGTCCTCGATCCGTTCGGCGAGCACCGTCAGGCCGTAGATCTCGGCCGCCTGCAAACCGGCGACCGCCGCCGATCCCGGCTCGCTCGCCGCGGTGCGCGCGGCGTCGGCGTTGCTGCCGACGGCAATCCGCTCGGCGTGAGGCAGGTAGCGGTCGAGCCAGCCGCGGCACTGGGCCAGCGATTGCTGATGGGAGTAAAGCACGCGAATCGCGCTCGGATCCGCCTCATGACTCATCAGATGGTGATGAATCCGCAGCGTCACCTCGCCGGTGATCCGCAGCGGCGAACTCATGAACAGATCCAGGGTATGACTAACCACGCCCTCGGTCGAGTTCTCCACCGGCACCACGCCGAAATCGCAGGCCCCGGATTCGACCTCGCGAAAGATCTCGTCGATGGTCGCCATGGCGCGGGTCACGACCGAATGGCCGAAGTGCTTGATGGCTGCGGCCTGGGTGAAGGTGCCTTCCGGTCCCAGAAAGGCGGCGTTGAGTGGGCGCTCCAGCGCCAGACAGGCGGACATGATCTCGCGGAACAGGCGGGCAACCTCCTCGCTGTCCAGCGGCCCCGGATTGGCGTCCTTGATGCGGCGCAGCACCGCGACCTCGCGCTCCGGTCGATAAAACTGCACCTGTTGGCCGTTGGACTCGGTCTTGAGATGCGCGACCTGCTGGGCGTAGCGGGCGCGCTCGCTGATCAGCCGCAACAACTCCTGATCGATGGCATCGATCCGGTTGCGCACCCCGTCAAGTCCGTCGCTGCTGTCTGTCGCCATGACGCAAGAACCCCGTTCAGCCGCCGAGATGACGAACCGAAAGCACGCCCGAGATGGATCGAAGCTGGGCCAGCGTGTCCTCGGGACAAGGCTTATCGATATCGATGAGCGTCACCGCCACGTCGCCGCGCGAGCGGTTGAGCATGTCGAGAATGTTCAGCCCGGCATTGGCAAGATCGGTGGAAATCTGACCGACCATGTTCGGCACATTGCTGTTGACGATGGCCAGCCGCGGACCGCCATTGAGCGGCAGACAGATCTCCGGGAAGTTGACCGAATTGGTCACGTTGCCGTTTTCCAGATACTCGCGGATCTGATCGGCGACCATGATGGCGCAATTGTCCTCGGCCTCGCGGGTGGAGGCGCCCAGATGCGGCAGGGTCACGACGCGCGGATGGTTCTTCAGCAGGTTGCTCGGAAAATCGCAGCAATAGGCGTAGAGATGACCCTGATCCAGCGCGGCAACCACGGCGGCGTCGTCGAGGATGCCCTCGCGGGAGAAGTTCAGCAGCACCGCGCCCTTGGGCAGGGTGCGGATGCGCTCGGCGTTGATCATGTGCCGGGTCTCGTCGGTGAGCGGCACATGGAAGGTGACGAAGTCCGAGCGCGAGAGCAGATCGTCGATGCTCAGGGCCGGCTGGACATCGCTGGCAAGCTGCCAGGCACGATGGACGGTGATGGTCGGATCGTAGCCGACGACCTTCATCCCCAGGGCGCGCGCGGCGTTGGCGACCTTGACGCCGATGGCGCCGAGTCCGACCACGCCGAGCGTGCGACCGGGAAGCTCGAAGCCGCCGAATTGTTTCTTGCCGGACTCGACCGCCTGATTGATGGCCGCATCGTCGCCTTCGAGCCCGCGCGCGAACTGCCAGGCTTGCGCGATGTTGCGGGCCGCGATCAGCATGCCCGCGATCACCAACTCCTTGACGGCGTTGGCGTTGGCGCCGGGGGCGTTGAAGACCGCCACGCCGCGTGCCGTCATGGCCGCCACCGGCACATTGTTGGTGCCGGCGCCGGCGCGACCGATGGCTTTGACGGTGACGGGGATCTCCATGTCGTGCATCTTGGCCGAACGCACCAGGATGGCGTCCGGATGGGCGATCTCGGAGGCGACTTCGTAGCGGTCGCGCGGCAGGCGCTCCAACCCGGCCACGGAGATGTTATTCAGCGTTTGGATTTTGAACATTAGGCGTGCCTGCGCTCGAATTCCTGCATGAAGGCGACCAGCGCCTGAACGCCTTCCTCCGGCATCGCATTGTAGATACTGGCGCGCATGCCGCCGACTGAGCGATGGCCCTTGAGCGTGGTCAGATTCGCCGCCTTGGCTTCCTTGAGGAACGTCTCGTCCAGGTCGGAACTGGCCAGCGTGAAGGGCACGTTCATCCA
Source organism: Thiocystis violascens DSM 198 (assembly GCF_000227745.2). NCBI lineage: Bacteria > Pseudomonadati > Pseudomonadota > Gammaproteobacteria > Chromatiales > Chromatiaceae > Thiocystis > Thiocystis violascens. The sequence continues at coordinate 2,318,982 of NC_018012.1, read as the reverse complement.
GGAACGCGAGTCCGGCTGGACCGGATTGGCGTAGAAACTGGACGCATCGATGGTGTCATAGAGCAGCTTGGCCTTGCGCGCGTTGATCACGGCCATCGCGTCGAGACCGCCTAGGTCTTTCAGCCATTTGAACACCAGCCCGGCCAGATACCAGGCATAGGTGGCCGGGGTGTTGTACATGGAATCGTTGTCGGCGTGGATCTTGTAGTCGAACATGGTCGGCGTGCCCGCGATCGGCTGACCGAGCAGATCCTCGCGCACGATGACGATGGTCAGTCCGGCCGGGCCGATGTTCTTCTGCGCGCCCGCGTAGATCAACCCGAAGCGCGAGACATCGATCGGACGCGACAGCAGGGTCGAGGACATATCGGCCACCAGCGGAATGCCGGCAGTCTCAGGCACGTAGGGGAATTCGACGCCCTCGATGGTCTCGTTCGGGGTGTAGTGGACATAGGCCGCGCCATCGGCGAGCTTGAGTTCGTCCTGGGACGGCGCGCGGGTGAATTTGCTGTCCTCGGTGCTCGCGGCGACGTTGACGGTGCAGTAACGCCGCGCCTCCGAGATCGCCTTCTTGGACCAGGAGCCGGTGTTCAGATAATCGGCCGCGCCGCCGCCGCGCAGCAGATTCATCGGGACCGCCGCGAACTGGCTGGAGGCGCCGCCCTGCAGGAACAGCACCTTATAGTTGGCCGGAACCTTCAACAGCTCGCGCAGATCCGACTCGGCCTGGGCGGCGATGGACATGTATTCCTTGCCGCGGTGGCTCATCTCGGCCACGCACATGCCGCTGCCCTGCCAGTCGAGCATTTCATCCTGGGCTTGGCAGAGCACCGACTCAGGCAGCATCGCCGGACCGGCGCTGAAATTAAAGACGCGAGCCATATTGACCTTCCTCATGCGAATTGCAGTTGTTCATTCTATTTTCGACCCTTCGGCTCCGCTCGGGATTCAGGACGAACGGAAAATCAGTCAAGTTTTTACCTGAAATTAAATCTTTTGGCGCAAACCGCCTAATCGTCCGCGTCGGTTTCCGAATCGCTGTCGCCTTCCGGATCCGGTTCGCCGTTTTCAATGGGATCGTCTTCCGGTGCGCGATTCTGAAGCGGATCTTCGGTCTCGCCATTCTCTCCGTCGCTCTCCAGGGCCACGATTCGCTCGACATAGACCAGACGCTCGCCGTCGCCCAGGTTGATGAGTTTAACGCCCTGTGCGCTCCGACCGACGACCGGAATCTGATCGACGGTGGTCCGGATCAGGGTACCGCCCTCGGTGATCAGCATGATCTCGTCGCCGGGACGCACCAGCACCGCGCCGACCTGGGCGCCGTTGCGCTCGGAGGTGCTGATGCCGATCACGCCCTGAGTGCCGCGCCCCTTGGTCGGGAAATCCTCGACCCGCGTGCGTTTGCCATAGCCGTTTTCGGTCACGCTGAGCACGGTTCCGGGCTCCGGCACCAGCAGCGAAATGACGCGCTGACCGTCCTGCAGGCGGACGCCGCGCACGCCGTGCGCGGTGCGTCCCATGACGCGCACATGGTCCTCGGAGAAACGCACCGCCTTGCCGTTGGACGTAAAGAGCATCAGATCCCGCTTGCCGTCGGTGATGACAACCCCGACCAGCACCTCGTCCTCGCGCAGATCGATGGCGATGATGCCGCGCGACAGCGGTCGCGAGAAGTCCGTGAGCGGGGTCTTTTTCACCGTCCCGGCGCTGGTCGCCATGAACACGAACAGCCCTTCCTCATACTCGCGGATCGGCAGGAGCGCATTGATGCGTTCGCCCGGTTCCAGCGGCAGCAGGTTGACCATGGGGCGACCGCGCGCGCCCCGCCCGGAATGGGGCAGTTCGTAGACCTTGAGCCAATAGACCCGGCCGCGGCTGGAAAAACAGAGCACGGTATCGAGCGAGTTGGCGACGAAGATCCGATCGATGAAATCCTCCTCGCGGAACGAGGTCGCGCTCTTGCCCTTGCCGCCGCGCCGCTGGGCCTGATAATCGCTGATCGGCTGGGCCTTGACATAGCCCTGATGCGAGAGCGTCACCACCACGTCCTCGGGAGTGATGAGATCTTCCAGGGTTAGGTCCGTATGGTCGACCTGGATCTCGGTGCGCCGGGCGTCGCCGAACTGTTCGCGGATGGCGACGAGTTCCTCGCGAATCACCTCCATCAGACGATCCGGATCCGACAGGATCAGCAGCAGCGCGGCGATTCGGTCCAGAATTTCCTCGAACTCCTTGAGAATTTTCTCCTGCTCCAGACCGGTGAGACGATGCAACTGCAGATCCAGGATCGCCTTGGCCTGACGCTCGCTCAACCGATAGCCCGCATCGGTCAGACCGAACTCGCGTTCGAGATCCTCCGGGCGGGTCTGATCGGCCCCCGCGCGCGCCAGCATCCCGGTGACGGCACCGAGCGCCCAGGCCCGCGTCATCAGACGCTCGCGCGCATCGCCCGGACTCGCCGACGCCTTGATGGTGGCGATCACCTCGTCGATGTTCGCCAGCGCGATCGCATAGCCTTCCAGGACATGTGCCCGATTGCGCGCCTTGCGCAGTTCGAACAGGATGCGGCGCGTCACCACGTCCCGGCGATGGCGTAGGAAATACTCCAGGATCTGCTTGAGATTGAGCGTCAGCGGCTGACCGTCCACCAGCGCGACCATGTTGATGCCGAACACCTGCTGCATCTGGGTGTGCTGATACAGATTGTTCAGCAGCACCTCGGCATGGGCATCGCGCTTGAGTTCGATGACGATCCGCATGCCGTCCTTGTCGGACTCGTCGCGCAACCCGTCCTGCGCGATGCCGTCGATCTTTTTTTCCTTGACCAACTCGGCGATGCGTTCCAGCAGGCGTGCCTTGTTGACCTGATAGGGAATCTCGGTGACGACGATCGCCTCGCGTCCGCTACGCTTCTGCGCCTCGGTGATGGTGCGGGCGCGCATCACGCAACGCCCGCGCCCGGTGCGATAGGCTTCGCGGATACCGCGTACCCCATTGATGAGCGCCGCCGTCGGGAAATCCGGCCCCGGCACGATCTCCATGATCTCCTCGATGGTGATCAGCGGGTTCTCGATGATCGCCAGGCAGGCATCGATGACCTCGCGCAGGTTATGCGGCGGGATATTGGTCGCCATGCCGACCGCGATCCCGGACGATCCGTTGACCAGCAGATTCGGAAAGCGCGCGGGCAACACCGTGGGTTCGTGCTCGGTGTTGTCGTAGTTCGGAATGAACTCGACGGTTTCCTTGTCCAGATCGTCCAGCAGCGCATCGGCGAGGCGCATCATGCGCACTTCCGTGTAACGCATGGCCGCTGGTGGATCGCCATCGACTGAGCCGAAATTCCCTTGGCCATCGACCAGCAGATAGCGCAGCGAAAAACGCTGGGCCATGCGGACCATGGTGTCGTAGATGGCCGAGTCGCCATGCGGGTGATATTTACCCATGACATCGCCGACCACGCGGGCGGACTTGCGATAGGCGCGGTTCCAGACGTTGCCCTGCTCGCTCATGGAGAACAGCACCCGTCGATGCACGGGCTTGAGACCGTCGCGGACATCCGGCAGCGCCCGCCCCACGATCACGCTCATGGCGTAATCGAGATAGGACTTGCGCATCTCGTCCTCAAGATTGATGGGTATGACTTCTCTGGCGAAATCTGGCATGGGCGTGATAAACCGACTGTAAGCGTACCGCGCGGCCCCCGGACAGGGACAACGTTATGCGTGTTTGAACCGCGTGATTCTATCACGCCGAGGGCCATATGGCCCTGAGTGACGTGCATCGCCAGCAATTCTCAGGATTGCCCGATGGAGCGAAAAACCAGGCGAATCATGCAAACAGTGAAGGGTTTCCCACTCGTCCCGAGTCTTTAGCCATTCGGCTCCCTTCGACTTCGCTCAGGACAGGTTTGTCGAAGGGGCGAAGGGGAAAGCCTCGGACTCGGAGCGTGAAGCCATTCGTGGTTCGAGAGCCTCACCACGAACGGCTTCAGGATCGCCACGAACGGCTTCAGGATCGACACGAACGGCTTCAGGATCGCCACGAACGATCGCAAGTTCACCGCCGCTTCGGCACGAGTCCAGGCGGATTCATCACTTCCATGAGCTGATTGCCCGTTGCCAGTGCGAGAAATCCGGTCTTGATGGCATGGTTCAATACGCTTTCATCGATCCACAAGCTTGCGAGGATGCCCACGACCGGCGTCTCGCGATACTCCGGAAAGAAGACCCGGAACAGTTCGATTTCCTCGCTGAAATCATCCACGGCCGCGACGAAGAAACCGGGTGCTACGGCTGGTCGGTTTGGATGTGCGCCATGGGTCCGAATGTGGACTGAAGAGCGCCAACTAGATTTTGAAAACGAGCGAACATCCGGTGCAATCGGATACTATCCAGACAGCTCGTTTCATCCTGCTTTTCATCGCAATCCTCCGGTTGAAACCTCGACCTTCAGGGGGATAATGCGCACGGGAGAGGGGGTAACCTCTTCCGTGCAGTGTCGCCCGGCCAGACCGGGCGCGGATTGAAACATCCTGCCTTTACATTGCGACCTGAGAGGGTGTAGACAAAATCAAACCGTTGTGGTCAACCGCCGCAGCAGGATGCGCGCCTCCGCCAGCCAAACCCAGGTTTCGGAGACCGCTGGCAGACGGTCATGATGCATGATCAATCGACGGGCACGCTCATTCCACGCATGGGTGCGCTCGACAACCCAGCGCTTCGGCAGCGGAACGAAGCCGTCGGCGTTGGCGATCACCACTCGGTCAGGCGCCCCGTCCACGTGCCAGGAGCCAACGCTTTTGTTGGCTGGATGGCGCACGACTTCCACGCGGATCGCGTGGGTCTGCTCGGTGGTTTGGGCAAATTGACCGGCGTAGGCGCTATCGACAAACAGCGTGTTGATCTGGGGGTACTTGGCGGCCGCGTCAGCGACGGCGCCCGAGGCGGCATCGCGGTCCTGAAGATTGGCCGCGACCACGCTCACCGCCAACACGAACCCCAAAGTATCGACCACCAGGCTGCGCTTGCGCCCCTTGACCTGCTTGCCCGCATCAAAGCCGCTCGGTCCACCCTGCGGCGAGCCGCGGGTCGATTGCGCATCCAGCACCGCCGCCGTCGGCGCGATCTCACGCCCCTCGCGTTCGCGCCATTGCCCCCGCAGTCGATCATGCATCTGCTCAAACTTCCCAGCCGCACTCCAACGGCGAAACGTCTTGTAGACATTCTGCCAAGGCGCGAAATCGTGCGGCAGCATCCGCCACGCGCACCCCGTGCGCACCACGTAGCAACACGCCTCCAGGATGCTCCGGCGCGACACGCGGGGCGGTTGACCCCGCCCGCCCGGCATCTCAAAGAGAGCGGCGACCAAGTCCCACTCCGCATCGGTCAGACAACTTGGGTAGCTTTGGTCGGGGTCGTGGCGACGATGCGCATCCGTATACCCATACCGACGCGGCGTTGCGCGCGCTTGCGCCTCGAGACCACTCTCGCCCCGGAGGCGCGTGACGCCCGCCTCCCGCAAGGACTTGCGAATCGTTGCTTCATGAGCCTCGATTCCCGTCCGTGCCGCGAGTTCCCGGGCAATCTCTGACAGCGTGGAGGTCGGGCGATCCGTGACAATTTGACGCAATACCGCTTGCTCCGCCTCGTGAATCTTGGGGGGACGACCAGCTTTCGACATCAGCGCACACCAGCTCAGTTGTAGACTGGTATACAAATAGCAGCTCAATTATTTTTGTCTACACCCTCTGAGGAGGTTCCATGACCCGCTCAAGGATTCCGACCTGTCTGGCCGGCGCGCTGCTGGCCATCCTCGCCACCGATGCCGCCGCCTTTAAATGTATGCCGCTCTATGGCAACTGGTGCGGCGTCGGCCATCCAAGTCACGGCTTTCCGCCGCCCGTCGATGCCTTCGACGCCGCCTGCATGCGTCATGATCTTTGTACGGGCGCGCCGGGTTCCGAAACCGCGTGCGACATCGCTTTTGTCACCGAACTGCATGCGATTGCCGCCCAGGTCGGTTATCTGCCGCGTCCGCTGCAATGGGCCGAGTATGCGATTCGCGTCAAGTCGGGCGGCCCCTGGGGCGGCATGCCGATGCCGACTCCCTGGGACGCCTTCGGCGCGATGTCGAGCGTCGCGGCGCCCTGCTGGTGAGGCGAGGACCATTGATGCCATTTGGCCTGCCGGGCCGTGCATCGAATCCTCTTGGGAACGCCGTCCTGGGAGCGCGGACCGAGCCACTGTGGCCGCAACGATGACGAACGCTCGGATGGACGAAACGCCGCTGCGCATCCTGAACCGGGTCTTCGGTTTTGATCGCTTTCGCGGCGCTCAGGCCGAGATCATCGATCTGGTGATCGATGGCGGCGATGCGCTGGTGCTGATGCCGACCGGCGGGGGCAAGTCGCTCTGCTATCAGATCCCGGCGCTGTTGCGTCCGGGGACCGGGATCGTCGTGTCGCCGCTGATCGCGCTGATGCAGGATCAGGTGGACGCGTTGACGCAGCTTGGCGTGCGGGCGGCCTTTCTGAACTCCTCGCTCACCCCCGATAAGGCGCGTGCGGTCGAGCAGGCGTTGCAGGCGGGCTCGCTGGATCTGCTCTATGTCGCCCCGGAACGCCTTCTGACCGAACGCTTCGAGGATCTGCTCGACCGCATCCCGGTCGCGCTCTTCGCGATCGACGAGGCGCATTGCGTGTCCCAATGGGGGCACGACTTCCGACCCGAATACATCCAGCTCGACCGGCTGCACACGCGTTGGCCGCAGGTGCCGCGCATCGCGCTCACCGCCACCGCCGACACCCCGACTCGCAACGAGATCGTCACCCGTCTGAGCCTGGGCCAGGCGCGTCAGTTCGTTTCCAGCTTCGACCGCCCGAACATCCGTTACCGCATCGTCGAGAAGGCCAATCCGCGTCAGCAACTGCTAGCCTTTCTGCGCCGCGAGCACCCCGAGGACGCGGGCATCGTCTACTGTCTGTCGCGCCGCCGGGTCGAGGAGACCGCGACCTTTCTCCAGGATCACGACTTCCCGGCGCTGCCCTATCACGCCGGTCTGCCCGCCGACACGCGCCGCGCGCATCAGGCCCGCTTTCTGCGCGAGGAGGGCGTCGTGATGGTGGCGACCATCGCCTTCGGCATGGGCATCGACAAGCCGGACGTGCGTTTCGTCGCCCATCTGGATCTGCCGAAAAGTCTCGAAGCCTATTATCAGGAGACCGGGCGCGCCGGGCGCGACGGTCAGCCGGCGGATGCCTGGATGACCTACGGGATCGGCGACGTGGTGATGCTGCGCCGGATCATCGAGGATTCGGACGCGGACGAGCAGTTCAAGCGCATCGAACTGCACAAGCTCGACGGTATGCTCGGCTATTGCGAGACCACCGAGTGCCGGCGTCAGGTGATGCTCAATTATTTCGGCGAGACCCTGCCCAAGCCTTGCGGCAACTGCGATACCTGTCAGGAGCCGGTGGAGACCTGGGACGGGACGCTCGCGGCCCAGATGGCGTTGTCGTGCATCTATCGCACCGGCCAGCGCTTCGGCAGCGCCTATCTGGTGGATGTGCTGCTCGGCAAGAGCCTGGAACGCATCCGCCGTTTCGGACACGACCGGGTGAGCACCTACGGGATCGGCAAAGCGGTCGAGGGCAAGCCCATGAGCGCCGATCAATGGCGTTCGGTCTACCGGCAATTGGTGGCGGCGGGTCTGATCGCGGTGGACATGGAGGGCCATGGCGCGCTCAAGCTGACCGAACAGAGCCGTCCGCTGTTGCGCGGCGAGCGCGCCATCCGACTGCGTCGCGATCCCGAGCGCAAGAGCGGTACCTCGTCGCGCACCCCGGTGTCCGCGGCCCCGACCGATCCGGAGGCGGCGGCGCTGTGGCAGGCGTTGCGCGAGCAGCGCCGCCTGCTGGCGCTGGCGCAGAACGTGCCGGCCTATGTCATCTTCGCCGACGCCACGCTGCGCGAGATGCTGACCTATCGTCCGCGCACGCGGGACGAACTCGCTCAAATCATGGGGGTTGGACAGGCCAAGCTGGAGCGCTTCGGCGCGGAGTTTCTGCGGGTGTTGTCCGAGCACGCGGCGCGGCATGGCCGTCCGTCGGGGCTGCCGCCGCTGCCGTCGCGATCCGTCTCCCGTTCCGCGCCGTCTTTGGAGTCGGGAGGTCTGAGCGACACGCTCGTGGAAACGCTGGGGCTGTTTCGCAAAGGGATGGATCCGGAGGCGATCGCCCTGCACCGAAACCTCAAATCCACGACCATTTACACCCATCTGTCGCGCTGTATCGAGGAAGGCGAGCTTGCGGTCGAGGACGTGGTCACGCTGGACGCGGAGACCCGGCGACGTATCGAGTTCGCCTTCGACCAACTGCCCGATGGCGCGATGATGGGGCTGAAGCCGGTCTTCGATGCCTTCGAGGGGCGTTACGATTACGGACTCCTGCGCTGCGTGCGGGCGGGGATGGGGAGACTGTCGGAGGATTGATTCCGGGACACCGCTGCTTATACAGTGATGTTCAAACATCAAATCGATCGCCGCTCGCCGAGGAAATCGCCATGCTGAATACCGCCGCATGCCAGACTATCAGCGTCCAGGATTATCTGGAAGGCGAGCAACGCACTCCCATCAAACATGAGTACATCGCTGGCCAGGTGTTCGCCATGGCCGGTGCCAGTGAATCGCATGTGACGGTCGCGGGAAACCTGTTCTCAATGCTCCGCGCCCATGTCCGTGGCAGCCCCTGCCGCGTCTATATCTCGGACATGAAGGTGCGGGTGGACACCGCCGACAGCTTCTTTTATCCGGATGTTTTTGTGACCTGCAACCCCGGCGACGCGGGCGAGCCGCTGATGAAGCGCAACCCGACCCTGATCGTCGAGGTGCTGTCGGAGTCCACCGCCGCCTATGATCGTGGCGCCAAATTCGCCCATTATCGGGAACTGCCCTCGCTCCGGGAATATGTTCTGATCGAACCCGAGCGCATGGCGGTGGATGTTTTCCGACGCAATGACGCTGGACAGTGGGTGCTCTATCCCTTCGGCGAGGGAGGGCGATTGGAACTGGCGTCCGTGGATTTTCGCTGTCCCATGGAGGCCATTTACGAGGATGTCGTCTTTCCGGAGACCGCGCCAACCCCGCAATCGCCGATGATCGAGGAAGGCTGAAAGCATCACATGAACGTCACCTGACGGATTTACTATCCTTATTCGATTGCACCGCCAACGACGAGGAGACCGCCATGACCGCCACTGCAACGCTACCGACCGCGACGCCACTGTCCCCGGAACAACTCGCTAAACTCGACGCCTACTGGCGCGCTTGCTGCTATCTGGCGGTGGGCATGATCTATCTGCGCGACAACCCGCTGCTCAAGGAGCCGCTGCAGGAGGCGCATCTGAAGAGCCGGCTGCTGGGTCATTGGGGCGCGAGTCCTGGTCTTTCCTTCATGTACGTGCATCTCAACCGGATCATCGATCAGCACCAACAGTCGGCGATCTTTCTCGCTGGCCCCGGCCACGGCGCGCCCGGCGTGCTCGCCCCGGTCTATCTGGAAGGCACCTATTCCGAGATCTATCCCAACAAGAGCGAGGACGAAGAGGGTATGAAAGCCTTCTTCAAACAGTTCTCCTTCCCCGGCGGCATCGGTTCGCATTGCACACCCGAAACCCCCGGCTCCATCCACGAGGGCGGCGAGCTGGGTTATTCCATCTCGCATGCCTTCGGCGCCGCCTTCGACAATCCCGACCTGCTGGTCGCGGTCGCGGTGGGCGATGGGGAGGCCGAAACCGGACCGCTCGCCACCTCCTGGCATTCGAGCAAATTCCTCAATCCGATCCGCGACGGCGCGGTGCTGCCGATCCTTCATCTCAACGGCTATAAGATCAACAATCCGACCCTGCTCTCGCGCATCCCCAACGCCGAACTGGCCGATCTCATGCGCGGCTACGGTTGGGTACCGCACTTCGTCGAGGGCGATGACCCCCTGACCATGCACCAAACGATGGCCGCGACCCTGGATGCCTGTCATGCCGAGATTCGCGCCTTCCAGCAACAGGCCCGCGCCAGCGGACAGGCGACCCGCTGTCATTGGCCGATGATCGTGCTGCGCACCCCCAAAGGCTGGACCGGACCGGCGGAGGTCGATGGCAAGAAGGTCGAAGGTTTCTGGCGCGCGCATCAGGTGCCGCTGTCCGGAATGCACAACAACCCGGCGCATCTCAAGCAGCTCGAAGACTGGATGCGGAGCTATCGACCAGAGGAACTCTTCGACGAGACGGGCCGATTGATCCCGGAACTCCGGGAACTCGCGCCCCAGGGCACCCTGAGGATGAGCGCCAGCCCCCACGCCAACGGCGGACTGTTGCGCAGGGCGCTGCGCCTGCCGGATTTTCGCGACTACGCCATCCCGGTCGACAAGCCCGGCACGATCCGCGCATTCAATACCAAGCCAACCGGCGCGTTGCTGCGCGACATCATGGCGAAAAACATGGACAACTTCCGGATTTTCGGCCCGGACGAGAACAGTTCCAACAAGCTTGACGATGTCTACGCGGTTAGCAAGAAGCTCTGGCTGTGCGACTACAAGCCCGAGGACGCCGACGGCGGCGAACTGTCGCCGGATGGCCGGGTGCTGGAAATGCTTTCCGAGCACACGCTCGAAGGTTGGTACGAGGGCTATGTCCTGACCGGCCGCCACGGCTTCTTCGCCACCTACGAAGCCTTTGTGCATGTGATCGACAGTATGTACAACCAGCATGCGAAATGGCTGGCGATCTGCGAGGACATCCCCTGGCGCGCCCGCATCTCCTCGCTGAATCTGCTGATCACGTCTACCGTCTGGCGGCAGGACCACAACGGTTTCACCCACCAGGATCCCGGTTTTCTCGACGTGGTGGTCAACAAGAACCCGGAGGTGACCCGCATCTATCTGCCCCCGGATGTGAACACATTGCTCTCGACGGTCAATCACTGCCTGAACAGCCGCGACGACATCAACGTCATCGTTTGCGACAAGCAGAATCATCTCCAGTACCTGGACATGGACGCCGCCATCAAGCACTGCACCAAGGGCATCGGCATCTGGGAGTGGGCGAGCAACGATCAGGGTAGCGAACCCGACGCGGTACTGGTCGGCTGCGGCGACATCCCCACCAAGGAAGCGCTGGCAGCCACCGCCCTGCTGCGCGAGCATTTCGAGGACATCCGGATTCGCTTCATCAACGTGGTGGATCTGTTCAAGCTCCAGCCCGCCGGCGAGCACCCGCACGGACTGACCGACGCCGACTTCGACAGCCTCTTCACCCGTGACAAGCCGGTCATCTTCAACTTCCACGGCTATCCCTGGCTGATCCACCGGCTCGCCTATCGGCGCACCAATCACAAGAATTTGCACGTGCGCGGTTACAAGGAAAAGGGCAATATCAACACCCCGCTGGAACTGGCGATCAGTAACGAGATCGACCGTTTCAGCCTGGCCATCGACGTCATCAACCGGGTGCCGCGCCTCCAGGTGGCCGGTGCGCATGTCAAGGAAAAGCTTAAGGACATGCAGATCGACTGCCGCAACTATGCCTATGAGCACGGGATCGACAAACCGGATGTCGATGACTGGATCTGGCCGTTTTAGATCGCGTCCAGCATGGCGTGCGTCGTTTCGAGCAAGCGGCTGGGTTGGTAAAATCCCCAGCCGCTGGAGCGGACGCAATTCCAGCGATTTATTACGAGACGTCACCATGACCAAGGCGCAACCCTCCGAACCTCTGTCTCCAGCTCGTGAACACACCCGCACAGGCATGTCCAAAACGGCCTTGAAACAGGCGTATATCGACAACCTCTTTTATATCCAGGGCCGTTTCCGGGAAGTGGCGACGCCGCACGACCTGTACATGGCCGCGGCCTTCACCGCGCGCGACCGCCTGCTGGCGCGCTGGGTCAAGTCCGCGCAGTTCTACAAGACCAGCCATGCGCGCACGGTCTGTTATTTGTCCGCCGAGTTTCTGTTGGGACCGCATCTGGCCAACAACCTGGTCAATCTCGGGATCGCCCAGGTCTCGCGCGAGGCCGGCGAGGAACTGGATCTGGACTTCGCCGCCATCCTGGAGGAAGAAGAGGAGCCGGGCCTGGGCAATGGTGGGCTCGGACGACTCGCGGCCTGTTTCATGGACTCGCTGTCCACCCTTGGCATCCCGGCCATCGGCTATGGCATCCGATACGAATTCGGCATCTTCGATCAGGCTATCGAGAACGGCTGGCAGGTGGAGAAGAGCGATACCTGGCTACGCAATGGCAACCCCTGGGAGATCCCGCGTCCGAAGATCTGTTTCCCGGTACGCTACGGCGGTCATACCGAGCAATACCGCAATCACGATGGACAGACCCGCACGCGCTGGGTGCCGGACATGGAGATCTGCGGGATGGCCTATGACACGCCGATCCTCGGGTACGGGGTCGGCAACGTCAATCTGCTGCGACTCTGGAAGGCCGAGGCATCGCAGTCCTTCGATTTTCAGGCGTTCAACGTCGGCGACTATTACGGCGCGGTGCATGCCAAGATCGAGGCGGAAACCATCTCCAAGGTGCTGTATCCGAACGACGAACCCGAGGCCGGCAAAGAGCTGCGGCTGAAGCAGCAATACTTTTTTGTCTCCTGCTCGATGCAGGACATGATCCGGCTACATCTGAACACGGTCGGCCCGCTGGAAACCTTTGCCGAGAAGTTTGCCGCCCAGCTCAACGACACCCATCCCGCGCTCGCCGTCGCCGAACTCATGCGGCTGTTCATGGACGACCATGACATGACCTGGGAGCAGGCATGGGACATCACCCGCCGCACCTTCTGCTACACCAACCACACCCTGCTGCCCGAGGCGCTGGAGACCTGGTCGGTCAGTCTGTTCGAGCGACTGCTGCCCCGTCACCTGGAGATCGTCTACGAGATCAATCGCCGCTTCCTCGACGAGGTGCGCGTGTATTTTATCCGCGACGAGGAACGGGTCGCGCGCATGTCGCTGATCGCCGAGGGCGACGATCGCCGCATTCGCATGGCCAACCTGGCGGTGGTCGGCAGTCACGCGGTCAACGGCGTGGCGGCGCTGCATTCGGAACTGATCAAGACGACCATCCTCAAGGATTTCCACGACCTCTGGCCGGAGAAATTTCACAATGTCACCAATGGGGTCACGCAGCGGCGCTTCGTGGTGGTCAGCAACCCGCGCCTATCCGATCTGATCACCGAGATCTGCGGCAGCGACCGCTGGATCCGGAACCTGAGCTGTTTGCGCGATCTCGAACGTCATGCCGACGACCCCGACCTGCAAGCGCGCTGGCGCCGGGTCAAGATCGCCGCCAAACGGGATCTGGCCGCCTGGCTGGGACGCAACGCCGGGGGCGTGCTGGATCCCCAGGCCCTATTCGACGTACAGGCCAAGCGGCTGCACGAGTACAAACGCCAGCACCTCAATCTCCTGCACATCGTCCGCTTCTATCAGCGCATCAAACTCAACCCGAATCAGGATTTCGTCCCGCGCGCCTTCATCTTCGGCGGCAAGGCCGCGCCCGGCTATTACCTGGCCAAGCTGATCATCAAGCTCATCAACTCGGTCGCCGAGGTCGTCAATCACGACCCCCAGGTCAACGGCTTCATCCGGGTCGCTTTCCTGCCCGATTTCAACGTCAAGAACGGGCAGCGTCTCTATCCGGCCGCCGATCTCTCCGAACAGATCTCGCTCGCGGGCAAGGAGGCATCGGGCACCGGCAACATGAAATTCTCGATGAATGGCGCGCTCACCATCGGCACCCTGGATGGCGCCAATGTCGAGATTCGCGAGGAAGTCGGCGCGGACAATTTCTTTCTCTTCGGCATGACCGCCGAGGAGGTTCGACAGAAGCAGAGCGAGGGTTATCGGCCCTGGGACTACTACCATGGCGATCACGAACTCAAATCGGATATCGACCTGATCAATTCCGGGCTCTTTTCCCACGGCGACACCAATCTCTTTCGTCCGCTCACCGACCATCTGATCAACCATGATCCCTTCATGGTGCTGGCCGATTATCGCGCCTATCTGGAGTGTCAGGATCGGGTCAGCGAGGCCTGGCGCAATCCGTCGAATTGGGATCGGATGTCGATTCTGAATGTCGCGCGGATGGGTAAATTTTCATCGGACCGGGCCATCCAGGAATACGCCGACAACATCTGGAACATCAAGCCGGAACCGGTCGATCTTTGATCCTGTTGATTCAGTGCCGGTCAAGCGAAACTCCTTCGGAAGCCGAACGGCCTGACTGCCTCCGGATTTGAAAATGCGTGCGGTATCCATTTCGATGCTCCTCGGGCGACGATAATCATCGTTTGGAAGAAAGTAGCCTTCCCGTGTCGCGGCTCGCCTGGATCGCCAACCGGATGCCGACAACCGACAATTCACTCAATCCCGTCGAAAACACATTGGAAAGCTCAATGCCTCAGCAGGCAAGGGACGGCTGTAAAGATAGCCTTGAGCGAGATTGCAGCCTTCCCGCAACAGGAATTCGGCCTGATGCGCCTCCTCCACCCCCTCGGCGACGGTCTCCAGCCCGAGACTGCGCGCCAGGGCGATGATGGCGCGCACAATGGCCTCGTCATTGCCGTCGCGGCCGATGTCGCGCACGAAGGACTGGTCGATCTTGAGCCGGTCCAGCGGCAGGAGTTTGAGGTAAGCCAGATTGGAATAACCGGTGCCGAAGTCATCCACCGCCAGTTCCACGCCGAGTGATTTGATCGCATTCAGGGCGGCGCGATTCGTTTCGGGCACGCCCATCAGCATGGATTCGGTGACTTCCAGTTCCAGTCGATGCTCGCCCAGCCCGGCCTCGCGTAGCGCGCTGGCCACCAACTCCGTCAGACCCGCGTCGTCGATCTGCTTGACGGAGAGGTTTACGCCCATGCGCGGCACCGCGAAGCCTTGCGCGTCCCAGTCGGCGAGCTGGCGGCAGGCGGCGCGCAACACCCAGGCGCCGATATCGCCGATGATGCCAATCTCTTCCGCCAGGGGGATAAAGCGCCCCGGCGGAACCAGACCCAGTTCGGGATGGTTCCAGCGCACCAGTGCCTCGAAACCCATGAGACGCCCGCTGGCCAGCGCGATCTGGGGCTGATAATGCAGCACCAGTTCGCCGCGGCCGACCGCGCCGCGCAGGACGTTTTCCATCACCAGGCGCTCGAAGGCGCCATCGGTGAGCGCTTGGGTGAAAAACTGGAAATTGTTGCGGCCCCGCTGCTTGGCCTCGTACATGGCCCGGTCGGCATGCCGGATGAGGGTGTCGGCGTCCTCGCCGTCGGTGGGATAGAGACTGATCCCCAGGCTCGCGGTGACGGTCAGTTCGTGTCCCGAGACGCGCATGGAACTGGCCAGACACTCCAGCAGCTTGCGCGCCACGGTGGCCGCCCGCTGGGCGCTGTCGGCATCCTCCAGAAGCAGCACGAACTCGTCCCCGCCGAGCCGCGCCAGCGTGTCGTCTGCGCGGATCGCCTCGCTCATGCGGCGGCTGACCTGTAGCAGCAGTTCGTCGCCGACCGGATGGCCCAGGGTGTCGTTGACGGTCTTGAAGCGATCCAGGTCGATGAACAGGACCGCCAGGGTTCGGGTCTCGCGGCGGGCGTGGGCCAGCGCATGGACCAGACGGTCGCGGAACAGGGTGCGGTTGGGCAGATGCGTGAGCGCGTCGTGGTAGGCCAGAAAATCGATCTGTTTCTGCGCCTCCTTGAGGTGCGTGATGTCGCTGAACACCCCGACATAGTGGGTCACCCGTCCCTGGTCGTCCGGGACCGCGCTGATCGTGAGCCACTCCGGGTACACCTCGCCGGATTTGCGCCGGTTCCAGATCTCGCCGCGCCAGTGGCCCGTTTCCAGCAAGGTCGCCCACAGATTGCGATAAAAGGCCGCGTCATGGCGCGCGGATTTCAGAAAGCGGGGGTTGCGTCCCAGTGCCTCCTCCGCGCGATAGCCGGTGATGGTCTCGAAGGCGGCATTGACCGAAACGAGATTGCCCGCGGCATCCGTCACCTTGATCCCCTCGGCGGTGTTCTGGAACACCCGCTCGGCCAGTCGCAACTGTTCCTGATCCCGATCATGCACGTCGCGCAGTCGTTTTTCCTCCAGCACCCGGCGTACCGCCTCGCCCAGACGGGCCGGGCGATCCTTCATCACATAGTCGTTGGCACCCAGGCGCAATGCCTCGACGGCCGCCTCCTCGCCGATTCCGCCCGAGACGATGATGAAGGGAATGTTCAGGCCCCGCTCCCGCAGCAGTGCCAGCGCGCGCTGGCCGCTGAAACGGGGAAGGTGCCAGTCGCATAGGATCAGATCCGGACCTTGCTCCAGCCCGAGGAGGTAATTTTCCTGGTTCTGCGCGCGCGTCCATTGCGGATCGAACCCCTCCTCCTGAAGACGCAGGGCCATTAGCTCGGCATCCAGGGGAAGATCCTCGACGATCAGAACGCGCAGTGGCATGGCAGAGATCCAGGGTCGGCCAACGGGAGACAGGCGAATTCGTTCATCGTCAAACGCGCCAACGAAAACATTTGCGGGTGCGGGCCAAGGCGCAAACGACGCATATCATCGCTGGCGCGCTTTAATTGTACGGATCTTCCTCGCACGCGGCGAGGCTGACGCTGAAACGGCTTCCCTGTCCGGGGACGGATTCCAACCCGATCTCGCCGCCCATCCGATGTGCCGCCTTGGTCACGATCGCCAGCCCGATGCCGGTGCCGGGAT
The DNA here is from genome assembly GCF_000227745.2 of Thiocystis violascens DSM 198. NCBI lineage: Bacteria > Pseudomonadati > Pseudomonadota > Gammaproteobacteria > Chromatiales > Chromatiaceae > Thiocystis > Thiocystis violascens. Next base: position 2,302,222 of record NC_018012.1, on the reverse strand, counting down.
AGTCTTCCTGACTATGCAGACGCTGGAAAACCTGAAAAATTTTTTCTGTGTCGTCCGGATCGATGCCGATCCCATTATCGCTCACGCCGATCACCACCCGGTCGTCCTGGCGCCGCGCCTCCAGCACGATGCGGGGAACGCCCTCCCGACACCGGTACAGGAGCGCGTTGTCGACGAGATTGTTCAGGATCTGCCCGATCAGGGTGGCATCCCCGAGCGGAGTCGCCAGCGGTTCGCGGATCTCCAGGATGGCGCCGGCCGCGGCGATGCGCTCGCCGAAGGTCGAGTGCAGACTCGCTAAGATCGGCCCCAGCGCCACCGGCTGGGCACGCACCGCGCCCTGTCCGGTGTGCGAATAGTCCAGCAGATCCTCGATCAGGGTCTCCATCCGCTGCCCGGCCTCGACCACGTTATCGAGATAATGCCGACTCTCCTCGTCCAGGCGCTCGCGCTCGCGGCGGGCCAGGATCCGGGCGAAGCCGTTGATCGCCCGCAGGGGCGCGCGCAGGTCATGGGAGACCGAATAGGAGAAGGAGGCCAGATCGCGATTGGCCGACTCCAGCTCGGCGGTCCGTTCCGCCACGCGCCGTTCCAGCACTTCGTTGAGCGCGCGATAGCGTGCCTCGCTCTCGCTCAACGCCCAGCGTGCCACCCGCTCGTCCTTGATCAGGCGCTGTAAGTGGCGCTTGGCGGTTTCGGCCTGGGCCAGCAGACGCATGGTCTCCGCTTGGGCGGTTCGCAGGCTGGTCTCGGCCTGGCTTTTGCGCAGATTCCCCGCCATCAGCACGATCAGCAGCAGGGTGGCGAGGGGATAGATCGCCAGCACCGGCAGGCCGATCCGCGCGAGCACCTCCAGCGCCATGGGCAGCGGCAGGATCAGCATGAGAAGCAGCATCGCCACATGTACGACCAGACCGAAGACATAGGCTTCGCGCAGCGACAGCTCGGCGAGCGAGAGACGACGCCGCATTAGCCACCGGCGCCAGCCCAGACCGATGAGGCCGGAGGCCAGAATGACCGCGATGCCGACCCCCGCGCCAACACCGCCCTGGACGAGACGAAAACCGCCCGTCATGGTCATGGCCACCAGCGTCGGCACGCCCCCGAAAAACAGGCCGGAGGTCGCCAGCAGGATCGAGCGGGTATCGAAAAACAAGCCCGGCAGGAGTTCCCAGCGCGTCAGCATGACCGCCATGCCGATGGCACCAAGCAGCACGCCGACCAGAATCCGGATGGACAGGCCGGATCGTTCCCAGCCCTGGCGCGCCAGCATCTCGAACATCAGCACCATGGACAGCAGGAGTGCCGCGTTATGGATCAGCGCGAGCAGGCCCGCGTCAGTCACGACGGTCACCCGCCTGCGTCTCGCCAACCAATAGCATCCTCAAGTCGCTCCTGCTACATTCCGAAAATCGCTCACAAACCGCTCGCCTGTCGCGCACCGCCATGATCCGCGCCACCCTGGTTCGACAACGTCTGCTGACCCTGTTCCTCGCCGGGCTGCTGCTGTTTTTTTCGCCCCTGGTTCCGCGGTTCGAGACGCTGGGCCGGTGGCAGGGGGTACCTCTGCTGCCGATCTATCTCTTCGCGGCCTGGGCCGCGATCATCGCCCTGGCCGCCTGGATTCTGTCTCGGAGCCGGGACTGAGCGACGCGCGGCATGACCGGTCCGCTCATCGTCGGCGCCTCTTTCGCCTACCTCGGACTGCTATTCGCGATCGCCTACTGGGCGGACCGCCGCGCCGACCGGGGCCGGCCCGTCATTGCGCGTCCGACCGTCTATGCGCTCTCGCTCGCCGTCTATTGTACTGCCTGGACTTTCTACGGCAGCGTCGGACGCGCCGCCGACAGCGGCCTTGGTTTCCTGCCGATCTATCTCGGTCCGACCCTGATCGCCCTGCTTTGGGGTTCGTTGCTGCTGAAGATGGTCCGGGTCAGCAAGTCCGAGCGCATCACCTCGATCGCGGACTTCATCGCCTCGCGCTATGGCAAGAGCCAGGCGCTGGCCGGGCTGGTCACCGTCATCGCGGTCATCGGCGTTGTGCCTTATATCGCGTTGCAACTCAAGGCCATCGCCTGGAGCTTTACCATCCTGCAGCACTATCCCGAGGTGCGGATGCCGGATCATACCGCCTTGCCGCTCTGGCGCGACACCGCCTTCGTCGTCGCCCTGCTGCTCGCGGCCTTCACCATCCTCTTCGGTACCCGCCAACTGGACGCGAGCGAGCGGCACGAGGGAATGGTCGCCGCGATCGCCTTCGAGTCCATCGTCAAGCTCGTCGCCTTCCTGGCGGTCGGGCTGTTCGTCACCCTCGGTTTCCTGGGTCTGGGCGGCCCCGAATTGCCAAACATCGAGGATAACGAACCTCTCGCAGCCCTGCTCAAACCTCTTCTGGAACCCAGTCTCGCGCCTTTCCAGGACTGGTTCGCCATCTCGCTGCTGGCCGGTCTGGCGGTCATGTTGTTGCCCCGGCAATTTCAGGTCGCGGTGGTGGAGATCAGCGACGAGCGCCATCTGCGCCGCGCCATCTGGCTGTTTCCGCTCTATCTGCTGCTGATCAATCTGTTCGTGATCCCGATCGCCATCGCCGGTCTGACGACCTTCCCGGATGGCCGGGTCGACGCCGATACCTTCATGCTCACCCTGCCGATCGCCTTCGCGCAACCCTGGCTGGCCCTGCTGGTCTTTCTCGGCGGTTTGTCGGCCGCGACCGGGATGGTGATCGTGGAGACCATCGCGCTCTCGACCATGGTCAGCAACGATCTGGTGCTGCCCGCCCTGATGCGCCACTGGCGCCGGCAGCCGCCCGCCGCCGACCTGGGCCGGCTGTTGCTCGACATCCGCCGCGGCGCCATCGTCCTGATCCTGCTGCTCGGCTATCTCTACTATCACTTTGCCGGCGAAGCCTACGCGCTGGTCAGCATCGGGCTGATCAGCTTCGTCGCCGTCGCTCAATTCGCGCCCGCCGTGATCGGCGGACTCTACTGGCGCGGCGGTACCCGCGAGGGCGCGCTGGCCGGACTCCTGGCCGGCTTCCTGGTCTGGATCTATACCCTGCTGCTGCCCTCGTTCGCCCGCTCCGACTGGCTTCCGCCGGCCTTCATGGACTCCGGGCCGGGCGGCATGGATCTGCTGGCGCCGCTCGCCCTGTTCGGACTGGTCGGCTGGAACGAGATCACCCACGGCCTGTTCTGGAGCCTGACCGCCAATCTCGGCGTCTTCCTGCTAGTCTCCTCGCTGCGCGAGCCGAACGCCGTCGAGACCACCCAGGCGCGCATCTTCGTCGATGCCCTGCGTCAACGCCATCCCACCAGTTTGCCGCTCTGGCGTGGCCGTGCCGAGATCGCCGAGTTGATGGCGCTGACCGAACGCTTCCTCGGGGTCGCGCGCACCCGCGATGCCTTCGCCCGCCATGCCCGCGCGCGCGGGATCGCCGACCCCGCTCGCCTGCCGGCGGATGCCGAAACGGTCGCGTTCGCCGAGACCCTGCTGTCTGGTGCCATCGGCGGCGCCTCCGCGCGGGTGATGGTCGCCTCGGTCACCGAGGAGGAGGCCCTGGGTCTGGACGAGGTGCTCGATATTCTCGACGAAGCCTCCCAGATCCGCGCCTACAGCCACGAGCTGGAGCAGAAGTCGCAGGCCCTTGAAGCGGCCACCGCTGATCTGCGGGCGGCCAATCTGAGTCTGACCGAACTGGATCGGATGAAGGACGATTTCATCTCGTCGGTCACCCATGAACTGCGTACCCCGCTGGCCTCCATCCGCGCCTTTTCGGAGATCCTGTTCGACGATCCGAGGCTCGATCTGGCGCAGCGCAAGCGGTTTCTCGGCATCCTGGTCAGCGAGACCGAGCGTCTGTCGCGCCTGGTCAATCAGGTGCTGGATCTGGCCAAGATCGAATCCGGTCATGCCGACTGGCGCACCGAGGCGGTCACGCTCCAGGAGGTCATCGAACAGGCGGTCACGGCCACCGGGCAACTCGTCGAGGATCGCGGCATTCAGGTGCGACTCGACCTGCCCGCGCAACCGGCGCTCGTCTGGGGCGATCGCGACCGCCTGATCCAGGTGCTGGTGAATCTGCTATCGAACGCCGCCAAGTTCGCCCCCGCGGGGAGCGGGCGGCTGGAGGTCCGGCTGTCCCAGTCGACCGGGCGCGGAACCGATCCGGGCGATCCGACGTGGCGGGTCTGCGTGAGCGACAATGGACCGGGGATCCCGCCGGACGAACTGGAGCTGGTTTTCGAGAAATTCCGCCAGGCGACGATCGATGGCGCCAAACCCCTGGGCACCGGGCTGGGATTGCCCATCAGCCGCCAGATCGTCGAGAATCTGGGCGGACACATCTGGGCTGAAAACGCGCCCCAAAAAGGTGCTAACCTCTGCTTCGAGCTTCCCGCCCATCCCGTGGATTCTTTCGACCATAAGGCACCCTTATGAGCAAGCGCATTCTGATCGTCGACGACGAGCCCAACATCGTCATTTCACTCGAATTCCTGATGATGCGCGAGGGCCACGAGGTGCGCGTGGCGCGCGATGGCGAGGCCGGTCTGGCGGCGGTCCGCACCCATCGACCGGACCTGGTCGTGCTCGATGTCATGATGCCCAAGCTCGACGGCTTCGCGGTGCTGGAGGCGGTGCGCTCGGATCCGACCCTCGCCGGAACCCGCATCCTGATGTTGACCGCCAAGGGGCGCGAGGCCGAGCAGAACAAGGGCCTCGCGCTTGGTGCCGATGCTTACATGCCCAAACCCTTTTCGACCAAGGCGCTGGTGGAGAAGGTCAAGGAACTGCTCGCGAGCACCGATTAACCCCCGTTTTCATGTCGATTCGCGGCAAGCAAGAGACGAGCGGAGTGCCCATGATGACCGAGAGCGAGCGCGAAACCCAACCCAACGCGAGCGGACCCGATGACGCCTCCCTGCGGGCATTGGCGCACAACCAACCGCTGGTCGTCACGCCCGCGACCACCCTGCGCGAAACGCTCTATCGGATCAGTCAGGGCCGGGAGGACGCGGCCGTCATCGTCGATGACGCGACCGGACTGCCGCTGGGGCTCGTCACCCTGCGCGAAATGCTGCATGTCATCAGCTTCGAGGGCGGCGACCTGGAGGATCCGGTCGCGGTGCACATGGTCGGCGCGCCGCTGACCCTGGCCGCCGATGCGCCCAGCCATCGCGCCAAGGTCATGATGGCCAAGCAGGGTGTCGGCCATCTGCTGCTGACCGAGTCGGATGGCCGTCTGTTCGGCCTGATCAGCCCGGCGGACCTGCTGGGTCTGCGTGCCGGCGGCGCGGAGGCGCTGATCGCCGAGATCGGCGCCGCCCGCGATCTGGACGCCATGACGGTCGCGGCGGATCGGGTGCGCCGGCGCGGCGCCGAACTCTTCCACGCGGGGATGGGCGTCGAGTCGCTCTGTCAGTGGATGTCGGGGCTCAACGATCTGATCGGCATGCGCATTGTCGAACTCATCGAGGATGAGTTCGAGCTGCCGCCCGTCCCCTGGTGCTGGCTGGTCTTCGGCTCCGAGGGACGCCTGGAGCAGACCTTCGCCACCGATCAGGACAACGGTCTGCTGTTCGTCCCGCCGGATCCGGAGAGCACGGAAGCGCTGCGCGAGGCCTTCCTGCCCTTTGCCCAGGCGGTCAATCGGGCCTTGCATCATTGCGGTTTCGAGCGCTGTCGGGGCGACATCATGGCCGGCAATCCCAACTGGTGCCTGAGCGCGGCGGAATGGCAGCAACGCTTCGCCGACTGGTTGTGGACGCCGGACCCCGAGGCACTGCTGCACAGCACCATCTTCTTCGATTTCCGCCCGCTCTACGGCAGCAGCGAGCCGGTGGACCGGCTGCGCGCCTGGCTGATCGCCGAGGCCCCGAGTCACGGCCGTTTCTTTCACGCGCTCGCCGAACTGGCGCTCGGCGCCGCGCCGCCGCTCGGCTGGGCCGGTCAGTTCACCTTCGACCGCAATCGCGACTTCCCCCATACCATCGACCTCAAACTGCAGGGCGCCCGTTATTTCATGGATGCCGCCCGACTCTGGTCGCTCAAACACGGCATCTGGGCCACCAGCACCGCCGAGCGGCTGCGCGCGGCCGGCGAGGCGCGCGGACGCCGCCGCGAAGACACCGCGGCCGAGGTCGAGGCCTTCCATCTGATCCAGCGCTTTCGTATCAACCAGCAGCTCCAGAGCAAGGATCCCGACGCGGTCAATCGCGTCGATCCGGACGATCTCAACGAACTGCATCGGCTGATGCTCAAGGAAGCCTTCCGGCAGGCGCGCAAACTTCAGACCCGGTTGCGTCAGGAGTTCGGACTCTGATCCCACTGGACCCGGCTCCACGGCCCGATCGCCGAGTCCACGATTTCTCAAGCAACCGAAGGTAGCAAGACCATGATGACAGGCAGACACACCCTTCTCGCCTTAGCCGCCGCGCTGACTCTCAGCGGCGCGGTCCGTGCCGATGACGTCACCGACCAACTGGAGAGCGCGACCAAAGCCTATGAATCCGGCGAGCTGCGCACGGCGGTGGAGACGCTCAATTTCGCGATCGCCAAGATTCAGGAACAGATGACGGTCGGTCTTCTGAAGTTGCTGCCCGAGCCGCTGGCCGGCTGGCAGGCCGATAGTGGCGAATCCCAGTCCGGCGGGATGGCGGCGATGATTACCGGAACCACCCTGAGCCGGCGCTATTTCCGGGAGGATGGCGCGGAGGTCACCCTGAGTCTGATGGCGGACTCGCCCATGATGCCGATGCTGACCATGGCGATGTCCATGCCCTTCGTGATGCAGGCGAACCAGGACATGAAAACCTATTCGCTCAAGGGTAATCGCGGCATGCTCGAACATGCCGCCGACAGCGACGCCTACGAGATCACCGTCATGGTCGGCAACCGTCTCGTGATCCAGGGCAAGGGCAGCGGGCTTCAGGATCCCAAGGCGGTCGAGCAGTATCTGGAGACGCTGGATCTGGACGCCATCCAGAAGGCGCTCACCAACTGAAGACAGGTTTTCGACCTCCCGGTCGAAAGCCTGTCTTCGGGATTGTTAGGGTCATGTACCAGACTCCAACTCCGCGGGTTCGACACCCGCAGCCGCCAAGTAACCGATTGAGACGTTCCAACTCCTCGCGCGATTTGAGGAATCCTTGATCCTGTTAGGGGGAATAGCGCAAACTCCAACGACCCCATGCGGGACATCTAAAAATAACGTATCCGAGGACTTTCCCAATGAGCACCCATCAGGCCCAGATGCCGCTGTGTCAGCGGACCTTGTCGCAACTCTTGATCATCGACGCCCAGGAGCGGCTCGCCGCCGCCATGCCCCAGGATGAGCTGGATCTGGTCGTCGACAATATCAACCGGCTGGTGACCGCGGCCAAGATCCTCGGGATCCCGGTCATCGCCACCCAGCACAACTCCAAGGGGCTCGGCCCTGTCATCGAGGCGATTGGCGTCAACATGCCGGAGGCGGCCGTACCGACCGAGAAGACCGCTTTTTCCTGCTGCACCGCGCCCGGTTTCGAGCGCAATATCTCCGCGCATCCGGAGCGCCGGCAATTGATTGTCGTCGGTATGGAGGCTCATATCTGCATCGCGCAGACCGTCTCCGGCCTACAGCGCTGGGGGTATCAGGTCTTCGTACCCGCCGATGGCATCATCTCGCGCAAGCCGTCCTATAAGGCAAACGTGCTCGAACGCATGCGCGCTTGCGGCATTCAGGTCGTCTGTACCGAATCGGTCGGTTTCGAGTGGATCGGCGATTCGACCGACGCGCAGTTCCGCGAGGTCTGGTCGCTCTTCAAATAATCGCTTGAGGGGGATCGCCAGAATCTGGGGATTTCCCGACCACCCCCTCGATCAGGTCGATCAGTCGCACCAGCGCGCCCCGGTTGCGCGCTATCACACGTTGGCCCCGCGCGCCGATGTTCGCCCGCCGTTCCGCATCCGTCAGCCATTCGATCAGGAGATCGGCCAGGGCATCCGCGCTCTCGATCCGCGCGGCCGCGCCCTCGCGCACCAGCAGATCCATGATCGCCGCGAAGTTGAAGGTGTGCGGCCCGGTCGCCACCGGCACACCCGCGGCGGCGGCCTCCAGCGGGTTGTGACCGCCAGTCGGCACCAGACTGCCGCCAATAAAGGCCGCATCTCCGGCGGCCAGAAAGATCGGCAACTCGCCCATGGTGTCGCCGAGAAACACGGCGGTTTCGTCCCGACAGGCGTCATGACGGCTGCGCCGGACCAGGGACAGTCCGTGCCGCTCGACCAGCGCGGCGACGTGCTCGAAACGCTCGGGGTGACGCGGCACCAGCACCAGGAGCGCGTTCGGAATCCGCTCCAGCACGCGCCGATGCGCCTCCAGCAACGGCCCGTCCTCGCCCTCGTGGGTGCTGGCCGCGACCCAGACCGGACGGCGTTCGCACCACAGCCGACGCATTTCCCGCGCCCGCGCGGGCAGATCGGCGGGCTGGCTCAGATCGAACTTGATGCTACCCATGACGCGCACCCGTCGCGGATTGGCTCCGAGTGCGATGAAGCGTTGCGCGTCCGCGTCTGCCTGGGCTGCGATCAACGCGAAGCGCTCCAGGGTCGCACGGGTCAGACCGGCGAGCCGGGCGTAGCCGCGCGCCGAGCGTTCCGACAGACGGGCGTTCGCCAGCACCACCGGAATCCCCCGACGCGCGCAGAGGTTCAGGGTGTTGGGCCAGATTTCGGTCTCCATGACGATCGCCAGTCGTGGTCGTATCCGATCGAGAAAGCGTTCCAGGATGCCGGGTAGGTCGAAGGGCGTATAGCGATGCGAAACGGCGTCCCCGAACAGCGCGCGCAGACGTGCCGCCCCGGTCGGAGTGGTGGTTGTGACCAGAATCCGGCGGGAGGGGGCGCGTTCGAGCAGAGACCGGATCAGCGGCTCGGCGGCCTGGACCTCGCCGACCGAGACGGCATGAATCCAGATTCCGGCGCGCGGTGCGGGGGCACCCCAGGCCAGCCGCTCGCCGACGCGATGCCGGTAGGCAGGCACGCGCAGACCGCGCCAGTAAAGCCGCGCCAGCGCCAGCGGAAGCGCCAGGCGTAACAGCAGGGTGTAGAGGATGAGTGCCGCGGTTGGAGACGGGCGGACGAAGCGCGACACCATCACTCGTTCAACCGGTCCAACAGAACCTGCAACCGGGCCGATGCCTCAACCATTGCATGGTAATAGCGTTCCGCTTCTTCCCGTTGTCCGGCCAGATGGGCCTGAGCCGCCTGCTTGCTGAGAACGTGCACCCGTTGGTGATGTGAGTCGATCTCCACGAACGCTGGATGCCCCTGGAAACGTTCCAGGCCGGCGCTGGCATACCAGATGCCGAAGGCGCAGGTGCGATGCGTGGGCAGCGCCTGAACATCCAGGTGACCGGTTCCGCGAAGATGCTGCTTGATCGCGCGGACAAAAACCAAATGCGCGATCTTGGCCCTGTGCAGGACGGCACTCAGATTCTCGTCATGATGGAATTGCCCCAGCGACGCCTGCAATTCCTTGAAGATATCCATCATCTGACCAGCCGTCGCCTCGGTGCGTCTGGACTGGTCCAGCGAAACCTGGGTCAGTTCGCTGATCCGCTGAAGATTACTGGTGACCTCGTTGTTGGTCGCGGCCAGCTCCTCGGCGGCGGTCGCGATCTGCTCGATCTCCAGGGACACCGCGCCGGCACTCTCCAGAATCGCTTTCAGCGCGTCGCCCGAGCGGGCGGCCTCGGCGGAGCCCTGTTCCGCCTCGCTCACCCCCTGATGCATGGACGCGACCGCCCGACTCGTGTCCTGCTGAGTCGCCTGGATCATCTCGCCGATCTCGCGGGTCGCGCGGTTGGTGCGTTCCGCCAGTGCGCGCACCTCGTCGGCCACCACCGCGAAGCCGCGTCCCTGCTCGCCCGCGCGCGCGGCTTCGATCGCCGCATTGAGGGCCAGCAGGTTGGTCTGGTTGGCGATCGCCTGGATGGCCCCGACGATGGCGCCGATCTGATCGGAACGCGCCCCGAGATCGCGCACCGTCTCGGCGGACTCCTGGACCATCCTGGCGATGGCATGCATGGTGCCGATCGTGCGCTGCACCACGTCGGCCCCTTGGGAAGCGATCCGGCTGGCCTCGCGGGAGCATTCGACCGCATGACTGCAACTCTGGGCGATGCTCTCGGTGGTCGCCGTCATCTCCTCGCTGGCGGCGGCCACGGCCGCGATCTGATCGGCGGATTGCGCCACCCGCGCCTGCGTCTCTTCCGAGTCGTTCTCCAGGTGAAAAGCGGCGCTCACGGCATCGGAGCTGTGATGGTGGATACGCGCGATCACTGGCTGGAGGCTGTCGGTGACGTCACGGAAGGCTTGCGCCACGCGCCCGAACTCATGACGATCCCGAACCGGGAGGCGGCGCTTCAGTTCGCCATCGCTCGCGGCAAGCGCCGTCATCAACTCATCGAGCGGTCGGGCGATGGAGCGCGCGATGGCCAGCAGGATCAGGGTCAGGAGCGCCACGTAGATCGGCATGACCGTGTTCACCGTGCTCGCCAGACGCGCGTATCGGCGCATAGCGTCGTTCGGCGTCTCGCCAGGGTGACGCCCGTCGGCGAGGGGCTGGGCGGAAACCGGCGCCCCGGTATCCTGGTCGGAGAGCGGCATCCGTTCAAATTCGTTGAGCGACAGCATCAGCAGGGCATACAGGGCCAGACTGAACAGCATGGTGATGCCGCACATTAGATAAAGACGCTGCGAGACGTTCAGAGAGGCGAAAGGATTCATGCGGTTTCCTTATGAAAGCGAGGGTTGGCGTTTGGCTTTGCGAATGGCTCCGAGGATCCGGCTGGTGGAGCGCCCTGGCAGAAAATCGAGGACTCGCACCTCGCCCCCGTTGGCGCGCACGCAGTCCGCGCCAGCGATGTCGTCGGGCCGATAATCGCCGCCCTTGACCAACAGATCCGGCTTGACCCGGCAGATGAGTGCCGCCGGGGTCTCCTCGCCGAAGGCGCAGACCCAGTCCACCGAGGCCAACCCGGCCAGCACCGCCATACGCTGTTCGACGCCATTGATGGGTCGACCGTCGCCCTTGAGCCGGCGCACCGAGTCATCGTCGTTCACGGCAACCACGAGTCGGTCGCCGAGACGCCGAGCCTGCTGAAGATAGGCGACATGGCCCTCGTGCAGGATGTCGAAACAGCCGTTGGTCATCACTACCCGTTCGCCGCGCGCGCGGGCGGTCGCGACCGCCGCGACCAGCGCGTCCTGCTCCAGAACGGTCTGCCATTCGGTCCCGCGATAGGCCCGCTCCAGTTCCGGGGCGCTCACGGTGGCGGTCCCCAGCTTGCCGACCGCGAGGCCCGCCGCGCAATTGGCCAGCGCGCAAGCTTCGGCGAGATCCACCCCGGCGCCCAGCGCGGCGGCCAGGGTCGCGATCACGGTATCGCCGGCGCCGGTCACGTCGAAGACCTCACGCGCCTGGGTCGGCAGATGCAGCGCCTCCGCCGACGGACGCAGCAGCAGCATGCCGCGTTCGCCCAGCGTTACCAGCAGGGCATCCAGATCGAGTTCGACACGCAGCCGCTGACCTTTTTCGATCAGCGCCACGTCGTCTCTACAGACCCCAACGATCTCCTCCAACTCGCCCCGGTTGGGGGTGAGGAGTGTCGCGCCCCGATAACGGGCGAAATCCCGCCCCTTGGGGTCGACCAGGACCGGGATCCCCGCGGTCCTGGCCAGCGCGATCAGGGCTTGCGGATCCGCCAGCGTTCCCTTGGCATAGTCCGACAGCAGCAGCAGATCGACGTCGGCGAGCCGTTCCGCGAGCAGCGCCGGCAGCGGATCCGCGTCCCCGTCGCGGGGCGCGAGCGATTGCTCGAAGTCGAGCCGGATCAACTGCTGATGGTGGCTCAGAACCCGCAGCTTGGTGACGGTCGGCACATCGGCGCGCCGGTGCAGTCGTGCCGTAATCCCCACGCCGGCGAGCCGCTCGGCCAGGAGATCCGCCGCCTCGTCCGCGCCCGTGATGCCGACGAGCGCGGTACGCACCCCGAGCGCGGCCAGATTGAGCGCGACATTGGCCGCGCCGCCGGGCCGCTCCTCAACCCGGTCGACCTGCACCACCGGCACCGGCGCCTCCGGCGAAATGCGTCGGGTCGCGCCGCTCCAGTAGCGGTCGAGCATGAGGTCGCCCGCCACCAGAATGCGCGCGCGGGTAAAGTCGGGGAAGGTTGGCGAGTGGATGAGGCTCAAGGTCGGCTCCAGGGATGGCAAGAACGCGAGTCTAGCCGGAACCCCCGCGGCATGGCGACTTTTGCGGTCAGGAAGCGCGGTCCAAGGGGGCTTTCGGCTAACCTGGCGGGCGAAACCGCCCGTCCCCCGGCGGTTTCGCTTGCGTGCGCGGAGGCGATTCATCGCAAGCAACCCCGATCTCGACGGAAATAGCGTGCGTCATGTCCCGGAACGCGGTTTAGAATGCAAGCATTGCTGTATAACCACTGTTTTCGCGATCCATTTTCGCTCTCAATCAAATTCTCTGTTGCTGGATGCGGTTTATCCTGTTTTTTGTAAAACTTTGGAGAATCCATGTTTTTCAAGTACTTGAAAGTCGCAACCCGCATCCGTCTGCTGGCCGCCCTGATGCTGCTGGGCATGCTGGCGATCGGACTCGTCTCACTGTTTCAATTGAAGGAAAACATGCTGGAGGACCGCAAGGACAAGACCCACAACCTGGTCGAGGTCGGAATCGGCATCCTCGCCCACTACCATCGACTCGCACAGGAAGGCAAGCTGTCCGAGCAGGAGGCGCAACAGGCCGCGCGGGAGAGTCTGCGCGAGATTCGCTATGCCGAGAACGACTACTATTTTATTTTCGATACCAATCACGTTTATGTGCTGTATCCGTCCAAACCTGAATTCGAAGGACAGAACAAGAAAGATCTGCAAGACTCCGACGGCAAATACCTGATCCAGGAACTCGTCACGACCGCCCGCCAGGGCGGCGGCTTCGTCGACTACCGGTTCCCCCGCGCCGGACAACGGCAGGCCGAGCCCAAGCTGTCCTATAGCGCGCTCTTCGCCCCCTGGGACTGGGTGATCGGCACCGGCATCTATATCGACGACATCGACAGACAGTATCGCGCCGTCGCCATCCTCCTCGGCGGTCTCTCGGGCGCGCTGCTGATCGGGCTGGGTCTGTTGGGATGGCTGATCGGCAACAGCGTGCTGGCTCAACTTGGCGGGGAACCGGCCGCGGCGCAAGCGACCATGCGGCAGGTCGCGCAGGGCGATCTCGCCGTCTCGGTGGGCGATCCGCCGCCGGACAGCCTGCTGGACTCGCTGGGCACCATGATCGCCTCGCTGCGCGCACTGGTGATCGAGATCGACAGCGAAGCCGACTCCCTCGTCAGCGATGCCGCCGAGATCAAGCGCGCCTCCAGCGAGGTGTCCGCCGCCGCCAGCCAGCAATCGGATGCCACCTCGTCGATGGCCGCCGCCATCGAACAGCTCACCGTCAGTTCCTCGCATATCTCCGAGAATGCCCGCGAAACCGAGAGCAATTCAAGCAACGCCATGGAACTGGCCAGCCAGGGACGCGAGCGCGCCGATCAGGCGAGCCATGCCATTCAGACCATCGCGATGACCATGACGGACGCCTCGGATCGCATCCGCGTGCTGGAAGGCCGCGCCAACCAGATCTCATCCATCGCGGGCGTCATCAAGGGAATCGCGGGCCAGACCAATCTGCTCGCGCTCAATGCCGCCATCGAGGCGGCGCGCGCGGGGGAGCAGGGTCGCGGCTTCGCGGTGGTGGCCGACGAAGTCCGAAAACTGGCCGAACGCACCTCCACCGCGACCATGGAGATCGAGCAGATGATCGTGGGCATTCAAAGCGACACCACAGGCGCGGTCGAGGCGATGAACAAGGCCCTGCCGGAACTGGAGGTCGGCGTGACACTGGCCAACTCCGCATCCGAATCCCTGCGGACGATCGAGGACGGAGCCGGCTACACCCTGAAGCGGATCCACGAGGTGGCCGACACCACCCGCGAGCAGGCCTCCGCGTCGAACTCCATCGCCCGGCATGTGGATCAGATCGCGCGGATGGTCGAGGACACCACGGTCACGATCCGGGGCACGGCGGACACCGCCAATCGGCTCGAGGCCATGGCTCTGAATCTCAAGCGGCAGATCGCCCGCTTCCGGGTTTAATCGACGATCTCGGCCTGTTCGATGACGACATCCGCCTCTCGGCAACCCGCGCGCAAACGCATCCTTTTCATCTCACCTCCAGCTAAAACCCCTCCGGCGACGGAACGTGGTTCCCGATCGCCGTTCTCACGGGCGAAGCCCACGGCACCCAACGCTCGCGCTCAGTCCACGAGATCCATCTCAAGCGGTGACTGACCGAGCAGCATCAGACCGTCACCGTTATCGGGCGCGGTGAGCGCGGCGGTGGCCAACACCAAGGCGCCGCCAATCCCGGGGTCGCGGCCTTCAGCGGCGCCAAACAGGATGTAGTGCTGATAGCCACTACTGAAATGCCCTGCCTCGATGGCGGCCTCCACATCCTCATTGACCGAGCGGTAGGACGCCTCGTCGAAGGCGTCCGCCCCCGGTTGGCGCCGCTCGCCAGCGCCGAACAGTTCGTAGTGCTGGAGCGCGGTGCTGAAATGCACCCCCTCGCTCACCGCCTTGAGCACGTCGGGATTGGCGCAGAGATAGCCCCGGGGGTTGAAGACGTCATTCGGCAGGCGGCCCTCGGATTCGCCGAACCAGACATAGTGCTGCTCGCCACTGACGAAGTGTCCCTTGGCGATCGCGACCGCGACATCGGCGTAACGGGCCAGATACGCTTGCTCATTAAAGGTCGAATGCGGGGCGACGTGGCGCCCGAGGTAGTCGATCGAGTCGGGACCGCAGCCCGGCGCGCCGGGATCGAGAATCTGGCCGTTGACGAGGCCATCCTGATCGAAGGGTCCGCCGTCCTCAATGACGAAATCCAGCCGGGTCTTGCTGCCGTCGCTGACGGTCTGTCCGCCAAAGGCGGCGCTGGCCAGATTGACCCAATCGCCCGCGGCGTCCTGTTTCCAGAAGCCGTTGACCGGGATCTCGCCGTCGATGTAGAGGCTGAAGGCGGCCTGGGTCTGCCCGGTTTCCAGGCTGGCGTCGAAACCGATCAGGCCGAGCGGCATCAAAATATCCGCCGGCTTGTCCAGCGGGGCGCCGAGTTGGCGCAGGGCAGTGATGCGCACGCCAGTGTCCGGCGTGGGTGCATCCGCGCTCGCCCCGCCGACCAGGGTGACGAAAACCAGCGGGGCATCGGGGTTCTCGGACACCTGATCGGTGTTGCGGATCGGTACCGAGGCGACGTTCTCCTGAAACCTATCCAATAGTCCGTCGCCATTGCCATCCCCGGCAACGCCGCCTGTTTCGAGCGGCGGCACGAAATCCTCGACCACTTCGGGAACGCCGTCGCCATCGTCATCGGGCAGGTCTTCCCAGTCCTCGATGGGCGGGATGTCGGGCTCGGGTTCTGGCTCGGGTTCTGGCTCGGGCTCGGGCTCGGGCTCGGGAGGCGGGGGAGGCGGGGGAGGCGGGGGAGGATTACCGCCCCCGCCGCCGCCCTCGCCGACATCGGTCACCGTCACCGTTAGGGTCTGAGTATCGATGCCGCCATTGCCGTCGCTGGCCCGAACCTCGACGACGTAGGTGTTATTGCCAGTCGTGTCGCCGATGTCGGTCGGGGCCTCGAAGTCGGGGGCGGTGACGAAGGTCAGCGCGCCCGAGTTCGCGTCGATGCTGAACTTGCCGGCATCGGCGCCGCCGCCGAGGCTGTAGGAGATCGTGTCGCTATCGCCATCGGTGGCGGCGACGGTGGTCACGGCCGTGGTGTTCTCGGCGACACTGAGCGAGGCGGAGGCGCCTCCGCCGGGACTGTTGATGACCGGCACCTGATTGGCTGCCGCCGTCAGGACCACATCATTGTTGTCTGTACCGCCAGCGTAGGAAATTGTGAAGGAGGAAGCGCCGACGGTCAGGCTCGCGCCCTCGGCGAATCCGTTGAAGGTGCCGCTGATCGCATCGCTACCGTCGTTGTCGATCAGGATGAAGCTGTTACCCGCTGGGGTGAAGCCGTTGATGAGCGACAGATCCAGGGTCGCGCCGTCGAGCGTGACGCTGCCGGTGACGTCGAGCTGATCGTAGCCCGTGCTGGCGGCGGTGCCGCCGAGTTCGATGGCCAGGGTGGCGCCGCTGGTCAGGCTGAGATGGCCGCTGCCCAGATCGCCCGCGCCGCTGGCCGTGGCGCCGGGGGCGAGGATGCCGCCCGCGTCGATGGTCAGCGTGTTGTAGAGCGTGGCGGACCCCGCCAGCGTTGCGCCACTGTTCACCGTGATGGCACCGTCGTAGGTGCCGCCGCCGGTCAGCAGCAGGGTGCCGGCCGACACCGTGGTGGCGCCGGGATCGGGGCTCCCGCCGGTGGCGAGGGCCAGCGTGCCGGTGCCGGTCTTGGTGAAGCCGTTGAAGCCCGTCAGGGTGCTGATGGTCGCGGTCACGCCCGTGTCCACCGCGATGGTGCCCGCCCCGTTGCTCTGCTGGAAATGGTTGGTGAAGGTGCCAGTCGTGGCGAAGCCGAGCGTGGTTCCTAGTTGGTATTCGACGTAGGCGCTGCCGAGCGCCTCCGTCGATCCGATCTCCAGCGTTCCGCCGGTGAGGTAGATTTCGCCGATCGTGTTGGCGCCCGACAGCGCCAGCGTGCCGGTTCCGGTTTTGGTGAGGACGCCGCCGCCGCTGCTGATCGTGCCGGAGAACGCCGTGTTCTGGTCGTTGCCGCCGGCGGTCAGGGCGTTGCCGCCCAACGTGATCGTGCCGGCCCCGGCGATCGACCCGACCGTGTCGTTCTGCGACACCGTCAGCGTCGCCCCGCTCGCCACCGTCACCGCCGTGGTGTCGGCCAACGCCCCGCCCGACCGGTTGAGCGTCAATTCGCCCGCCGACACCGTGGTCGAGCCGGTGTACGTGTTGTTGCCGGTCAGCGTCAGCGTGCCGGTGCCGGTCTTGACGATGCCGCTGGTGTTGGTCGACGAAATCACGCCGGAGAACGTGGTGTCGGCGTTGTTGCCGCCCATGGTCAGCGCGTAGCTCAAGGAGACGGTTCCGGCCCCGGTCAGCGAGCCGATGGTCTCGGCGCCGCCGGTCAGCGACAAGGTCGCGCCGCTGTCCACCGTCACCGCCGCCGAGTCCCCGATCGACGCGCCGCCGGAGAGCGCCAAGGTCCCCGCCGACACCGTCACGGCGCCGGTGTGGGTGTTGGTCGCCGACAGGGTGAGCACGCCGGCCCCCGACTTGGTCAGCGCCTCCGACCCGGAGATCACCCCGGACAGCTCGACGGCGGCACTGTTGGAAATGGTCGCATCGCCGTTGACCGCGATGTTGTTCGTGAAGGTCGTGTCGTTGCTGATGACGAGCGTGCCGCCGTTCAACGTCACCGTCCCCGCATATCCGAGACTCTCGTTTGCTGACTGTGCATTAAGCGTGCCATTGTTCAGCGTCACGCCGCCGTCAAACGAATCGTTGTCGTTCGATAGGGTCATGCTGCCGCCGCCGCTCTTGGTCAGCAGCGCGCTCCCGGAAACTTGACTAGAAAGCGTCAGGTGCCCGCTGCCGGTCTGGTTGAAGGTTGCGCCGCCGGTCTCGATCGCGAATGTGTTTGTGGCTTCGAGCGTGTTGCCGACGGTGGCGAAGGTGACGCCGCCGCTCAAGGTCACGCCGTCGGTGCCGAGGTTGGTGGCGGCGATGATCTGCAACGTGCCGGCGCTCGCCGTGAGGGTGTTCAGCCCGGTGCCGGCGGTGTTGTTGGTGCCGCCCAACGTTAGCTTGCCGTCCCCGGTCTTGGTCAGCGCAGAGGTGACGCTGCCGTCGTCGGCCAGATTGGAATCGATGGTCAGGGTGTCGCCGGTCGCCACGCTCATGCCGAAGGCACCGTCCAGCGCGAACGATTGCCCGGTGAGGGTGATCGTGCGGTTGTTGGTGTCGCTGTCCATGGCGAGGCTCACGCCGTCGCGCACCGCATAGGCGCCGCCCAGGGTGATGGTGCCGGATAGCGTGTCGGCGAAGCGGACGGTGATCGGGCCGGTGGCGGCGTTGGCGTAAGCGAGGGCCTCCCGCAAATCCAGGCCGCTGCCGTCGGCCGCGTCGGCGGCGTAGTTGGAGGGCGCATCGGAGTCGATGGTCGTCGTCGTCACCACCAGATCGTTCGAGACGGTGATCGTGACCGCCTGATCGAAGGTGCCGCCCGTTTCCCCATCATCCGCCCGCACCGTCACCGTGTAGGTGCCGGCGGCGAGGCCGCTCGGGTTGACCGCACGCAAGTTCGCGCTGGCGACGGCGCCCGCCGTGCTTTCCGACCCGTCCGTCCCCAGATCGAACACCGCGCCGTTGGTGTTGATGACGGAGTTCGCACCCAGGGTGACCGACTGGATCGAGAAGGTCCAGGCGGCGTGGTCGGCGTCGGTCGCCGCCAGCGTCGCCACGGTGGCGTTAGTGCTGTCGAAGGTATTGACGCTGCCGGAGGTGGGAGAGATGGCGGTCGGCGCGTCGTTGACCCCGATGATGTTGACCGACGCCTGGTTGGTGCCGGTGCTGGTAGTGCCGTCGTTGAAGGTCCAGTCCAGCGTCACGCTGGCCGGCGGCGCGTCGGACGAGTTGCTGTAGGTGATGGCCTGCAGCACGGAGTCGACGATCGCCGAGGTGGCGTTGCCGTTGAAGGTGAGCCCCAGCGTGCCGCTGGAATGGGTGGTCACCGTGCCGACGGTGGTGCTGTTGAAGGTCAGGTTTCCGCTTTCGGTCAAGGCACCGAGATTGCCGCTGCTGCCGAACACGTCCTGAGCATTGGCGCCGCCGTTGCGGACGATGGTCAGGGAGGCGCCGTTGTAATCGCCGGCGCCCGAATCCAGCGCGTCCAGTTCGGTATCGGCCACCGTGACGTCGCCGTCGATCACCACCGCGGCCCCGGCCTCGGTGAAGGTGTTGCCGCCGTTCAGAGCGGTGAAGGTGGGGGCGGCGTTGGGGACGCCCGACACGGTGATGCCGTTGCCCGTCAGATCGGCAACGTTCACGGCCGTGTCGGAGCCGAGGGACCAGTCTTCAGCCGCCGCCAGATTATAGGTGGTGTTCTGCGCGCTGCTGGTACCGTTCAGGTTCAGCAGGGCATCGACCGCGGCCTTGTCATTGGTGCCGAGCGTCAGGGTGAAGCTGGTGGTGTTGGTCACCTCCACATCGATCGAATCGACCAGGGTCCGGGTGCCGCCATTGCCGCCGGTGACGGTCAGCATGTGGACGTCGATATCGTTGGGGCCTCCCGACTGCCGAACAAAGCCGGTTCCGGCCACCGTCAGCACGCCGGTGGTGGCATTGTAGGTGGCCGAGGTGATCGCCGGCACCGGCACGTTGGAAACGGTAACGACATTGCCGCTATCGACAATGTTCGCTGCGGCACTGGCGCCCGCCGCCCAGTTGTCGGATGCGTTCAACTGATAGAGGCTACCGTTCTTCGAGTTCGTCCCGTTCTTGCCGGTGATGAGGTCGATGGCATTCCGGTCGGTGGCGCTCAACACGACGCTGAAGCTTGTCGCGCTGGTGATTTCGACATCCGGCGTGTCGGTCAAGGTATAGAGGCTGCTCATCCCACCTTCGCCGCGGATCGCCAAAAGCGACACGTCGATGTCGTTGTTGGCCCCGGCCAAGGCAGGGAAGTCGGTGCCGTTCACCACCAGCGTGCCGGTTGCGACATTATAGGTGGCGGAAGTGATGGTCGGATTGGGCACGTCATCATTGGTGATCGTGCCGGTGGCCGTGGCGTCGGCGATGGTGGCGTTGCTGGCGTTCGACAGGGTGACGGTGAAGGTTTCGTCCGACTCCGTCGTCGTGTCGCCGGCGATGGTGACGTCGAAGGTCTTGCTGGTTTCGCCGGGGGCGAAGGTCAGGGTGCCGCTGGCGGCGACATAGTCGACGCCGCTCGTCGCCGTGCCGTTGGAGGTGGCGTAGTCGACCGACACCGTCTGGCCCGACGCGGCGCTCAAGCTGACCGTGAAGGTCATGTTGGAGGTGCCGCTGTTGCCCTCGTTCTGGCTGACATCGGCGATGGAGAGGGTGGGGGAGGGATCGTCGTCGGTGATGGTGATCGTCTGCTGCTGCGCCCCGTTCTCCGTCGCCCCGCCGCCGCCCGACACGCCGGTGATGTCGAGGATGACGGTTTCATCGGCTTCATACAGCGCATCCTGCACGGCGGTGACGGTCGCGGTGCCGGTGGTATCGCCGGCGGCGATGGTGATGCTGGTGCTGGAGAGGCTGTAGTCGGTGCCGCCGTCGGTCGCCGTGCCGGACGGGGTGAGCGTGACCTGAGTGTCGGTCGAGGCGGCGGCGCTCAGGGTGGCGGTGACGGTGCTGGTACCTGCCGCTTCCGCGATGCTGGCGTTGTTCACCGAGAGGCTGACGGTGGGCGCGGCGGTGGTGAAGTTGTAGGTGGTGTCGTCGCTGATGGCGGCGAGCAGATTGGGCGAGGTGGCGGTATCGACGATGGAGCCTGCAGAAAACCGCACGCTGTATTGGGTGCCGGCCAGCAGGTTGCCGCTCGTGTTGATAGTCAGCTTGTCGGCGCTGATCGTCATCGTGGAGCCGCCAGACCCGGTGACGGTCCCGCTCGACACGGTCGCGACGTTGAACGTCTCCACATCCTCGCTCGTGGAGACGTTGCGCAGGGTGATGATGCCGCTGCTGCCGAACTGCACGTTCTCGCTGAAGTCGACGACGATGTCACCGGTCACCGCCACGCCGGTGGCGTCGTTGAGAGGGTTGGAAGCGGCGCCGTCGATGGTGGGCGGGGTGGTGTCGGCGGCTGACGTGCTGATGTTGGCAAGCTCGAAATGATCCAGTTCCATGAACGCGCCGCCGGTGGGCGCGGTCACCGTGAAGCTGGTGATGCCTTGGAAGGCCGCCGTGTCCGGCGCCGTCGCCGTAACCGCCGCCAGGGAGGTGCCGGCATCGACGGTGAAGGAGCCACCTTTGTTCGTCGTGATCGTGAAGGTCTCCAAACCGTTGCCGTTCTGGTTGCTGAGCAGGAACGACACCAGATCGAACGCCTTGCCGGATTCAATGGAGACGGTAACGGCGGTCTCCCGTGCCGAATCGCCGAAATACAGC
Organism: Thiocystis violascens DSM 198; assembly: GCF_000227745.2. NCBI lineage: Bacteria > Pseudomonadati > Pseudomonadota > Gammaproteobacteria > Chromatiales > Chromatiaceae > Thiocystis > Thiocystis violascens. Next base: position 2,281,039 of record NC_018012.1, on the reverse strand, counting down.
CCCTCGGCACCGTCTCTCGCCGTCGCATCACCAAGAACCGACGACAGCTTCACTTCGCTGGCGGCGGCCACGATCGTGAAATCTGAGCTGGACGCTGTGTGCGCAAAGGTCGCGCTGTTCGTGTCGACGCCGGAGAGCGTGCCGTTGCCAGTCTCGAAGGTCAAAAAGGCGGTGTTGGAGGCAGATTTGATATCCGCAATTTCAAAATCTTGAAATTCACCATAAGCCAAAGCCCAGATGCGAACTTCAGTGACATCATTAACGGCATGGGTACTTGGGATAATTAGATTGTAATATCCCGATTGCCCATCAGATGACAAGGCATAAGTATCCTCATAACTACTTCCCCCGGATGTGAAGCGCACCTTGACCGAATCCGTATTTTGTGAAAAGTCAGGCGCAAACTTGAAACTTGTCAAGTCGAAGGTATAACCACTCTGAACAGCAATTATGAGCTCTTGCTCAGAATCAGTTCCAGAGTATGCATATATCCCACCTGGGAATCCCGCATTTTCATTGGGTGCATAGTAATCAAAATAAGATGCCGCAGAAAAGGTGATATTCGCCGTTCGTCCAGCAGTAACAGATTTTGTTAGTGAATTACTGGCAATAGATGCATCGTCTGCCGATGCAAAATTGACATCACTCTCATTAGTTACGGTAATGGCGACTGCTTGATCAGTGAAGCCATTATCGTCTGTGGCACGAATAATAACGTCATAGACATTATTGGTTCCGGTGTCGGTGGGTTGCTCAAAATCTGGTGCACCCTTGAATGTCAAAACGCCAGTGCTTGTGTCGAGATTAAATTTTGATGCATCCACACCGCTTAATGAGAAAGTGACTGTCCCATTAGAGCTGCTGAGCTCGGCATCGTAAACTGTGCCTGCAACATTTTCAGCAAAATTGACGGCACCATCAGATGAAAAAATAGGTGGACTGCCGACTGTCGTAACATCCACTTTTGTGGCAGTTGCCATCAGGTTGGGCGTGCCCTCGTCATCCTGCGCGACGACATAGATGTCGTAGGCGGTGCCGGCGGACAGGCCGGCGATGTTGTCGAAGCTGGCGGTGAACGGCGACGAGCCGACCGCCTGGTTGCCGCTGGCGACAATGGTGACGCCGCTGTAGGTCGTCCCCGCGACCACCTGTGCCGAAGTCGGGGCGGTGGCGCCATCGGCCACCACGACGTAGTAGACCGTGCCGCCCTCATCGATGCTGGCCGATAGGTCGACCGTGGTCTGCTGCACGTCCGATGTGGCCGGCGCCTCGTCGAAGGTGGGGGCGGTGGTGTCGGCTACGGGAAATGTAAAATTACCAATCAGTGATAAATCATAAGGCGTTGTATTATCACCAATCCAATTCGCAGGGTCGCCTATAGCTGCTAATAACTGAGCTTTTGTACCCGTGGTTATACCGTTGTATCGCATATTATCAAAACCATAAACAGCCCCCGAACCACTAGTACCGTCAGAAGTAGATGCTAGCGTATTGGTTAATGCGACAGCCGAAGTTCCATTGGTTAGACCAGGAGGCAGTTGAGAGTTCTGCGGACCAGTTCCTGTGTTGTTCCATGTACCTTTCTGTGAATATGAGACTGCAGCCGCGTCGTTGAATCCGTACACAAAAGTCGCACCGGTTGCATTTCCCGCTGTTCCTTGATAAACGATGATTTGGTCGCCCGCTGTCGAGAAGCCACCGATTTGCCCCGTCTCTCCCGAATGGCCTTGAATATCACTGGCATTGGCAACAATAAGAGTTCCTGCGGCGGTAGTGCCCTTCTCTATATGATTTCACGAATGAGCTTTAACTGAGAGAGTGCTATTATAATGATGGACAAAATGCCAAATAGCTCCAATATGGTTCTCAAGCTTTTTTGAGAAAGAAAGTGCTTTTCGTACGAGCCTGGAAATACGTTGCCTGAGTGTGCAGTTGTATCGTTCGATATGATTTGTCTTTCCCGATTCCTTACCGACAGCGTAATGACGGAATTCTGGAAAAACGGATTGATAAGCTTCCCAAAAATCGGTGTAGAAATCGGCCAATTCTTGATAATCGCGTGGCAATGAATTCCATAATCCTTGCGCACCCTTAATGCCACGAGATCCGATATAAAGTCCGACAACATATCCAGAGTCACGATCTTTCGCGATCCAAACCCATTGTTTTTCATCTTTTTTCAAAACAAATGACCACAGTTCGTCGCACTCGACAACCAGTCGAAAATCAGACAACTTTGGCACGTTTAATTGGCGCGGAACGCCCTCGTATTTTTGATTGACATAGATTTGCAACCAGGATTCAGAGACATTTGCAACACGCGCGATACCAGCAAGCGCAATCCGTTCAAGAAGCAGTCGATCGATCAGCGATTTGGTCTCTTCAGAAATCGCTGAAACTAAGGGGTCAATCACGAATTGACGGCCACATTCCCGACAAAGATGGTTTTGCTTTCCGGTTGCATTAAATCCATTCTTCACGATCTTGGTGGTGTTGCAAGTTGGGCAGTGATTCATGTTTGAATAAATCCAGTCAGATTTTAGATCCTATAGATTGGGGCACTACCCCTGCGGCAATATCACTTGGAACAGTCCAAGTTGGTAGTGCCCTTCTCTATATGATTTCACGAATGAGCTTTAACTGAGAGAGTGCTATTATAATGATGGACAAAATGCCAAATAGCTCCAATATGGTTCTCAAGCTTTTTTGAGAAAGAAAGTGCTTTTCGTACGAGCCTGGAAATACGTTGCCTGAGTGTGCAGTTGTATCGTTCGATATGATTTGTCTTTCCCGATTCCTTACCGACAGCGTAATGACGGAATTCTGGAAAAACGGATTGATAAGCTTCCCAAAAATCGGTGTAGAAATCGGCCAATTCTTGATAATCGCGTGGCAATGAATTCCATAATCCTTGCGCACCCTTAATGCCACGAGATCCGATATAAAGTCCGACAACATATCCAGAGTCACGATCTTTCGCGATCCAAACCCATTGTTTTTCATCTTTTTTCAAAACAAATGACCACAGTTCGTCGCACTCGACAACCAGTCGAAAATCAGACAACTTTGGCACGTTTAATTGGCGCGGAACGCCCTCGTATTTTTGATTGACATAGATTTGCAACCAGGATTCAGAGACATTTGCAACACGCGCGATACCAGCAAGCGCAATCCGTTCAAGAAGCAGTCGATCGATCAGCGATTTGGTCTCTTCAGAAATCGCTGAAACTAAGGGGTCAATCACGAATTGACGGCCACATTCCCGACAAAGATGGTTTTGCTTTCCGGTTGCATTAAATCCATTCTTCACGATCTTGGTGGTGTTGCAAGTTGGGCAGTGATTCATGTTTGAATAAATCCAGTCAGATTTTAGATCCTATAGATTGGGGCACTACCTCCAAGTTAAATGGTATTCCGTTGCATTGACTGTGATAAAAGCACCGTTAGTATCTATACCAACATCAGTAAAATGAATTACCGTTCCGCTACCAATATTAACCAACGGTACAAAAGCCCAGTATTGTGCATAAGTGCCTGAGTCAGCATTCATGCCCACGACAGCAATATCCCCTGCCGAAAGCGTAGTTGCTGGCAATACTCCATCGTATTCTTTCTCTTCAATACTGGGCTGGCCGATTAAACCAGTAGCGGATTCCAAAAACCAATCCCCACCTTTGTTCGCCGCCCCCGTCGCATCCTCCGACGCCGCCACATCCGCCCCAGTCGCACGCGCCAGCTTCTGCACAAAATCCACCCCGGCCTGCCCGGCGGCCACATTGCAGCCGTACAGCAGCACATCGCCCGCCTCGGTGAGCGCCGCGCCCAGCGCCGTCAGTTCCGCCGCACGGGCTGATAACGCCGCGTTGTCCAGGGTCGCCGTGCCCAGCCGCACCTGACCCACCGCGCCGTGGCTCAGCAGATGAATCGCGTCATAGCCGCTCTTGCCCTCTGCCCACGCAGCCATCTGCGCCAGCCCGTCCTGGCTGCCATCCAGCAGCACCACCTCCACCCCAAGACGGACGCCCTTGGCCAACACCTCCCAGTCGACCAAGCTGGTGTCGATGAAGACGACCTCGCGCCGCCCGGAGTTTTGGCTGGGATCGGCCTCGCGCAACACCTGATAGGCGGAGTTGAGCGTGGTGGAAACGGAGTCGGACGGCAGGCGGGCGGCGGTCATGGAAGGAACTCCACAGATGAGCAGGGTTGTTAGGGGTCAGCGATGCCGGTTAAATCAAATATAACGCCGAAACGGCGGTGCTTTACCAAAGGGCGAGGGGCTTGATGCTGGGGGCCAGGAATCGGGGTCGAACGACTGTTCCAGACGGTAGAGGATGTCCTCCGGGAATCGATCGGGATCGGGATCGAGACCGGTCTCGCGGATGGCGAGATCGCGACCATCATCCCAAGCGCTTGCCAGCGCGGAGATGATCAATTGCTCCTCGAAGCGGCGCGCGCGCAGCAGTTCGGCGTTGCGCTGTGCCCATTGGGCATAGTCGGTCTGATAGAGGGTGGCGAGGTGCGTCATGATGAGCCTCCAGGATAGCGCCCGGCACGGGCGGCCAGCACGTGGGGTCGAAGCAGATTTTGACTCGCTCCCACGCTCCGGCGTGGGAATGCCGTTGCACCGCTCTGGCGGTGCGGATGATGACGCGACGCTGGAGCGTCGGGACTTGCTCCCACGCTGGAGCGTGGGAGCCAGAGGTAAACCTTGGCGATGGCTTCGTCAAGCGCCGGGTTCAGGCCGCGCGATGCAGGCCACAGCGTCGGGCCGGTCGGCGGTCTTGAGTTGCGCGCGGATCAGGGTACTGGAAACGCCCCCCGTATATGGCAGCCAGACGCAGCGGATGCCGCGCGCGCCGAGCAGCGGCTCCAGCGCCAGCCAGCGCGGCGAGCCGGCCCAGTCCTCGCTGACGAACAGGCCGTCCACGCCCCAGGCTTCGATCCAGTCGGCGGCGGCCCGGGTCTCGGCCAGGGTGCCCTCGAACAGACAGGCGTCGTCGACGCAGGCCAGGCCACGGATCAGTTCCAGGCGCTGTTCCTGCGGGATGGTCGGGCGGCATTGCTTGCTGCGCCAGGCCCCGCGATCGGTGCAAACGCCCACCTTGAGCGTCGCGCAGCCCTTGCGGGCGGCTTGCAGAAAGCGCAGGTGGCCCACATGCAGCAGATCGAAGCAGCCGACGGTGCCGCCGATCCGGATGGCGGGCGGCGATGGCGCGCCTGGCCCACGCCAGGCGGGCAGGATCGGATCCCGGGGGTCGCGGCGCGTCAGGCTGTCGAGCAAGCGGTCGACGCGTGTCCGATGACCGCCGAGCCAGGCCTCGAGCAGGCGCAGATAACCGATGGCACGGGTGAAGTCGGTGAAATTCACTAGCGCCGGCGCACCGAGATAGCCTTCGTAGTCCGGGTCGGGCTGACGCCAGCCGGGGCCGTACATCTCCGCGAGTAGGGTTTCGGGTGCCTGCGGCGTCCAGAATGGCCCCGAGGCGCTTTGGCGCCGCACCAGCGTGAAGTCGGAGAATTCCAGCACTCGGCCCTCGGCGATCGGCCGGCCGGTCGGCCACCAGCCGCCGATGACCTTGTGGCGCTGGGCGTCGAAGGTATAGCCGAGGATATCAAGCGTGACGCCGGTTTCGCGATGGACGAAGGCGCGGAAATTGCTGGCATTGAGCGGGATCCAGGCCGGTTGCCAGCCCAGAGTGGGCAGCAGGGCGAGGGTCCGCTCGAAGTCGGTGATGGGCACGATAACGTCGAGGTCTTTATCGTTGGCCAACAAGCGGCCCTCCCGCACCAGCCCAAGCAAGGTGCCAAAGGCGGCGAAGGCGTGGATGCCGGCGGCGCAGAGGGCGACGAGCAGGCGTTCGAGCAATGCCTGAGCCTGTGTGGCATCGAAGTGGCCGGGAACCGGCGGGGCCTGAGATGGCCAGGGCAGCGTGGCCGCCAATTGCAGCGCCGGACGGGTGGCGGTCAGGCACTGGGGAATCTGGTTCAGCGCATAGTGCGCCAATCCCAGACAGAGTCCGAGCTGAACCCGCTGCTGCGACGTGGGCACGGAATCGGGTGCGTCCTGATGCAGCGCGGCGCTGAAGTCAGCGGCCGCCTGTTCGGGATTGCGCATGAGGCGCGCCTGCGCGGTCTGCAACAGGGCGTGCAGCGCCTCCCGCGACTGATCCGGGTGTCTGTCCGCTGAGATATTTATGCGGGGCTTGCGGGTTTAATCGACGATCTCGGCCTGTTCGATGACGACATCCTCGACCGGTACGTCCTGGTGGCCATTGCGGGTGCCGGTGCTCACGCCCTTGATGGCCTCGACATGCTCCATCCCCTCGACCACGCGCCCGAAGACGCAGTAGCCCCAGCCGTCCTGACCGGGATAGTCCAGGAAACCGTTGTCGGCCACATTGATGAAAAACTGCGAGGTGGCTGAATGCGGATCCATGGTGCGCGCCATCGCGAGCGTTCCGGTCAGATTCTTGAGACCGTTCTTCGCCTCGTTCTCGACCGGCGCGCGGGTCGGCTTGGGGATGAAATCCGGGGTCATGCCGCCGCCCTGGACCATGAAGCCATCGATGACACGGTGGAAAATGGTGCCGTCATAATGACCGTCGCTGACATACTGCTCGAAGTTGGCACAGGTCTTGGGTGCCTTTTCGGCGTCCAGTTCGACGAGGATATCGCCATGGCTGGTGGTGAATTTAATCATGCGGCTACTCCGGATGTTGCTGGCGCGTGCCTGGGATGGGCACGCGTCTTGTAAGGGTATGGAATGGTTCCACGCATGGTACGGACTTTGCGGCATCCATAAAAGCCCTTCGACTCCGCTCAGGACAAAGCCCTTCGCCTCCGCCGTCACCTTACGGAACCCCTGCATTCTTAATGCGTGCGCCAGATCGGACGGCTTGCACTATGACGGTGCGTCCAGGCCGAATTGCGCATGATCGCTCGTTCCGCTTTGTGACCCTTCATTCCAAGCCATTGGTGCTGAAAAAGGTTGGCGTGAGTTCGATGTTCGGGCATTTATGGCCGCAGGCTGAGGAGGCTGTCGTAAAAATAACCAAATAAAATATTTGGCTTGATATCTGCTTGAAAGCGAATCGACCGTCACGCTGGCGGTTTTCTTCCATGATTCGCCACTATGGGGTTACATCGATGCGAAACAGCGGTTTGATCAGGCAATTCGTGCTCGGCTCCGGGCTGGCTCTGGGACTTGGGCTCGCCGTCCCCGGACAGGCCGCCGAGGACACCATCAAGATTGGTGTGCTGCACTCACTCTCGGGCACCATGGCCATCAGCGAAACGACCCTCAAGGACACCATCCTGATGCTGGTCGACGAGCAGAATAAGAAGGGCGGACTGCTCGGCAAAAAACTGGAGGCGGTCGTCGTCGATCCGGCCTCGAACTGGCCGCTGTTCGCCGAGAAGGCGCGCGAGCTGCTGGAGAAGGACAAGGTGGCCGCGGTCTTCGGTTGCTGGACCTCGGTATCGCGCAAATCCGTCCTGCCTGTCTTCGAGGAGCTGAACGGGCTGCTCTTCTATCCGGTCCAGTACGAGGGCGAGGAATCCTCCAAGAACGTCTTCTACACCGGTGCCGCGCCCAATCAGCAGGCGATCCCGGCGGTCGACTATCTGATGGATCTGGGCGTGAAGCGCTGGGTGCTGGCGGGTACCGACTACGTCTATCCTCGTACCACGAACAAGATCCTTGAGGCTTATCTCAAGCTGAAGGGCGTGGCCGACGCGGACATCCTGATCAACTACACCCCCTTCGGTCACTCCGACTGGCAGTCGATCGTCAGCGACATCAAGAAGTTCGGCTCGGCGGGCAAGAAGACCGCCGTGGTCTCCACCATCAATGGCGACGCCAACGTGCCCTTCTACAAGGAATTGGGCAACCAGGGTATCTCGGCCGAGAACATCCCGGTGGTGGCCTTCTCGGTCGGCGAGGAAGAGCTGTCGGGCATCGACACCAAGCCGCTGGTCGGCCATCTGGCGGCCTGGAACTATTTCATGAGCGTCGATACCCCCGAGAACGCCGCCTTCATCCAGACCTGGCATGACTTCATCAAGAACCCCAAGCGCGTCACCAACGACCCCATGGAGGCCCATTACATCGGCTTCAATCTCTGGGTGCAGGCGGTCGAGAAGGCGGGCACGACCGACACCGACAAGGTCGAGCAGGCGATCATCGGGCTTGAGACCCCCAATCTCACCGGCGGCATCGCCAAGATGCTCCCCAATCATCACATCACCAAACCGGTGCTGATCGGCGAGATCCAGGACGACGGCCAGTTCGCGGTGGTCTGGGAGACCGAGGGCACGGTGCCGGGCGACGCCTGGTCGGATTACCTGCCGGGCTCCAAGGATCTGGAGGCCGACTGGACCACGCCGATCAAATGCGGCAACTACAACACCCTGACCAAGACTTGTCTGGGGGCGTCCGCTCCGTAGATACAAGGGTACGCATCGCGCACCGACGACTGCCTGAGCGTTAAGCCGCTCATGGTTCGATGGCCTCACCACGAACGGCTTAACTTCATGGCAGTGACGCATCGCGTACCCTTTTCCCCACCGCGCGCGGCCACGCAGCGCTCTCGCCAGCGAGGAAATCCATGTCGTTTTCATCTCCAGGCACTCGCCACGGCGCTCCCATCATCGCAAGCCTGCTGCTTTGGCTGGCCTGCCTGATACCGGCGGGAGACACGGTGGCGGAAACGCTCGAAGAGACGCTGCCGCGTCTGGCCGACCGATCCTTTGCGGTCAAACAAGCGGCGATCGAGTCAATCGCGGCCAGCCCGGACGAGCGGGCGCTGAACATCCTGGTCGCGCTTGCCGCCGGAGATCTCTACACCCGAACCCAGACCCCGTCGGTGGTTCTGGGACTTGCCACGAGTGCCGGACGACGACTCACCGATCCCCTGACGGGCGCCGACCTCGGCGAGGCCACTCCTGGAGCGGCCAAGAAAATCATCCTCAACAACGCGATGCGGGTGGCGCTGCGGGTTGCCATCGCGTCACGCCGTCTGAGCAGCCCGGACCCGGCGGAACGCCTGAGTGCCGCGCGCGAGATGCGCGGCGACACCAGTCCGGCGGCGGTCGCGGCCCTGAGCGCCCAACTGGAGCGCGAGCAGGACGCGGAGGTCCGCGCGGCCATTACCCTGGCCCTGGCGGTAGCGCGTCTAGGCTCATCGGAACCCTCGACCCGGCTTGAGGCCGTCGCCGCCCTGGAGGACAGTCTCTACCCCGAGGCGCGCAATGCCCTGCGCCCGGTCGCCGAATCCGACCCCGATCCCGAGGTTCGCAAGGCCGCCGCCAAGACCCTGACCGGAATCGAACAGCGGCTGGCCTGGAACGCTCGCGCCGAAACCCTCTTCTTTGGACTCAGTCTGGGCTCGGTGCTGGTGCTGGCGGCCATCGGGCTGGCCATCACCTTCGGTGTCATGGGCGTGATCAACATGGCCCACGGTGAGCTTATGATGCTCGGCGCCTATACCGCCTATCTGGTCCAGTCGGCGCTGCCGGGTTGGATCGATTACTCGCTGTTTCTGGCCATCCCGGCGGCCTTCATCGTCTCGGGGCTGTTCGGCATCGCCATCGAGCGAACCGTGATCCGGTTTCTTTACGGTCGGCCGCTGGAGACGCTGCTGGCGACCTTCGGCATCAGCCTCATCCTCCAGCAACTCGTGCGAACCCTCATCTCCGCTCAGAATGTCGTGGTCCAGAACCCGAGCTGGATGAGCGGCGCCTGGTCGATCAATCCGGCGCTGGCCCTGACCTACAACCGGCTCTTCATCCTGCTCTTCGCCCTGCTGGTCTTCGCCGCGCTCCTGCTCATCCTGAAGCGCACCGCGCTGGGGCTGGAGGTGCGCGCCGTCTCGCAGAATCGCGCCATGGCGCGCGCCATGGGGGTGCGCTCGGAGCGCGTGGACGCACTCACCTTCGGTCTGGGCGCCGGGATCGCCGGGGTGGCGGGCGTGGCCCTGTCCCAGCTCACCAATGTCGGTCCCAACATGGGACAGGCTTACATCATCGATTCCTTCATGGTCGTGGTTTTCGGTGGGGTCGGTAATCTCTGGGGCACCCTGGTCGCCGGCATGAGTCTGGGCGTGGCCAACAAATTGATGGAACCCTGGGCCGGCGCGGTGCTGGCCAAGATCCTGGTGCTGGTCTTCATCATTTTGTTCATCCAGAAACGTCCGCGCGGGCTCTTCCCGCAGCGCGGGCGCGCGGCGGAGGGCTGAGGCATGGTCCTGAATGCCATGAAGGGCGACACCGGGGGCCAGATCATGCTGGCGGTGCTGCTGGCGGCGACCCTGCTGGTGCCGATCCTGAGTCTGGCCGTGCCCGAGTCGAGTCCGCTGCATCTGTCGACCTATACGGTGACCCTGCTCGGCAAGTATCTCTGCTACGCGCTACTGGCGGTGGCGGTGGATCTGGTCTGGGGCTATCTCGGGATTCTCAGCCTGGGGCACGGCGCCTTCTTCGCCCTCGGTGGCTATGCGATGGGCATGTATCTGATGCGCCAGATCGGTGACCGGGGCGTCTATGGCGATCCGGTCCTGCCGGACTTCATGGTCTTCCTCGACTGGAAGGAACTGCCCTGGTTCTGGCAGGGTTTCGATCTGTTCTGGTTCGCGGCCCTGATGGCGCTGCTGGTTCCGGGCGTGCTGGCCTATGTCTTCGGCTGGCTGGCCTTCCGCTCGCGGGTCACCGGGGTCTATCTGTCCATCATCACCCAGGCCCTGACCTATGCCCTGATGCTGGCCTTCTTCCGCAACGAGATGGGCTTCGGCGGCAACAACGGGCTGACCGACTTCAAGGATCTGCTCGGCTTCAGTCTCCAGAGCGACGCCACGCGGGCGGGGCTCTTCGTCGCCTCGGCCCTGGCGCTGGCCTTTGGCTATCTGGCGTGCCGGGTCATCGTGACCTCGCGCCTGGGTCGGGTGACGGTCGCCATCCGCGACGCCGAGTCGCGGACCCGCTTCATCGGCTACCGGGTCGAGCACGTCAAGGCCGCCATCTTCACCTTCTCGGCCATGCTGGCGGGGCTGGCCGGCGCGCTCTATGTGCCTCAAGTCGGCATCATCAACCCCGGCGAGTTTTCGCCCCTGAACTCGATCGAGATCGTCATCTGGGTCGCGGTCGGCGGACGCGCCACGCTCTATGGCGCCGTGGTCGGCGCGCTCATGGTCAACTATGGCAAGACCGTCTTCACCGCCGCCTTCCCGGATGCCTGGCTGTTCGCCCTCGGCGGCCTCTTCGTGCTGGTGACACTGCTCCTGCCGCGTGGCGTGGCGGGTCTCTTGCGTCGAAGGAGTCGCGGCTGATGGGTGCTCAAGTCGAACGCTGGCAATATCTCAATCCAGGCAAGACACTCGCCGAAACCCTGGACATCTCGCACAAGATCCTGCTCTACGTGGAGGGGGTCTCGGTCAGCTTCGATGGCTTTCGCGCGCTGAACGACCTCTCCTTCTATGTCGACGTGGGCGAGCTGCGCTGTGTCATCGGCCCCAACGGGGCGGGCAAGACCACCATGATGGATGTCATCACCGGCAAGACCAGGCCCGACTCGGGTCATGTCTTCTTCGGTCAGACCATCAATCTGCTGGAACTCGACGAGCCGCGCATCGCCCAGGCCGGGATCGGTCGCAAGTTCCAGAAACCGACGGTGTTCGAGAGTCACAGCGTGCTCGAAAACCTGGAACTGGCCATGGCCGGCGACAAGCGCGTCTGGTCGATCCTGTTCGCCCGTCTGAGCGGCGAACAGCGCGACCGCATCGACGAGGTGTTGGGGATCATCGGTCTGCGCGAACAGGCCGGGGGACTGGCTGGGGCGCTCTCGCACGGTCAGAAGCAATGGCTGGAGATCGGCATGCTGCTGATGCAGGATCCGCTCCTGCTGCTGGTCGACGAGCCGGTCGCCGGCATGACCCATCAAGAGATGGATCGCACCGCCGAGCTGCTGCTCTCGCTCGCCGGCAAGCACTCAGTGGTGGTGGTCGAGCATGACATGGACTTCGTGCGTTCCATCGCCAGGCGCGTGACCGTGCTGCATCAGGGGTCGGTGTTGGCCGAGGGGTCGATGGACGAGGTGCAAAACGATCCGCGCGTGGTGGAGGTGTATTTGGGTGAGTAGGGCGAGCGATGCTTGATGGCGGAGACGCCCTCAGGCCGAAGCCGATGGATCGAAGTGGGTCGGCTCGCGAAAGAGACAGTCCAGACGCGGTAGGGATCTTGGCGGGGCATCAAGGGCGGCGAGAAAGGCGCTCCAGCGTTCGGCGTCCAGAATGAAGCGTTGCCGGGAAGCGAGCGTTTCGTCCGCGCGTTCGAGGGCGCTACTCAAGACGAACTCGCTCACGGACTGATGGCGCTGATCGGCGGCGGCTACCAGCCGCGCCTTCACCTCGGGCGAGAGACGCAAATCGAGCTTGGCGGTTCGCGGGGATGGGGTCGGCATGATGGCCTCCAAGCGGAAAATAAGTCACGAATACAGTCGTTGTCGTTGCGACAACGACAATGGCGCAATAAGGTGATTTACGGGAATGACTTTAACCGATTTCCGTTCGTCCTGAGTCCTGAGCGGAGCCGAAGGGTCGAAGGGCGGGCAGAAATCGCGCTCCTAGGCCGAGATTGCATCCGTTCGTGGTGAGCTTGTCGAACCATGAACGGATGCAATGTCACCACGAAAGTGGGTATGAGCTTTTCCGGAAGTCGCCTAAGGTATTAGCGAGTGTGCTTATTTTACCGATTCATGAACCTTTCCTAACGACTTTAGGCGGTTTCAGTGAAAGATCTTACCCGTAGGAGCCCGCTTGCGGGCGACGTGACCCGCCAGGATGTCTTCTGCGTGCCCCACCCGTCGCCCGCAAGCGGGCTCCTACGGGGCTCAACGCTTGGTAAAGTCATTTCCGGAATTCGCCTTAATTGTCATGATAAGCATGCTGAACATCCAAGGTCTCAACCAATTCTACGGCCAGAGTCACACCCTCTGGGATCTCGACATCCAGATCCCGGCGGGGCAGTGCACCTGTGTCATGGGCCGCAACGGGGTCGGCAAGACCACGCTGATGCAGTGCATCATGGGACTGCTGCCGCTCAAGTCGGGCGCAATGCTCTATCAGGGGCAGGATCTGGCCCGGCTCGCGGCCGAGCGTCGCGCCGCGCTCGGGATCGGGTTCGTGCCCCAGGGCCGGCAGATCTTCCCGCTGCTCACGGTGGAGGAGAATCTGCGCATCGGTCTTCCGGCACGCCCGGACGGCGCGCGCCAGGTGCCGGATTTCATCCATGAGCTGTTCCCTGTGCTCAAACAGATGCTCGGGCGCCGGGGCGGCGACCTCTCCGGCGGTCAACAACAACAGTTGGCGATCGGCCGTGCCCTGGCGATCGACCCCAAACTTCTGATCCTGGACGAGCCGACCGAGGGGATCCAGCCCAACATCGTGCAGGAGATCGGCGAGATCGTCCGCCGTCTGGTCGACGAGCTGAATCTGACCGTGATCCTGGTCGAGCAGAAACTGCCCTTCGCGCGTCGCGTGGCCGATCGCTTCCTGATCCTCGATCGCGGACGCCTGGTGGCGCAAGGCGACATGGATTCGCTGGACGACAATCTGATCAAGCAATACCTGACCGTGTAGACCCTGACCGATGACCGCGATGCCTCCAGGTTGGAACGCGCGTCTCGCGCTCGGATTCGCCGAGCGCGCGGGTCGCACCCGGCTGGTCGAGCGCCACCAGCGCGGCCCGCTCGCGGTTCAGCGTCCCTTCCATCCCGAGGGCGCGCCCTGTCATTGTTATCTGCTGCATCCGCCGGGAGGCCTGGTCGGCGGCGACCGGCTGGAGATCGCGGTGTCGGTCGACTCGGGCGCGCATGCGCTCCTGACCACGCCGGGGGCGACCAAGCTCTATCGCAGCAACGGCGCCGAGGCGCATCAGACCCAGCATCTGCGCGTGGCGGCGGACGGGATCCTCGAATGGCTGCCCCAGGAAAACATCCTGTTCGCGGGGACGCACGCGCGGCTTGCCACCCAGGTCGATCTGGATCCCGGCGCGCGCTTCATCGGCTGGGAGGTTCAGGCGCTGGGTCGACCGGCCAACGGCGAACGTTTGACGACGGGCACGGCCGACCTGTCGCTGGCCATCCAGCGCGCCGGACGGCCCCTGCTGCTGGATCGGCTGCGGATCGATGCTGGCACAGGGCTGGATGGCCCGGCCGGTCTGCGCGGCTTCGCGGTGACGGGTACCCTGGTCGCGACCGGCATCGACCGCGAGGATCTGGCGGCGGTGCGCGGGCTCGCCGCGACCGACTCCGACATTCTTTGGGGCGCGACGCTCTTGGACGATCTCCTGGTGGCGCGCTGTCTGGCGCCCTTTGCCGAACCCGCGCGTCGCCTGTTCGCCGCGATCTGGGGCATACTGCGTCCCAGACTCCTTAGCCTCCCCGCCTGCCCGCCGCGCATTTGGGGAACTTGACCGACCTTGTATCCAGCCCATTTCCGGAGCGCTCCATGGACCTGAGTCCCAGAGAAAAAGACAAACTCCTGCTGTTCACCGCCGGGTTGCTCGCCGAACGGCGCAAGGCGCGCGGCGTCAAGCTCAACTACCCGGAGGCCGTGGCCTATCTGAGTTGCGCCATCCTGGAGGGCGCGCGCGATGGCCGGAGCGTCGCCGAACTCATGGACTATGGCCGCACCCTGCTGACCCGCGAGGACGTCATGGACGGCATCGCCGAGATGCTCCACGAGGTGCAGGTGGAAGCCACCTTCCCCGACGGGACCAAGCTGGTGACCGTGCATGACCCCATCCTCTGATCGTCCGTCATTAAGGAGACGCGCTCCATGATTCCTGGCGAAATCCTGGTGGAACCCGGCGACATCGAACTCAATGCCGGGCGTCCGGTGCTGACCCTGGAGGTCGCCAACACCGGCGACCGTCCGATCCAGGTCGGCTCGCACTACCATTTCTTCGAGACCAACCGCGCCTTGGTCTTCGAGCGCGCGCGGGCGCGCGGCTGGCGGCTCGACATCCCGGCCGGCACCGCCGTGCGCTTCGAGCCGGGCCAGACCCGCACCGTCGATCTGGTGCCCTACGCGGGCGCGCGCCAAGTCTATGGCTTCAACGCCCAGGTCATGGGCGCCCTGGATGGAGATCCGTCATGAGCCGCATCGATCGCGCCGCCTATGCGGCACTCTATGGCCCCACGGTCGGTGACCGGATCCGTCTGGGCGACTCCGAGCTGCTGATCCAGATCGAGGCCGATCAGACCGTCCACGGCGACGAGGTCTCCTTCGGCGGCGGCAAGGTCATCCGCGACGGCATGGGCCAGAGCCAGCGTCCGGCCGCCGAGGTCGCGGATCTGGTCATCACCAATGCGGTGATCCTGGATCACTGGGGGATCGTCAAGGCCGATGTCGGGATCAAGGACGGGCGCATCGCCGGCATCGGCAAGGCCGGCAATCCGGACACCCAGGCGGGCGTCGACATCCTCATCGGTCCCGGCACCGAGATCGTCGCCGGGGAGGGCCAGATTCTCACCGCCGGCGGGATCGACGCGCATATCCATTTCATCTGCCCGCAGCAGATCGAGGACGCCCTGATGTCGGGCGTGACCACACTGCTCGGCGGCGGCACCGGCCCGGCGACCGGCACCAATGCGACCACCTGCACCCCTGGCCCCTGGAACATCCATCGCATGTTGCAGGCCGCCGAGGGACTGCCGGTCAACCTCGGCTTCCTGGGCAAGGGCAACGCCAGCCAGCCGCGCCCGCTGGAGGAACAGGTCGAGGCCGGCGCCATGGGGCTCAAGCTCCACGAGGACTGGGGCACCACGCCCGCCGCCATCGATTGCTGTCTCGGCGTGGCCGAGCGTCACGACGTGCAGGTCGCCATCCACACCGACACACTCAACGAGTCGGGTTTCGTCGAGGACACCCTTGCCGCCTTCAAGGATCGCACCATCCACACCTATCACACCGAAGGCGCGGGCGGCGGTCACGCCCCGGACATCATCAAGGCCGCCGGTCTGCCCAACGTGCTGCCGTCCTCGACCAACCCGACCCGACCCTACACGGTCAACACGGTCGACGAACATCTGGACATGCTGATGGTCTGCCATCACCTATCCCCGTCGATTCCGGAAGATGTGGCCTTCGCCGAATCGCGCATCCGCCGCGAGACCATCGCCGCCGAGGACATCCTGCACGACCTGGGTGCCTTCAGCATGATCGCCTCCGACAGCCAGGCCATGGGTCGGGTCGGCGAAGTCATCACCCGTACCTGGCAGACCGCGCACAAGATGAAGGTCCAGCGTGGCGCCCTGGCCGGCGATCCGGCCACCCACGACAACGCGCGCGCCAAGCGCTATGTCGCCAAGTACGGCATCAATCCAGCGATTGCCCACGGCATCGCCCACGAGGTCGGTTCGGTCGAGGTCGGCAAACTCGCCGATCTGGTGCTCTGGCGCCCGGCCTTCTTCGCCACCAAGCCGAGCCTGATCATCAAGGGCGGGATGATCGTCGCCGCGCCAATGGGCGACCCGAACGCCTCCATTCCGACCCCGCAACCGGTCCACTACCGCCCCATGTTCGGCGCGCTCGGCGGGGCGCTCGCCGCCACCTGCATGACCTTCCTTTCGGGGGCCGCCATCGCCGCGGAGATTCCGGGGCAACTCGGACTCCGGCGTCTCGTTGGCCAGGTGCGCGACACTCGCTCGGTGCGCAAGTCCGACATGATCCACAACCACTGGCAGCCGTGCATCGAGGTCGATCCTCAGACCTACGAGGTCCGCGCCGACGGCGAACTCCTGACCTGCGAACCGGCGGCCGTGCTACCGTTCGCGCAACGGTACTTCCTGTTCTGATGATTCGATTCATTCGCAAGCTAGCGGGGCCTCCACCGGAAGCCCTCGCCCTGACCATCAACCTGACCTGGGAGCAACGCCAGCATAGCCGGCTGCTCGTCGCGCTGGACGACGGACGCGAGGTCGGCCTGCTGTTGCCGCGTGGCACCCCGCTGCGCGATGGCGATGTCCTGCAAGCCGAGGACGGCCAGGCCGCGCGCGTGGTTGCCGCGCCCGAGACGCTCTCATGCGTCGACTGCCCGGACGCCCTGAGTCTCGCACGCGCCGCCTATCATCTCGGCAACCGGCACGTCCCGGTACAAATCGACTCCAACGGTCTTCGCTACCCGCACGACCATGTGCTCGACGACCTGGTACGCGGTCTGGGGTTGGCGGTGCGCATCGAAGAGCAGCCCTTCGAGCCAGAGCCGGGCGCCTATCGGAGCGGCGCGTCTGGGCATTCGCATCATCGCCATGCCGACCACTGATCCCGGACTGGTCCGACTGCTGCAACTCACGAGTCCATCCCTGCCGATCGGCGGTTTCACCTATTCGCAGGGGATCGAGTGGGCGGTCGAGGCCGGCTGGATTCGCACCGCCGCCGATCTGGAAGCCTGGGTCGCGGATCAACTCACACAGGTGCTGGCGCGGGTCGATCTCCCGATCCTCGCGCGCCTGTACGATGCCGTCAGGGAAACCGACGCCACGCGCCTGGAGACGTGGATCGACCGCCTGATCGCTGCCCGCGAGACGGCTGAACTGCGTCTGGAGGAGGCGAATCGCGGGCGTGCGCTGGCGGATCTTCTGGTGGCCTGGGGGATGACTGGCGCGAGTGATTGGCGCGCCCGGTTGAGCCGGAGTCAGGCGGCGGGCCTAGCCTTCGCGGCAGTCGCCTGGACGATTCCGCGCGAGTCCTTGGCGCAGGGCTACGCCTGGTCCTGGGCCGAAAGTCTGGTCCTGGCCGGGATCAAGTGCGTCCCTCTGGGACAAACCGCGGGCCAGCAGCTTCTGGCGCGAGTGGCTGGCCGGATTCCAGCAACCGTTGAGTACGCTTTGAGTCTGGATGACGCAGCCATCGGTGCTTCAGGCCCGGCCTTGGCCATTGCCAGCAGTCGGCACGAAACTCAATACACGCGTCTTTTTCGATCATGACCTTCCGACAGAGATTCCGATGACCGATTCGACACCCTTGCGCGTGGGCGTGGGCGGACCCGTGGGGTCCGGCAAGACCGCGCTGCTCGACGCGCTCTGCAAACAATTACGCGATCGCTACGAGATCGCCGTGGTCACCAACGACATCTACACCCGCGAGGACGCCGAGTTCCTCATCCGCTCCCAGGCCCTGGCCCCGGAGCGCATCATCGGGGTCGAGACCGGCGGCTGTCCGCATACGGCCATCCGCGAGGATGCCAGCATGAACCTGGCGGCGATCGAGGATCTGCAAGCGCGTTTTCCGCGTCTGGACCTGATCTTCGTCGAGAGCGGCGGCGACAACCTGGCCGCCACCTTCAGCCCGGAACTCGCGGATCTGACGATCTATGTCATCGACGTCGCCGAGGGCGAGAAAATCCCGCGCAAGGGCGGCCCCGGCATCACGCGCTCGGATCTGCTGGTGATCAACAAGATCGACCTGGCCCCCTATGTCGGCGCCTCGCTGGAGGTCATGGAGCATGATTCGCAACGCATGCGCGGCCGGCGGCCCTTTGTCTTTACCAATCTGCGCACGGGTCAGGGCGTCACCCGGATTGCCGACTTCATTGAATGCGAAGGGCAGCTGACGATGCCGGACAGGAATCGCTGACTCTGAAAGCGCCGCCTTTGTTACCATGGGCGCTTTATTACGGTCGTCGTCAAGAACCCTCCCAAGATGCTACAGATCCACAACACCCTGACCCGCCAGAAAGAAACCTTCCAGCCGATCGAGCCGGGCAAGGTGCGCATGTATGTGTGCGGAATGACCGTCTACGATTACTGTCACCTCGGGCACGCGCGGGTGCTGGTGGTGTTCGACGTGGTGTATCGCTATCTGAAGGCATTGGGTTACGACGTGACCTATATCCGCAATATCACGGATATCGACGACAAGATCATCCGCCGCGCGGCCGAGAACGGCGAGCCCTTCCCGGCACTGACCGAGCGTTTCATCCAGGCCATGCACGAGGACTCGGAGACGCTCGGGATTCTTCCGCCCACCGACGAGCCGCGCGCGACCGCGCACATGGACGACATTCTGGACATGATCCAAACCCTGATCGACAAGGGATTCGCCTATGTCGCCGACAATGGCGATGTCTATTATGCGGTCAGCCGCTTTCCGGACTATGGCAAGCTTTCGGGCAAGAATCCGCAGGATCTGCGTTCGGGCGCGCGGGTCGAGATTGGCGAGGCCAAGCGCGACCCGCTCGATTTCGCGCTCTGGAAGGCCGCCAAACCGGACGAGCCGGCGTGGGACTCGCCCTGGGGCGCGGGGCGGCCCGGCTGGCATATCGAATGCTCGGCCATGAGCACCTGCGCGCTGGGCAACCATTTCGACATCCACGGCGGCGGGGCCGATCTTCAGTTCCCGCACCACGAAAACGAGATTGCCCAGTCCGAGGGCGCGACCGGCGAGCCCTTCGTGAATGTCTGGATGCACAACGGGTTCGTGCGCGTGAACGAAGAAAAGATGTCCAAATCGCTGGGCAACTTTTTTACCGTGCGCGAGATTCTGCAACGCTATCGGCCCGAGGAAATCCGCTATTTCATCCTGACCAGTCAGTACCGCAGTCCGCTGAATTACGACGATGAGCACCTCCAGAATGCCCGGAGCGCACTCACTCGCTTCTACACGGCGCTCCGCGGTCTACCCTCGGTCGAACCGGTCGGCGGCGAGACCTTCCGCGAACGCTTTCACGCGGCTATGGACGATGATTTCAATACGCCGGAAGCCCTGGCGGTCCTCTTCGATCTGGCGCGCGAGATCAATCGGGTACGCGCCGACGACCTAGAGCGCGCCGCAGCCCTCGGTGCCGAGTTGCGACGAATGGGCGAGGTGCTTGGCATCCTCCAGGACGACGCCGAGCGCTATTTGCGGGGCGACGCGACGGCTGGCGGACTTGCGAATGCCGACATCGACGACTTGATCGCACAGCGCATCGCCGCCCGCGCCGCGAAGAATTGGGCCGAGGCCGACCGGATTCGCGCCGTCCTGACCGAGGCTGGGATCGTGCTGGAGGACAATCCGCAGGGCACGATCTGGCGCCGGGCGTCCGCGTAGTTCATCAGGAACGGCTCGGCGGCCGACAGGCTCGCTCGCATTCGCGAAAACGATTCGTGCAGTAACCAAAGCGATTCTCGGCGCAGGACCACCAGGGATAGCCGCATTCGCCCTGCTCGCTCGCGGACGCGAGACACCAGCGGTAGACGCGGAACGACGAGCTGTAGCCGGCCTGGCATTGACGGTACTCGTCACGAGCATCCGCGTTGCAGACGTTCCGTATCGCGCGACACTCGCCGATACAACCGAGTTCGGCGATCTGCTGGGGCAGGGTCGCGTCGGGCGCCAGCGGTCTGGTGCAGGAGGTCAGCAGCAGCAGGGACAGCAGACCGAGACCTGCGCGAATGCCGGTCTTTTGGACGGACTCGCGGCGGGAGAGTAAAAAGCGGAAATCGAACCTCATCAGGGTCACTCCGTGTCATGAAGGACAACATGAACGCCGCGTCCCATGACGCGCCACCCCGAACTGTAGCCGGAAATCCTGGCATTGTGCGTGTCCGTGGTGGCGCTCTCATCACCTATCAGTTACTCACGGGCATGAAAAGCGGGCAACGGGAGGTCGTTTTGAAGGCACCGCTTCAGACGGCGCAGGCCGCGCGTGAACCACGAGACCAGGCTACGATAGAGTTTCCTGAAGCTCCAATGCGCGGGGTCGTTCTGCGCCTGGACTTTTTTTCGAGTGGTGTCGGATCGTTCAGCCCCTCGTCTCGGCCGGCGCGAACACACCAGTACATGACCAAGGCCATGATGAGCACCAGTCGCTCCAAACGCTCGGCATGCTGGAGTTGCGAATCCTCCAAGTCGAAGCCCCGGCCCTTGACGTCGGAGAACATCGGTTCGATGGCCCAGCGAGCAGCGTCGTCAAGCACGCTTGCCCGTGTCGGGGCGGCGTCCATGGCAATGATCCACGGCTCGGGGTGGCCATCCTCGTGCAGGATCCCGAGGTTCGTGATCACCCCCTGCGCAAACAGGCGCACACCGGTGAAGTAACGTTCCGTCACCCCGTGTGCCAACGCGCCCGTCGTCGTCTCATCGCCCTGCCCGGTATCCGTTAGCACGTTGCTCTTCAGGCGCAGCCGGTCGCTCCAGCCCCGGGCTTGGAGCCACCCGAACAGGCCCGCCGACGGATAGAACCGGTCCGCCGATAGCAGCACGCGCGCCCCGGACGGCAGCCAGGCCAGGAGCGGCTCCAACACCACCTGCTGGCCCGCGAAGCCGAGATTGGCCGCCCCTTCCTCAGCCCGCCACGCCAGCGGTATCGCGCGATCACCCACCCGCAACGCCACCATCAGCAGCGCCATCCGATCACCCAAATCGGTTTGGTCCAGGCTCAACAACACCGTCTGACCATGGCTGGCCGCCTTCGCCAACTCCGCTCGTGCAAAGGGCTCAATCACCATTCCCGGACCAACCGCGGATTCTTCAGCAAACGCCTCAGCCATTGCTCGCGCATGTCCTGCCGCTCGGTGTCCAAGGGCAGCAGATTGGCCAACTCCACCGTGTTCGGGGTTTGGCCTTCGATCATCGCCCCGACCGCCAACGCCAGCTTGCTCACCACCGTCTTGCGCAGACGCGGGTGCACCTCGCGCAGCCCGCACGCCACTTCATCAGCCAATCGTTTGACGCTTCCCATGATCCTCAATCACCTCAACATCGACTGAGCGGCAGTTTGCCAGAATGTGATAGGTGATGAGGGTGGCGCTAAATTCTCATGTCGACGTAGGAGCCCGCTTGCGGGCGACATCTATCCTGACACGGGGGAGTCTGCCAAGATATCCTTGAGTCTGCCCACTCGTCGCCCGCAAGCGGGCTCCTACGGCGGTGGTTTCCAGCATCGCACCGCGGACGGCGACCGGGCTAAACTGTAAACCCTGTTCGTGCTTGATACGCCAGCACACCTGCCGCGCCGAATGCGGTTTCAGCGGAGAAAGTCGATGTCTCGATCGCTCGTCATCGTCGGTTTATCCCTCCTTTGCGGGGGCTGCGGACTGATACCGCCCAGCCATCTGGGCGGTATCGCCACCACGGTCACGCCCGAGGATTACGGTCAGCGACTTTGCGGGCACCTGGATCTGGAGGACTATCCGTCCTGTCTGAGTCAGGTGTTCGACTATTTCGAGCAACCGCGCGCAGATACGCTGCCGACGGGCCACTCCACCTCAGGCCCCTTCGCGGTCATGATGGAGCGGGATGTCTATCTGGGTCACTACCAGTCGGATATTTCCCAGGCAAGTTTCCGCGTGTCCAACGGTCGCAATGGCTGCCGCGGCAGCTATAACGCCTTCGCGGGATCGCCGGATGCGATCTTCGATGTCTATTGCGACGATGGACGCAATGGCTGGGCCGACATCATTCGCGACACCGACGGGCGCAACGGCATCGGCAAGCTCGCGCTCGACGATGGCACCCAGGGCGAGATCGTCTTCGGGTATGTCCCGCTGGGGCAGGCGGATCCTTATCCCTATCGGCCCTGAGATGTCGGTTGGTCGGTCTGGTACATCTGCTTGAGCCATTCGCTGCACAGCTTGCGAAAGGATCTGCTGCGATCAAACGCCTGCTGTAAATCCATGCGTGCCGGATCGGGAGCCAGTTGATTCAGACGCAGCAGCTCGCCAGCGGAAAAAAGCTGCTCTCGCATGACCTGGCGCGAGGCATCGTCCAGGGGCGCGATCCGCGTCTCCCCCTTTTCGGAAACGACCGCGAGCAAAGCCTCTGGGCTCAGACCGCAATCATTCAAGAGATCCGGGCTGTGGCTCGTGACGATGACCTGTGTGTGCCGTGACGCCCTGCTCAATGCCTCGCGCAGTGCCGCGCTCGCGGCGGGGTGAAGCGCGGTTTCGGGCTCCTCGATACCGATCAGCGATGGCGCATAATCGCGGTTGCCCTGGAAGAGGGCCGTCAAGACGCCGAGTGCCCGTAGCGTGCCGTCCGACATGTTCTGAGCCAAAAAACGCCAAGGGTGTTTCGCCCCGGCCATTTCCTGCTTGAACTCCAGTGTCTCCATCGGCCCGATCTGCTTGCGTTCCACGCCATGTACCATGGGGACAACGGTTTGCAAGTATTCCTGAATCGTCGCCATCTGATCGCTGGCGACGCGCTCCAGATGTCCGATCACATT
Organism: Thiocystis violascens DSM 198; assembly: GCF_000227745.2. Classification (NCBI taxonomy): domain Bacteria; kingdom Pseudomonadati; phylum Pseudomonadota; class Gammaproteobacteria; order Chromatiales; family Chromatiaceae; genus Thiocystis; species Thiocystis violascens. The sequence continues at coordinate 2,257,837 of NC_018012.1, read as the reverse complement.
GGCGATGTTCTCGCCCCCAGGTTTGAGCAACCGGCCGTCCTGCGATTTCTGTAAGTCGCGCATCACCTTCGGATTGAGATTGTAAAAACCCATCGCCGTGAGTGCGTCGAAGACAGGGCGAAACGCCGTCAAGCCAGAGACGGCGACCAGTGCCAGGCGATCAGATGTCAGGGTCGGGAAGGTTGGTTCGCTGCTTGCCTTCAGTTGACCGCGCTCGATCTGATAGAAAGGCCCCTTTCCCATCCCGCCGATCGCGCATTCCTCGGTCTGAACCTCATATCCGCGCCCCGACAGCGCCCCGACAGCGCCCCGATGTTGAAGGCATAGTGACCGCGCTGCCCCTGACCTAACGAAAATTCCAACCGGATACCGAAATGCGTGGGGTGACCGCTGGAACGCCGCCGCACCTCGGAAAGACCGCCACGTTCGTTCAAGGCGTTGTCTAGCGAGCCGGCCAGCGCATCCCGCACCAGATGCAGCGCATCCAGGAAATTGCTCTTGCCCGAACCGTTTGCGCCAACCAAAAACGTCAGGGGTTGCAATCGCACATCGCAGTTCCCGATGCTCTTGTAATTTCGCAGCACCACGCGGGTCAGGAAAACGGAATCGCTCATGCGCTGGACATCCTTGGCTTCGTTGTTTTGGAGGCAGTCCAAACGCGGCTTAACGCCCCGCTGGCCCGCGTAACTGCTGGGTCAACTTCTGAAACTCGCGCTGCATCTCCAGATTCTCGAAGGGACGCAGCGTCGGGATCTGGCGATTCATCAAGCTTTCCAGCAACTGTTGACTGGATTTGACCAGACCGACCAACTCCCCGGAGACGCGGACCGTTTCGTAGGTGTTCCAGGCTGCGTCGATGTCCCGATCCAGTTCCTGCCGCGCCTTGCGCACCTGTCTGGCCTGCTCGTCGAGATACTGCCGATAGACGCCGGCGGCCTCGATGGTGAGTTGTTGCGCCTCCAGGTTGGAGGTTAGCAGCGCCTGCTTGTCGGGGGAGACATGCAGCAGGCGCCGGGTCTCGCCGGAAAGCGCCTGCGCCTGGGCGACGATGCCGTCGATCTGGGGCAGATATTGCTCGCCGATCGCCTCCTCGATCTGGATGTGCATGCGCTGGAGCGCCCGTAGCAGCACCACATAGAGACCGTAATAGCGCCGCGCGCTCTGGAGATCCTCGCCGCTCTCGGCCACGAGCCGTTCGAGCTGCTGCGTGATGGACTTGACGTTGTCGAACAGGATACCGAGATCGACCAGATTGTCGCCGACCACGGTGGAGAGCAGGAATTCGACCTGCTCGTCGCCGAGTTCGAGCCCCATGGCGCGAAGCTCTTGCGCGAACTCCCGCTTGACGCCGTCCGCCTCTCGACTCAAGCGTTCGATGTCGTCCTCGCGGATCTCGATCAGGCGGTCGTAATCCGCGACCGTCTTGCCGATCGTCGACTCGCTCGGCGCCGACACCCGTTTCTGGCGGTAGTCGGCAATGTCCGCGCGCGCTTTTTCGATCTCGGTCTGCACCGCCTGGATGCGGTCGCGATGGCGGAGCGCGGGCGACACCGAGAGGATGTCCACCGCCTGATCGAGCAGTTTGTCGATCTCGGCGCGATTGGACGCCTGATCGGCGCCGAACCAGGCCGATTCGGGCAGTTCCGACTGACGCTCCTCCAGGGTCAGCGCACCTTCCAGCTTCGGGATGGCCGCATCCCAGACACGCCCGAAATCCCGGTCGTCGGAGAGCAGACGGCGGGCATCCTCAAGCGCCTGCCCCGCGTACTCGCGGGACTGCTCCCACCATCCGGTCGCCGTCTCGCGGGTCAGGCTCCAGACATCGCCGGCTGGCGGGGCCGCCGCGTCTTCCGCCCACAGCGGACCGATGCCGCCAATCAGCAGGGAAGCGATGAAGATCGGAACAAGGAAGGAATGTAGGCGCATGAGAGACCGCTTCAGGATGAACGTTTAAACCGCGCCCAGAGCGAGAAACGTCGTTTCGTGGCTCTTCAACTTGCTTTGCGTCACCATGGACGGTCGGCGGTGCGCGGTTTAAATATTTAAAAATGAATGAGTTAAACCGCGTCGACTCGGATTCTACAGGTGAGTGCAAACACGGCAGGCGACTCAAAACGAGGCAGACCGTCATGGACGCGGTTCAAGCCTCCAGCCAGAACGTCACCGGCCCCTCGTTGACCAGCGCCACCCGCATGTCCGCGCCGAACCGCCCGGTCGCGACGCGCGGATGGGCGATCCGCGCCTGTCCGACCAGGTACGCGAAGAGTCGTTCCCCGTCGGCGGGCGGAGCGGCCGAGGTAAAACTCGCGCGCGTCCCCTTGCGCGTGTCGGCGGCGAGGGTAAATTGCGGCACCAGCAGCAGCCCGCCGCCAATGTCACGCAGACTTAGATTCATGCGGTCATCGGCATCGGGAAAGACGCGATAGCCCAACAGACGCTCCAGCAGTCGGTCGGCACGCGCCTCGGTATCGCCCGGCTGCACGCCAACAAGCACCAGCAGACCGCGCTCGATGGCGCCGATCGACTCGCCCGCCACCTCGACTTGCGCCTGACTCACCCGTTGCAGAAGACCGATCACCGTCCGCTCTCCGTGCCTTTGCGATACCGCCTCATCCGAGTTCGTGCGCGAAACGGTCGGTCGCCGCCACCAATGCCTGACGGATGCCCGGCTCGAAGGCCGAATGCCCCGCGTCCGCGATCACCTGAAAATCGGCCGTCGGCCAGGCCTGGTGAAGATCCCAGGCCGAGCGCATGGGACAAATGGCATCGTAGCGGCCCTGCACGATGACGCCGGGAATCGGCGCCAGGCGGTGGGCGTTGCGCAGCAACTGATCGGGTTCGAGAAAGGCACGATGGACGAAGTAGTGGCACTCGATCCGCGCCAGACTGAGCGCGACATGCGGATCGGCGAAATGCGCCTGAATGCCGGGGTTGCCCAACAGGGTCGCGGTGCGCCCCTCCCAGACCGACCACGCCTTGGCCGCCGCCATCCGCGCCACCTCGTCCGCGCCGGCGAGCCGCCGGTGATAGGCCGCCAGCAGATCGCCCCGTTCGTCCGCCGGAATGGGCGCCAGATACTCTTCCCAATAATCGGGAAAGATCCAGTTCGCGCCCTCCTGATAAAACCAGCGAATCTCCGCGTCCCGGCAGAGAAAGATCCCCCGCGCCACCAGCGCGGCGACTCGCTCGGGATGAGTTTCGGCATAGGCCAGGGCCAGGGTCGACCCCCAGGAGCCGCCGAAGACCAGCCAGCGCTCGATGCCGAGCTGCTCGCGGATGCGTTCGAGATCGGCGACCAGATCCCAGGTGGTATTGGCCGTCAGCGAGGCATGGGGCGTGGAGCGGCCGCAACCGCGCTGATCGAACAGCACCGCTCGATAGCGCTCGGGATCGAAGAAACCACGATGCGCCGCCTCGCACCCGGCGCCGGGACCGCCGTGCAGGAAAATCGCCGGGATACCGTCGGGACGCCCGCATTCCTCGACATAAAGACGGTGACCGTTGTCCACGACCAGTTCATGGGTCGCGAAGGGTTCGGTGATCGGATAAAGGTCTTGTCTGTTGGTGTCCATTCGGTTGTCAGTCGTCAGATGCGCGATGGCGAAAAAAGGTTGGCCCTCGTCCAGGATTTTGTCTTTGAGGCGCTCATTGGACAAACGATCCCAATGCAGCAGGTCGATCTTGAACACGATGGGCAAGTCATCGATGTCATTCCACAAACGGCTAAACTGCCGATCGCTCATCCTGGGCGCGAAAACCGCCAGATCGATGTCCGAGCCGTCCTTGAACGTGCCCTTGGCGCGCGAGCCGAAGAGGAGCACCCGCTCAACCGTCGTATAACGGGCAAAGACCCGCGCGAAGGCATCGCGAATGTCAGGCGACAGCCCGAAGATCAGGGCGCGTTCCGCCATGGACCGGCCTCCCGCGCCAGTTCCTGAAAGCATTGCAGCGCCTGCTCGCGGATGAAGGCGTGGACTGCGTCGGCCAGTTTTTCATCGTGCCGATGCGTTCGTTCAGGCGTTCGATGTCCATGGCTGCCCCGGTCTCACCCGCCGCGACTCGCCCGCTTGCGCTCGTTCTCGGTGAGATGACGCTTGCGGACCCGAATGAACTTGGGCGTGATCTCGACCAGTTCGTCGTCCTCGATGAATTCCAGCGCCTGCTCCAGGGTGAACTTGACCGGCGGTGTCAGCAGGATGTTTTCGTCCGAGCCGGCGGCGCGGATGTTGGTCAACTGCTTGGCCTTGAGCGGATTGACGGTCAGGTCGTTGTCGCGCGAATGGATGCCGACCACCTGGCCCTCGTACACCTCGTCGCCGGGCGAGACCATCATGCGGCCGCGCTCCTGAAGCGCGAAAAGCGCGTAACCCAGCGCCTTGCCGGTGCCGTTGGAGATGAGCGCGCCGTTGCGCCGGGGGGCGATGCCGCCCATGTTGGCCGGACGATAACGGTCGAAGACATGATACTTGAGCCCGGTGCCCGAGGTCAGCGACATGAACTCGGTCTGGAAGCCGATCAGACCGCGCGAGGGGATCTCGTAATCGAGCCGCACCCGGCCCCGGCCGTCCGGAACCATGTCCTTGAGTTCGCCGCGCCGCTCGCCGAGCGCCTGCATGATGGCGCCCTGCGAGGTCTCGTCCAGATCGACCGTGAGTTGCTCGTAGGGCTCGCAGATCTTGCCGTCGATCTCGCGGAAGATGACCTCGGGACGCGAGACGGCCATTTCGTAGCCCTCGCGGCGCATGTTCTCCAGCAGGATCGACAGATGCAACTCGCCGCGCCCGGAGACGCGGAATTTCTCGGGATCGTTGCCTTCCTCGACCCGCAGCGCGACGTTATGGATGAGTTCGCGCTCCAGCCGATCCTTGAGCTGACGCGAGGTCAGATATTTGCCGTCGCGACCGCAGAAGGGCGAGGTGTTGACCTGGAAGGTCATGGTCACGGTCGGCTCGTCGACGGTGAGCGGCGGCAGTGCGTAGGCATGGTCCGGGTGACAGAGCGTGTCGGAGACATTCGGCGCCTCGATGCCGGTCAGGGCGACGATGTCGCCCGCCGAGGCCGATGGCACCTCGTAGCGCTCCAGTCCCAGATAGCCGTAGACCAGGCCGATCTTGGCTTTGTAGCGCGTGCCGTCGTTCTTGACGACCACGATCTGCTGATTGGGCCGCACGCTGCCGTGACGAATCCGTCCGACCGCGATCGCGCCGACGAAGGAGCTGTAATTCAGCGTCGAGACCTGCATCTGGAACGGCGAATCCGGGTCGACCTCGGGCGCCGGGCAGTGCTTGACGATGGCCTCGAACAGCGGCGTCATGTCGCCCCCGCTGACGGTGTCCTCAAGCCCGGCGTAGCCGTTGATGGCCGAGGCGTAGACGATCGGGAAGTCCAACTGCTCGTCGGTCGCGCCGAGCCGGTCGAACAGCTCGAACACCTGATCGATGACCCAGTCGGGACGCGCGCCAGGACGGTCGATCTTGTTGATGACCACGATCGGGCGCAACCCATGCTCGAACGCCTTGCTGGTCACGAAGCGCGTCTGCGGCATCGGGCCTTCCTGCGCGTCGACCAGCAGCAGCACAGAGTCGACCATCGACAGCACGCGCTCGACCTCGCCGCCGAAATCGGCATGGCCGGGGGTGTCGACGATGTTGATGCGGTAATCGTTCCAGCGGATCGCGGTATTTTTGGAGAGGATAGTGATCCCGCGCTCCTTCTCCAGCGCGTTGGAGTCCATGACCCGTTCGACCGGACCGAAGCGGTCGCCGAGGGTGCCGGATTGCTGCAAGAGCTTGTCCACCAGCGTGGTCTTTCCATGATCGACATGGGCGATGATAGCGATATTGCGAAGTGTCTCGATCACGAGGGGTCAAGCTCCAGGGGGATAGCGAAATGAGGATTCAAGGGTGTGGGTCGGCGATCAGGATCGCGTGCCGCGGTCGGAGCCGGGCGAAACGAATGCGGCCGGTGCGTTAAGTATATACCGAGAGAGGGGTGAATTTTTCTTCGCTCGGTCAGCCGCGCCCTGGGGAGCCCATCGACTTGTTATCGCGGTCGTCGTTCGAACTCGAAAAGTTAGCCGCCAATATTGCGTCTCCGGATCGTCATATCGTCGCAACATCTTTTCCCAATGGAAGTTTTCCGATTCGCCAACAATTTCTGTGGATAAGTTTGTGCATAAGGTCTGTTCAAAGCATCGGAGCGCGCGCGGTTGTTGGGGTTCGATTAGATTGGGCGGATTTTGATCGATCAAAATAATCGAAATATAAACAAAGGCTTAAAATAAAGTGGCGATTCCGTTACGCGCGTTGACGGCGCGCTCATACGCGTCCTGTTTAAGCCATTGACCCATGTGAACAAATTCGGTTGCCGTCGTTCGGCGCCGTCCACGGCGCCAGCGCGGGTTCTCGCCTCCGGTCCATCGTCGGCCCCTGAAAGCCATCGCTCAAGAGTTGCATTGATATTTGAATATGCTGATAAATCAATGCGCTTTGCGACCCGCCCCAGACTTGCGCTCACCCCGGAAAAGAGACAGCATAGTTCGCCAACACGGGAGACGATCCGCGACATGCTCGCACCGCCCGCCCGACCAGAATCGACAACCGCCCACGGAACGCACGGAAACCATCCCAGCATGACAACCCCCTCCGAACTGCAACCCGTCCGCGATCACATCGCCTCGCGCATCATCGGTCAACAACCCTTCATCGACAGCATGCTGGTGTGTCTGTTGAGCGACGGACATTTGTTGGTAGAGGGCATGCCGGGGCTGGCCAAGACCACCGCCGTCAAGGCGCTGGCCGAGTCGCTCGAAGGCGACTTCCATCGCATCCAGTTCACCCCCGACCTGCTGCCCTCCGACCTGATCGGCACCGACATCTACCGTCACGAAAAGGGCGAGTTCGAGTTTCGGCAGGGTCCGCTGTTTCACAATCTGCTGCTCGCCGACGAGGTCAACCGCGCCCCGGCCAAGGTCCAGTCGGCTCTGCTGGAGGCGATGGCCGAGCATCAGATCACGGTCGGCCAGCGCACCTATCCGCTGCCTAAGCTGTTCATGGTGCTGGCGACCCAGAACCCGGTCGAGCAGGAAGGCACCTATCACCTGCCCGAGGCCCAGCTCGACCGCTTTCTGATGCAGGCCGTGGTGACCTATCCGACCCGCGACGAGGAGATCAAAATCCTCGAACTCGACAGCCAGCAGCAGACACAGAGTCACGCACCGCCCATCAAGCCGCTGACCCAGGAAGAACTCTTCGCGATGCGCCGTGACGTGGCCGGACTCTATCTGGATCCCAAGCTGCACAGCTACATCGTCGATCTGGTCCAGGCGACCCGCCAGCCGAAACGCTATGACCGGGATCTCGGCCGCTGGTGCCGCTTCGGCGCCTCGCCCCGCGCCAGTATCGCGCTGGCTCGCTGCGCCCGCGCCCGCGCCTGGCTCGACGGCGACACCTTCGTCACGCCCCAGCATATCCAATCCGTCGCGCCCGAGATCCTGCGTCACCGGATTTTGCTCACCTTCGAGGCCGAGGCCGAGGGCGTGACCACGGATGCCTTTGTGAATCGGTTGCTGACGTTGGTGGCGATTCCTTAAATGGCGAGAGTTAGACGGATTCTGTCTATTACGTCAAATGTGGAATCTGTCTAGCGCCATAATGACGGATTCTGTCTAACTTACTCTTGGACTTCATAGAAATGCCATGTAAAAAGTCACAGGCTGACGTCGTGCAAAATTTTCAAGCTGTGCATGGCGACCGTTATGACTACTCAAAAGTCCACTACAAGAATAGCGGAACCAAAGTTGAAGTTGTTTGCAGGGTTCATGGCTCATTTTTCATCTTACCCGGCCACCATATAAACGGTGTTGGCTGCGGAAAGTGCTACTTCGAATCTCAAAAGTTAACGAAGTCGGAGTTTGTTGCCCGATCTAGAAAACATTTCGGAGAAAGATACGATTACAGTCTTTTTGATGAGCTGCCTCCTTTCGGTGAAAAAGTTGAAATCCAATGTGTTGCTCATGACGTAGTCTTCTTACAAGAGCCGCGCAACCACCAACGAGGCCACGTAGGGTGTCCCCAATGCAAATCTCTCAAGCATGCTTTGCGTCTTGTACAACTGGAGGCAGAGTTCGATGAATCTCATCTCTTTGAGAAATTCTGCAAGCGAGCGAGAGATGTCCACGGCGTTAAGTATGATTATGATGATTTTAGATACGTAAACGCTGCTACAAAGGGAAAAATTACGTGTCCCCAACATGGACTATTTCTTCAGAGTCCCAGCAATCATCTCAGGGGTAGCGGTTGTCCTCAGTGTGCAAGGGAACTACTAGCCGCCGGTAGCTTCAAGCAGCAATGTGAGGAATTGGGGATTGATTATTGGCGTGCTCTCAAGCGGCGCCAAGCCGGGATGACTGAGGAGCGGATTCTCAGTAAGGGCTACGTAAAATCCTCCCGCGAGGTCGGAGGTTTAACGGTACATGGAGTGTCGTATCCGAACATGGAAGAAGCCGTTCGGGTACTTAATCCTCCGGCAAGCTCGGCGACAATAAAGCGATGGATCGAATCTGGTATGCCGGCAGAGGATGCCTTTTCCCGCGTCCCGAATCCAGGCTATGGCGAAGGGATTGTCTATCTAGTGACGCATCTAATTAGCGAAAAGAAATATGTAGGAATTACAGTCCAGTCGCTTGAGAGGCGGTGGGAATATCACGTCGAGCAGGCAAAAGCCGGCCATATTAAGAACAAAAAATCACTTCATGCAGCGATCAGGGAGTTCGGTGCTTCCGCATTTACCGTCGACGAGATCGATGTTGGAAACAGTAAGGGAAGCCTAGAGGCAAAGGAAAGGCGATGGATTGAGTGGCTTGGCACACTAGCGCCAGATGGTTTTAACATTTCAACCGGCGGTACAAGCGGAGGGTCGAATTCTCGTAAAGTAGATGTTGATGGCATCAGGTTTCCAAGCGTCAAGGCCGCAACAGCGTATATTGCTGAAACACGCGATATCAGCATGCATGCAGCGGCAGTGCGTCTTCGCAAGGGAAGGATTGATGTTAAGAAGCCTGCTCGACCCGGCGAAAGTTTGGTAAAGACACCTGCATACAAAGCCTGGAGCCGGTTTGTGCATGGCGTGATTAATCCTAATTCGAGAGAGTACATTGCAGGTGTTGAGGTGTGCGAAGCGTGGCGGGATTTCGAAAGATTTCTTGCTGATGTCGGGCAACCCCCAAAGCCTGGAATGGCTTTTGCGCGAAAAGACAAGACAAAGGGTTTTGTTCTCGGGAATTGTTCATGGATGTCAAAAAGTGAAGCGAGCAAGATCAACGCAGCGCATATGAAGAAGCATGGCTTGTTGGTAGGAAGGGCAGCCCGCGTAGGATGCGGTGAGGAACGAACCGCATCGCTCGAGACGCCGAATCATTGATGAGGCAGGGTCATCGAGCAGCTTTACGAATCAATACTTTACAGTGCTGACTTAACACTCGCCGAGTCGCGTAAAGCATTGACAAATAAGCCATATAAGCGTTTTTGATGCGATCGCCCTGATTGATGAGACATCTCTGCAATGACGGAATACCGACGAGCGAAGATCCCCGGCGCCACCTTTTTCTTCACCGTCAATTTGGCCCAGCGCCGCGGAAATCGCTTGCTGGTGGACAAGATTGACCTTCTGCGCCGGGCATTTCGCGAGGTCAAGGATCGACATCCCTTTGTGATCAACGCCATCGTCGTGCTGCCCGAACACCTGCACACTGTATGGACGCTGCCGGAAGGCGATTCCGACTACAAGACGCGGTGGTCACTGATCAAGGCGGGTTTCTCTCGTCGAATTCCCGCTGGCGAGCGACGATCAGACAGCCGCGTGAAGCGGGGCGAGCGGGGAATCTGGCAACGACGCTATTGGGAGCATGTGATTTGCGATGATGGCGACTTGGAGCGGCACGTTAACTACATTCATTGGAATCCCGTCAAGCATGGCTGGGTGCAGCGCGTCGCCGATTGGCCTTATTCCAGCTTCCATCTTTACGTTCAGCGTGGTGTGTATTGCTTGGATTGGGCATGCGATTCCGAGTTTACAATTAAAGGTGGGGAGTGACGCGAGCGATGCGGTTCGTTCCTCACCGCATCCTACCGGGCTTTGATTAAGCATGAGCCTCTACCCTCGACTCGATGATCTGCTGGAGCTGCGCCATCAGGCCCACACCCTGGGTCTGCCCTCGCATCATCTGGTGAACTCGACCTTTGCCGGGCTCTATGCCTCGGTCTTCCGTGGCGCCGGGGTCAATTTCGAGGAGGTGCGCGAGTACCGCGAGGGCGACGATATTCGCTATATGGACTGGAAGGTGACGGCCCGCACCAACCGACCGCATCTAAAAATCTTCCGCGAGGAACGCGAGCGTTCGGTGGTGCTCTGTGTCGACAAGGGGCCGCACATGAGTTTCGGCACGCGCGGCACCTTCAAGTCGGTGCAGACGGCGCGGGCGGCGGCGCTGATCGGCTGGGCCGCCAGTCGTCTGAACGATCGCGTCGGCGGCTTGGTGTTCGGCGATCCGCGGACCGGACTCCAGCATTTCCGGCCCTCGCGCGGACGGCGGGCGCTCTGGCAGTTGCTGCGCACGCTGACCGAACCGGGCGCCGACCTGGACCCGTCCATCGACTGTCTGGGCGGTGCCTTGCGGCGGGCCTGCTCGGGTCTGCCGACCGGATCGCTGGTGTTCGTGATCGCCGATCTGAACCGCGATGCGCTGGGGCTGGAGCAGGTGCTCGGCGATCTCAGCCAGCGCAACACGGTTGCGCTGATCCCGGTGGACGATCCGGCGGACTGGGAGATCCCCGCAATGGGCGTGACCACTTTTACCGGCACCGATGGCACGCTGATCGAGATCGATACCGACGATTCCCGTGCCCAACGGCTCTATCGACAACGCTGGGAGGAACGCCGCGACCGGCTTCAGGCCATGGCCCATCGTCTGCATATCGTGCTGCTGCCGGTGCGCACGGATACGGAAATCCACCTCACCCTGATCCGCGATCTCGAACAGCGCGCGCGCTCGCGGGCGGTCTGATATGGAACCGATGACACCCATGCAACAGCTTCGGGATATCCACGATATCCAATCGGTTCCCTGGTGGCCGCTCGCGCCCGGCTGGTGGCTGCTGGCACTCGCCATCCTGCTGCTCGCCTTCGCCCTCTGGCGCTGGCGCGCCTTCCTCAGTTTGCGGATTCCGATCCCAGGACTCACGCTCGGAAGCTGGCGCTGGGACGCCGCGGGCGCGCTGCGCGATCTGCGACGGCGCGCGCGTGCCGGGCAGGCGTCCAAGACGACCGCCGGCGAGCTGTCCGAATTGCTGCGCCGCATCGCCATGGCGCGGCTCGGACGCCCCGCCTGCGCCGGTTTGACCGGAAACGACTGGCTCGACTGGCTGGAGACGCACGATCCCCAGGGCTTTCGGTGGCACGAGCGCGGGCGGATTTTGCTGGACGCGCCCTATGCGCCAGCCGGCCAGATCGGCGACGCGCGGTTGCTGGACTTGATCGAGGCGGCCGAGGGCTGGGTGACGACCCGCGAGCCCACGGCCATTCCCGTCCGTTGGTTCCGTGCGAGGACGTCATCCGGTGTTTGAATTCCACTGGCCCTGGGCCGCGCTCCTGCTTCCGCTGCCGCTGTTTCTGCCGTTTCTGTGGCCCGAGCCGGGGGGACAGAGCGAGGAGACTCTGCAAGGTCAGCGTCAGACCCTGCTGCACCCGCATCTGGACGATCTGAAGGCCGCCTTCAGTCTGCGCAAGCCACGCCTGCAACTCGGCGGCTGGCTCTATTGGGCGCTGCTGTTTCTACTCTGGATCGGTCTGATCCTCGCCCTGATGCGCCCGCAGTGGCTGACGCCCTACACCGAGATCAGCACGCCGGGCTACGATCTCATGATTGCCGTGGACGCCTCGCATTCCATGGAGGCGCTCGATTTCACCGTCGAGGGCCGCCAGGTCAACCGCATGTCGGTGGTCAAGGGGGTCATGGGCCGCTTCATCGACACCCGCGCGGGCGATCGCGTCGGACTCGTCCTGTTCGGCAGTCAGGCGTTCGTCCTCGCGCCCCTGAGTCTCGATCGACATGCCGTGCGTCTGCTGCTCGACGGCGTGATCCCCGGCATCGCTGGTCCGGCCACCGCGCTGGGCGACGCCATCGCGCTTGGCGTCAAAAAACTGCGCGACCGCCCCGAGGGCTCCCGAGTGATGATCGTCATCGCCGACGGTGACAGCAATGCCGGCGGTTTCGCCCCGAAGGAAGCGGCCCAACTCGCCCGTCTCGCGGGGGTGCGAATCTATGTCATCGGGGTCGGCAGCCAGCAGACCAGCATCCCCATCCTGGAGAATGGCGTGGTGCGGTTTCGCGACGACCTCACCATGGACGAGACCACGCTCCAGCAGATCGCCGATCTGACCGGCGGCGGCTATTTCCGCGCCACCAACACCCGCGCGCTGGAAGAGATTTCCGAGCGCGTCGGTCAGTTGGAAAAGACCGAGGCCGAGTCACGCACCGCCTATCTGCCCCGGCCGCTCTATCGCTGGCCGCTGGGGGTGGCCCTGCTGGCTCTGCTGTGGCTGGGACTCTTCCCGGAAGGACGCAAACGCTTCGTGCGCAGGCTCGCCAGTGACTAATCCCATCGTCGATCAAGTCTTCCACTTCGAGCAGCCATTTTGGTTTCTGGGTCTGCTCGTCATCCTCCCGGTGGCGTTCTGGCTGATGCGCAGCGCCGCCCGCGCCGCGCGCGGTCCCATCCACCGGTACGCGGATCCGCATCTGCTCCCGCACCTCAGCGGGACGCGCGATCTTAGGACCACCGAGCGCTGGGGGCGTTTTCTGCGCTGGTCTCTGCTCTGGACGCTGCTGCTCACGGCGATGGCCGGCCCGCGCTGGGATTCGACCGATGTGCGACTCTTCCATCCTGGCAACAATCTGCTGGTTCTGCTGGATATTTCGCGCTCCATGCTGGCCCAGGACGTAAGCCCGAGCCGACTCGGACGCGCCCGCCAGGAGTTGCAGGATCTGATCGCCAGGGATCAACAGGTGCGACTGGGTCTGATCGTCTTCGCCTCGACGCCGCATGTGCTCTCGCCCATCACCGAGGACATCGGCAGCCTGCTCAATACCCTGCCCGCGCTGTCGGCGGATCTCGCCAGCCCTAATCTGCAAGGCAGCAGCCTGACGCGCGCGCTGGACCGTGCCGAAAGCCTGCTCGCCGGTCTGCCCGAGGACAGCGCGCGGGCCATTCTGCTGATCTCGGATGGCGATTTCGATGAGCCCGGCCTGACGGAGCGGGTCGCGCGACTGGCCGAGAAGGGCGTCCGACTGCATGCGCTTGGGATGGGGACAACGGACGGCGCGAGCGTCCCGGCGCCGCAGGGCGGGTTCATCCTCGATCCCGCCGATCCGGACCGTCAGCCGGTGCGCTCGCGTCTGAACGAAGCGCAGCTTGAAGCCCTGGCCCAGTTCGGCGGCGGACTCTATCGTCGCGCCGATTATCGCGACGCGGACACCGACGCCATTCTGAAGGCCGCCGCCGTCAGCCGTCTGCCCCCGGAGGCCAGCGACACGCGCACCCGGATCTGGAACGAGCGGTATTGGCTGCCGGTGCTTCTGGTGGCCGGGCTGCTGCTGCCTCGGTTCCGTCGGCTGCCGCGTCGGCAAGGCGCGCGCCGCCAGACTCGCGGAGATTTATCTTCATGAGCAAATACCAGAACGCAGGATGGGCAAAGCGTGCCCTTCAACTTCGCTCAGGGCAAGCTTTGCCCATCCTAACCACGCCGAGGAAAAAGATGGGCACGCTGCGCTTTGCCCATCCTACGCTGGCCATTTTTTGCGGCTTGATCCTGCTTCCTGCCGCTCCGGTGAGCGCCGATTGGTTCAAAAACAAGGAGCAGGCGGCCTATGAGACCTATCGCGCCGGCGACTATGAAACCGCCGCCAAGTCCTTCGATGATCCGTACCGTCAGGGCGTCGCGCTCTATCGGGCCGGGCAGTATCAGGAAGCCACGCAAGCCTTCGGCGAGGCCGCGAGCGGCAGTCAGGCCGAGTCCGCCCGCTACAATCAGGGGAACGCCCGCTTTCAGCTTGGCGATTACACCGGCGCGGCTCAAGCCTATGAAGAAGTCCTGAGCGCCGATCCCACGCATGAGGATGCGGCCCAGAATCTGGCGCTCACTCGCGCCCGGCTGGCACGACTGGAGCAGGAACAATTCCGCGATCAGTCTGAACAGAAAAAGGACACGGAAAAGGAAAAGGAAAAAAGCAAAGACAAGCAGGAGCCATCCAGCAAACAGAAGCCGTCGGACCAGCAACAAAAGTCCAGCGAGCAACAGTCGGAACAGCAGAAATCCAGCGAGCAGAAAGACTCGGATCAACAGCAACAGTCCAGCGAACAGCAGCAATCCGGCCAGCAACAGGAGAGCGAACAACAGGAGTCCGGCGAAGGCGACTCAGAGGAATCATCCTCCGAAGGGTCCGAATCCAAGGATCAGGCCGGTGGCAAGGATTCGTCACAGACCGGCAAGGGCGAGGATTCGAGCGAGCAGGACGAACAGACTGGTAAGAGCCAGTCGGATCAGACCTCTGAAGGCTCGGGCACCGAGCAGGACAGCGCCCAGGGTGCCAAGCAAGGCAAGGACGAGAACGCTGGTCAGGGTTCGCAAGATCGCAAGGAATCCGGTTCGGGCGGCAGAGCCGGCGAACAAACCGATTCGGGTAAAGGCGATGACGAGCCGTCGTCCGAGGATCAACAGGGGACGCGAACATCGCGCGACCGGAAACCATCCGAGGAGAGCGGATCGTCGCAGGAAACGCGCGATCAGGGTGAAAAGGGCGAGAAATCGCGCCCGGAGACCGAAGGCGGCAAATCCCGCGAGACGTCTTCCGAGCAGCCCGATCAGTCGACATCCGGCGATCAGGGCGAAGACTCCGGCGAGCGGGAGTCGAAAGAACAAGACGCGGATACCTTGGCCGGCGGCGGGGAGCAACCGCGCGACCAACCGACCGGCGGCGATCAGGACAATGCCGACAAGGGTGCTGGTGATCGTCAGGATCGCGACCGCTCGGACGCGGGCACCGGCGGAGACCGACAGGAGAGCGACGCCGGCGATGCCGACCGAGATCGGCAGACCGACACCCCGCCCGAGCGCAGCGGTCGCGCGAACGGGCGCGGCCGGGCGGAGGTTCCGCCTCCCGACGCGGCGCTAAAGAACCGTCAGGCCGAGGCGGTCGAAGACTTCGACCAACTCGGTCGTCAACCCGGCGCGGACCGTGAGTCCGAGACCAAGGAAGGTCAGATACCCGCGCTGGACGGTCCGACCGCGATGGGCGGGGCGGGCATGGCCGTGATGGAACAGCGGCTGCAACAGGTCGAGGGCGATCCGACCCTGCTCATCCGCAATCAATTTCGGCTCGAAGAGATGCGCCAGATGCAGGGTTTGACCGGCCCCTGGCGGGAGAATCGACCATGGTGATCTGGAAAACCGCCCGCTTGGCGACCGCCCTACTCTGGCTCTGCATCGGTGGCGTCGAGGCTCAGCCCTATTATGGTCAGCCCCAAGCTCAATACGGCCAGACTCCGCCGCAGGCGACCCAATGGGGATTCCGGCCCATTCCCCCCACGAATGCCCAAGGCGTTCCGCCGAGTGACCAGTTCGCGCCCAATCCAGGCCAGAGGCCCTACCCGATGCCCGGCTACCAACCCTCTTGGCCGCCAGGCTATCCGCAGGGTTACATGCCGCCCGCGCAAACCGCGCCGCCGCGACTCGAATGGTCACTCGACGAGAACCAGCCCTATCTGCAACAGCCCGTCATTCTGCGGCTGGATCTGATCAGCCGCGGCAACCTCAGCACGGCAAACCTGGAGTTGCCCGGCAGCAACGATGTTCTGATCAAGCAAGTGGGCGAACCCACCACCAGTTCCCGCACCACCGGCGGTCAGAGAGAGATCGTCAACGCCTTCGTGCTTAGCGTCATCCCATTGCGCTCGGGAAACCTGGATTTGCCGCCGCTCAAAATCACCGGTACCCAAGCCGGCGGCGGCATGGCGCAGCGCTTCGAGTCCGTCACCGCGCGGCCGATCGGTCTGCGCGTGCGTCCTCCACTGAGTTCGGTGCAACCCTGGCTGCCGTTGAGATCTTTGACCCTGAAATCCAGCATCGACCGCGAAGGGACGCTGGAGCCGGGCCAGCCCGTCACCCTGATGCTGGAAATCGCCGCGGTCGGCGCGACCGAGGCCCAGTTGCCAAGCCTCGAAAGTCAATTGACCGGACCGGGTTTTCGCCTCTATCGCGAGCAGACGCTGACGGAGAGCGGCCTGTCGCCGGAAGGGCGCGACTTGTTCGCCCGGCGCACCGAGTATTACACCCTGGTGCCCCAAACCGGCGGCCGGCTCAACCTGCCCGAGATGAGCATCGCCTGGTGGAATGTCGATCGGGATGTGCGCGAAGTCGCCCGCCTGCCCATCAAGACACTGAACGTGCGCGGCGGCGGACCGCTGGGGCTCTCGGCATCCGCGCTGTCCGGGCCGGGACTGGGCGTCTTCTGGCTACCGCTCGCCGGTCTGCTGCTCCTGCTCGGCGGGTATTGGGGCGGGGTCTATTATCGCGAACGTGTCCGGCAACCCGGACTCGCGTTGAAGATCGCCCTGAGCCGCCGACTGCGCACCGCCCTGTCGAGCGCCTGGAGACAATTGCGACGCGCGCTGACCCGACTGAGTCCCCAACCCATCCTGGCCAGGGCGCGTGCGAGCTGGTCGCGCAGGCTTCCGCCGAGCCGTCATTTCCGTGCCTGTCTGCATCGCGCGAATCGGGCCACGACCCCTGGCGAATGGCGCGAACGCTTCGAGCGGGAGGCGCGGGCGCGACTCTGTGTCCAGGGCGATCTCACGCCATCCGCGTTGGCTCAAGGCATCCTCGCGCTACGCCCCGGCGCGGATCGCGAGACCCTCGCGCGTCTGATCGCGGAGTTGGACGCCGCGCTCTATGGCCGACGGACGCTCGACTTCCCCCGCTGGAAGCGCGAGCTCATGCGTCAGGCTGGACGGGGGGTTGGATTCCGCAACCGAACGAACAACCGCGGCAAGGTCCGCTGGGCGGCCCTGCCAGCGTTGAATCCTGGCTGATCTCCGGGCAAGTTTTGGAATAATTCATACCCAGTCACACGATGATGTTGGGTCGGCAATCCCGCGGCAATTCTTATTTTGACGTAGGAGCCCGCTTGCGGGCGACTTGCCGGTTGGCTTCCGGGCGACGGGGTTCGTCAAACTTCCAGGCGGCTGGTGGGGCGTGTCGCCCGCAAGCGGGCTCCTACGATGGCGGACCGCTCAACGACGATCTTCGAGGTGGAACCCAAAGAGTTCGAGCAGGAGACCGGTCAAGGCGCCGCCGAGCAGGCCGCCCAGCAAGCCCGGCGGGATGTCATGCAGAACCTGTCCGATCGCATCCTGGGTGCTGGCATCCAGCATGGCGGAGGTGGTTCCTCCCACGATCCAGATGCTGGCGCCAACGACCGCGGCAATCAGCCCCGCCACCACGGGTGCCGACAGGCTGCCGGGCAGCCAGCCAGCGGTGCGTGTGACCAGCCAGCGCTCCGAGATCTGAAAGAAGGTGCCGACCAGGGCCACCACCCCTGCCGCCAGCACGAACATCCCGACCGCTTCGCCGGTCATCGCCAGGGCCAACGCGAGCGAACCGCCCGCCAGCAAGCCAGCGACGAGCCCGGTCAGGGTCTCGGCGAGCGGTTGGCTGCCGCCTTTCACCATCCAGGCGTAGAAGCTACCCGCCACGATACCGGCGCTTCCGGCAATGCCGACGATCATGAATAATTCGATTTCTTGATCGGTCGCAATCAAATAGCCGATCGAGGACAAAACACCGGCCATGGCGCCTACCAGCGCGACGGGCATCGCGCTATAAAAGGCCGCTGTCGTCATGGCCGCCGCCGCTGCGGCCACGATCAAGGGTTGCCAGCCCGAGAGACCAAGAACCTGTAGAACCTGATGGAGACCGGCGAAGAGGGCTCCGAATAAAGCCCCGGCAAAGCCCCACACAAACAGTGTCATCACAACGGCGGCAAACTGATCCTTGGTGCGCATTCTTCTTTTTCCACTCATTCTACCCTTGGTGGTCATAGTCTAGCCTTTCTCGGGATGCCAGCGGATATGTATCAACCACCAGTCAATGGCAGCAGGCGCAGGATCAAAGGCGTCGAGCGCGTCTTTTACGATGGGTATTGGATCAAATATTACGAGCCGCCGCAGGATAGCTTCGAGGTCAGGCGGCATCTGGTTCAGGCGTTGACACGTCGTTTATTCAATCATGTCGAACACGGGATCAACATTCCGGGTGTGCGGCTCAAGGAAGCGCGCGCCGCCTACGAATCCGAAAACGATACTGCACGCAAACGGGTCAATGGCGCCATGCTCGCCGGTGCGCTGTTCAATCGTGCCGCGGATATTTTCCACTGTCTGGTGGATCTCCAGACCGCCGGGGTCGAGATTACCCCTGACCACGCGCTGATGCGAGAGTGCGGACAATGCCTGCTGGATGCGCTGGAACTCGGCAAGATGGTGCGTCACCGCGGTGGCGACGAAGGTATCGACGAGCTTTGGGGCGAGCCGTTCAAGGCGTTTTCCATGCCGATCAAGGATTTCTATGCGAGCCGCTATCTGAAGATCGCCATGACCATGCACGCGGTCGACCGCATTGCGGCCGCGCTGAAAGATACCTTCGCGGACAGCCAGCAAATCACTGACAGCGACACCCGTCTCGACGAACTCGCCGAGGCAGCCAAGCGCAAATGCGAAACCCTCCGCACCGATCCGGCGGTGTTCGATGTCTGGCCAGCGTATGTCGTGGCGAGCGAACGGTTACGCCGTCTCGATCCCAGGCTCCCGAGCGTCCCCACCGCCACGGACATCCGGGAGGCGCTGGAAGGCATCGGTCTGTTACGCGAGGGGGCCGATCTCATCTGTTTCATCGTGCGCGCCCGTGTGCCGATGCCCAAGAGTACCCACGAATTCATCGATCGCTGCCAACAGTATCGCCGGACTTTTTTCGAACCGGAAACGATTCTGCCCAGCGGCAGCCTGGAGGCGATTTCGGCATAGACCGGAACCGCCAGCCCTCCCGCGCGCACGGCAACTGCTATTCACTTAGGTGATTTACGGGAATTACTTTACCGATCACTTAGAGGGTGTAGACAAAATCAAACCGTTGTGGTCAACCGCCGCAGCAGGATGCGCGCCTCCGCCAGCCAAACCCAGGTTTCGGAGACCGCTGGCAGACGGTCATGATGCATGATCAATCGACGGGCACGCTCATTCCACGCATGGGTGCGCTCGACAACCCAGCGCTTCGGCAGCGGAACGAAGCCGTCGGCGTTGGCGATCACCACTCGGTCAGGCGCCCCGTCCACGTGCCAGGAGCCAACGCTTTTGTTGGCTGGATGGCGCACGACTTCCACGCGGATCGCGTGGGTCTGCTCGGTGGTTTGGGCAAATTGACCGGCGTAGGCGCTATCGACAAACAGCGTGTTGATCTGGGGGTACTTGGCGGCCGCGTCAGCGACGGCGCCCGAGGCGGCATCGCGGTCCTGAAGATTGGCCGCGACCACGCTCACCGCCAACACGAACCCCAAGGTATCGACCACCAGGCTGCGCTTGCGCCCCTTGACCTGCTTGCCCGCATCAAAGCCGCTCGGTCCACCCTGCGGCGAGCCGCGGGTCGATTGCGCATCCAGCACCGCCGCCGTCGGCGCGATCTCACGCCCCTCGCGTTCGCGCCATTGCCCCCGCAGTCGATCATGCATCTGCTCAAACTTCCCAGCCGCACTCCAACGGCGAAACGTCTTGTAGACATTCTGCCAAGGCGCGAAATCGTGCGGCAGCATCCGCCACGCGCACCCCGTGCGCACCACGTAGCAACACGCCTCCAGGATGCTCCGGCGCGACACGCGGGGCGGTTGACCCCGCCCGCCCGGCATCTCAAAGAGAGCGGCGACCAAGTCCCACTCCGCATCGGTCAGACAACTTGGGTAGCTTTGGTCGGGGTCGTGGCGACGATGCGCATCCGTATACCCATACCGACGCGGCGTTGCGCGCGCTTGCGCCTCGAGACCACTCTCGCCCCGGAGGCGCGTGACGCCCGCCTCCCGCAAGGACTTGCGAATCGTTGCTTCATGAGCCTCGATTCCCGTCCGTGCCGCGAGTTCCCGGGCAATCTCTGACAGCGTGGAGGTCGGGCGATCCGTGACAATTTGACGCAATACCGCTTGCTCCGCCTCGTGAATCTTGGGGGGACGACCAGCTTTCGACATCAGCGCACACCAGCTCAGTTGTAGACTGGTATACAAATAGCAGCTCAATTATTTTTGTCTACACCCTCTGACAGCGTGGAGGTCGGGCGATCCGTGACAATTTGACGCAATACCGCTTGCTCCGCCTCGTGAATCTTGGGGGGACGACCAGCTTTCGACATCAGCGCACACCAGCTCAGTTGTAGACTGGTATACAAATAGCAGCTCAATTATTTTTGTCTACACCCTCTTAGGTGATTTACGGGAATGACTTTACCGATTTCCGTTCGTCCTGAGTCCTGATCTCTTCGGCTTCGCTCAGGACAGGCTTGCCGAAGGGTCGAAGCCTGTCATGAGCTTGTCGAATGGGACGGGCGGAAATCGCGCTCCGAGGCCGACATTGCATCCGTTCATGGTTCGACCCTTCGGCTGCGCTCAGGACTCACCACGAACGGATGCAATGTCACTACGAAAGTGGGTATGAGCTTTTCCGGAAATCGACTTAATGGCAGTGTCGCGCGCGACGGGAGGACAAATCGATTCCACGTCAGGATGACGAGAGCAGGAGTTTTTCCGCGATCCGAAAACCCGCCACATAGGTTCCGGCGGCCGCGCCCAGATTGCTCAGCAGAAAGACGACCAAAATCCGGGAGACCCGATTGCGCCACCAGCCAGTCCATTTCGCGACATCCGCGCGTAGCCGACCGAAATCGCCGACGCTGGGCTTGCGCAGATAGAGTTCCACCGCGCCCGTGACCATCCCGGCGCCAATGGCTGGATTCAGGGTGGTCAGCGGCGCGGCCAGGAAGGCCGACAGAATCGTGAGCGGATGTCCCGCCGCGATGAGCGTGCCGAGCGCCGACAAGCCGCCAGTGATCAACGTCCAGGTGATCACTAACTCCCAACCAAGATCGGGGTTCATCGCGAAACCCCAGGCGAATCCACCCAGAATGAAGACCAGCACGGCCCATGCCGCCACCTTGGGCCAGCGGCTGGGCGGTGGGATCCGCTCAAGCTCGGCAAGGATGGGGCCAGGTTCCGCGCGATCCTGCTCCAGCGCGTCGGCAATTCCCTTGAGATGCCCGGCGCCGACCACCACCAGCACCCGTCTGACGTCCAGTTGCGCCACATCCAGCCGCAGCTTGGCGGCCATATAGCGATCCCGTTCCTCGATCAGCGGCACGAACAGGTCTTTGCGATCCGTGGCGAATTCGGCAAACGTGGTTTCCAGCACATCGCCTTCCTTGAGTCGCTCCACCTCTTCTTCGGTCACCTCATTCGAGTTCAACATGGCCCCAAGCAGACCGGCAAAGAGCGAAGAACGCTTCCACCAGCCGAGATTGGCCGAGATCCGCTTCAGCGTCATGCCGATTTCGCGGTCGATCAACAGAATCGGCAACGCGCGCTCCTTCGCCAGCCGAATGGCCATGCGCTGTTCCGCGCCAGGTTCGATGCCGAATTGATCGGCGAGCCGTTGCTGATAGGCCGATAAGGCCAGGCTGGCGACCACCATATAGACACGGTTCTGGCGGATGACGGAGAAGAGATCCATCTGGGCGAGCGACCGCGGATCCATCAAGGCGTTGAAGCGACTCCGGCACAGTTCGACCGCCACGGCGTCATAGTCGCCAGTCTGGAGCATCCGCTCGACCTGCTCGGCACTGGCGCGCGACACATGGGCGGTCCCGAGCAGGGTCGCTTGGACCCGATCCAGGACGATCTCGCGGCAGGGTTCTGGTGACTCGATCATAGGAATTGGCTATTCGTCGAACGTGGGCAGACCGGATTGCAGCCACCAGGAATCCAGCTTCTCGTCCCAGCGCCAGAGCTGGCGGTCGGAGAGGCGCTTGACGACTTGCCGATCTTCGTGAAGGTACTCGATCGTGACGATCTGCGTCGCGCTGTCCTTGTCCTGCAGCGTGGGCGGCTGGACGACATCATAGCCGGTGAGACGCAGTCCATTAAACCGATCGTTCAAAGGCTTATCCTTTCGCAGGTCCGGATGTACGAAACCATAGGCGGTTTCGTAGTATCCCCAGCGCAGCGCGGATTGATAGCCGTGGGTTGCGGCCTGCAGGCCGATGGCCCGTTTATCCTTTTCCACCGTACCGCAGCCAGTCAGCAGGAAGGCGGCGACAATCGCGCACCAGAGACCGGGCGAGCGCGCCGACCGGAAGGCATGCGTTGGTTGACGCGTCGAAATCCCCATGGGAGCGATCCTGGGCGGGTTTCTTGAGAGTTGTCGCGATGATACGGCATCCAGGCGCGGCGACCAACGCGCGATGCCCCGATGCCGCCATTCTCAGTATGGCTTGACGTTTGCCGTCTCCCGAAGCCGTTATCCTGAAGCCGTTCGTGGTTCGACCCTTCGACGGGCTCAGGATTTACCACGAACGGCTTAACTTAATGGCAGTGTTGCTCTGCCCGGAAAGCCGGATCGTGGGCGATGACGCTTCTTGATTTCTCTTCCGCTATGCTGCGCATGCGCGTGCATCCAAAGCAATCACACCGAGGTGCGACATGGCCGAAACCAGCATGACCATCCGAACCGATCATGACCTGATCGACAAGGTCGCCGCCCTCGCAACCGCCATGGATCGTTCGCGCCATTGGATCATCGAAGAGGCGCGTCGGCAGGCTGTCGAGGCACAGGCATGGCAGGGCGAGAGCGTCTATTGCTCCGCCAGCGCATGGCCGGAGTCCTTCGCGTGATCCCATTCAGATTCCAAACCGCGACCCTCAGCCACCCCGGAGCGCGCGCGAACAACGAGGATGTCCGCGGCCATCGCGACGGCTGTTGGGTGGTCGCCGACGGTTTGGGCGGACACGGCGGCGGCGAGGTCGCGGCCCAACTCGCGGTAGACAGCCTGCTCGCGACCGTCGATCCGGCCGCGCCCCTGTCCGCCGAGTCCCTGATGCAGGCGCTGACGACGGCAACCCAGGCCATTCACGCGCGCCAGCGAACCGAGCCGCGTCTGTCCGGAATGCGCACCACCGTGGTGATGCTCGTCAGCGACGGAACGCAAGCGCTGTGGGCGCATCTGGGCGACAGCCGGCTATACGGGTTTCGCGCGGGTCGGATCGTCGTTCAGACCGCCGATCATAGCGTCCCGCAGGCGCTGGTCCGAGCTGGCGAACTGGCGCCCGAGGCGATCCGTTTTCATGAAGACCGTAACCGTTTGTTGCGGACCCTGGGCGACGATAAACCGCTGCGCCCCACCCTGACCGAGACGCCCTGGCGGCTCCAGGCGGGCGATGCCTTTCTGTTGTGCACCGATGGCTTCTGGGAGTCGGTCACCGAGGCCGAAATGGAGATCGCGCTCGCCAAGTCCGCCGATCCCGCGCATTGGCTGGCGCTTCTGGAACGCGGCCTGCAACGTCAGGCCCGCGCCGATCAGGACAACTACAGCGCCATCGCCCTGTTCGTCGAGTCCGCTGGGTCCGCGCCATGAGGCGGCGCAGTCGCGAGATCAACGTCTTCAATCTCTCGATGCTCGATGTCATCGCCGGGGCGATGGCCGCCTTCCTCATCCTCATGGTCATCCTGCTGCCCTATTACGACAAGGACGCCATCGACCAGCAGGCCGTCATCGCCGAACTGCGCCAGACCCTCGCCCAACGACAGACCGCGCTCCAGGCGGCGCAATCCGAGGCGGATGCCGCCCGCGCGCTGGCCCAGGAGTCCGACACCGAGACCGCGCGTCAGCGGCAACGCGCCGAGTCCCTGGCCCAGCAGCTCGCCCGGACTTTTCTGGTGCTCTATGTGCGTTGGGATACCTTCGACGATGTCGATCTGCATGTCGTCGATCCCAGCGGGACCGAGTTCTGGTGGAATGAACACAAAACCCTTCCGGGACGCCCGGCGAATTGAGCGAGGACGCCATCATCGGCCCCGCCAACGAAGTCTGGGAGATTCGCGACGCCCCGCCGGGCGAGTATCGGATCGAGGTCGAACTGTTCGCGATCCGCGACGCCCGCAAGCCGGTGGTCGTCAAGGGACGCCTGTTCCATCGCGACGGCAGCGACGTCTTTGACGAGATCCGGCTTGAGCGTCTCAAGCAGCGCGCACGCATCGCGACCATTCGGGTGGATGAAGCGGGGCGGGTGAGCGTTCGTTGATGGGGTTGTTGGGAAAGCTCATGCCAAGATTGCATCCGTTCGTGGTGAGTCCTGAGCGGAGCCGAAGGGTCGAACCATGAACGGATGCAATGCCGGCCTCGGAGCGCGATTTTCCGTCCGCCCTTCGACCTGCTCAGAGGGTGTAGACAAAATCAAACCGTTGTGGTCAACCGCCGCAGCAGGATGCGCGCCTCCGCCAGCCAAACCCAGGTTTCGGAGACCGCTGGCAGACGGTCATGATGCATGATCAATCGACGGGCACGCTCATTCCACGCATGGGTGCGCTCGACAACCCAGCGCTTCGGCAGCGGAACGAAGCCGTCGGCGTTGGCGATCACCACTCGGTCAGGCGCCCCGTCCACGTGCCAGGAGCCAATGCTTTTGTTGGCTGGATGGCGCACGACTTCCACGCGGATCGCGTGGGTCTGCTCGGTGGTTTGGGCAAATTGACCGGCGTAGGCGCTATCGACAAACAGCGTGTTGATCTGGGGGTACTTGGCGGCCGCGTCAGCGACGGCGCCCGAGGCGGCATCGCGGTCCTGAAGATTGGCCGCGACCACGCTCACCGCCAACACGAACCCCAAGGTATCGACCACCAGGCTGCGCTTGCGCCCCTTGACCTGCTTGCCCGCATCAAAGCCGCTCGGTCCACCCTGCGGCGAGCCGCGGGTCGATTGCGCATCCAGCACCGCCGCCGTCGGCGCGATCTCACGCCCCTCGCGTTCGCGCCATTGCCCCCGCAGTCGATCATGCATCTGCTCAAACTTCCCAGCCGCACTCCAACGGCGAAACGTCTTGTAGACATTCTGCCAAGGCGCGAAATCGTGCGGCAGCATCCGCCACGCGCACCCCGTGCGCACCACGTAGCAACACGCCTCCAGGATGCTCCGGCGCGACACGCGGGGCGGTTGACCCCGCCCGCCCGGCATCTCAAAGAGAGCGGCGACCAAGTCCCGCTCCGCATCGGTCAGACAACTTGGGTAGCTTTGGTCGGGGTCGTGGCGACGATGCGCATCCGTATACCCATACCGACGCGGCGTTGCGCGCGCTTGCGCCTCGAGACCACTCTCGCCCCGGAGGCGCGTGACGCCCGCCTCCCGCAAGGACTTGCGAATCGTTGCTTCATGAGCCTCGATTCCCGTCCGTGCCGCGAGTTCCCGGGCAATCTCTGACAGCGTGGAGGTCGGGCGATCCGTGACAATTTGACGCAATACCGCTTGCTCCGCCTCGTGAATCTTGGGGGGACGACCAGCTTTCGACATCAGCGCACACCAGCTCAGTTGTAGACTGGTATACAAATAGCAGCTCAATTATTTTTGTCTACACCCTCTCAGGACGAACGGAAAATCGGTAAAGTCTTTCACCTAAATCGCCTAAATCGCCTAATGCGGTTGAAGGTTTAACGGCTATTCGTGGAAATCGCACTGAAGGAAAAACTGATGAGCATGGTGTCTTGCGGGAACGGTCATTTTTACAACGACGAAGAGCACTCAAGTTGCCCCTTTTGCGGCGTGGGTCTGGAACTGCACGCCACCCGTCCGCTGGCGGGGGAGGGCGGCAGCCCGCGACCAGTCGCCGAGAGCGGTCACACCCGCGCCGCTGGCACCCCACCGCCCGCCGGACTGGGACGAGACGCGGGCGAGACCCGCCATGTCTGGGCCGGGCGCATGGGCGGCGTCGATCCGGTGGTCGGCTGGCTGGTGTGCGTCGCCGGCCCCGAGCGCGGTCGGGATTATCGACTCCACACCGAACGCAACTTCATCGGTCGTTCGCCAACGATGGATGTCGCCATCACCGGCGATGCCACCATCAGCCGCGAGAATCACGCCATCGTCAGCTATAACCCCAAGCGCCACACCTTCCGACTCGCCCCCGGCGACAGTCGCGGACTGGTCTATCTGAACGAGGAGGAAGTGATCGCCCCGGTCGAACTGGCGCCCTATGACCTGATCGAGCTGGGTGAAACCAAACTGCTGTTCGTGCCCTTCTGCGGCGAGCGGTTTGTCTGGCCGGTAGACGCTCCCGCCTCCCCGGATCAGCACGGGACTCGCTGATCGACGCGTCGAGAGATGCCTAAACTCGATGAATCCAACCATTATCAATAGCCTGATTTCACCGACGCGGCTGCAGCCGTTCTCGTTTTGGCGTCATCCGCCATCGTAGGAGCCCGCTTGCGGGCGACATGACCTGCCAAAAGCCTTTGGGTCCACCTACCCCCGTCGCCCGCAAGCAAATGCAGCAGGCCCGCAAGTCGCCCGCAAGCGGGCTCCTACGTCAAAATGAGAATGGCTGACTCAGCTTCGCGCCGGATCCCTCCAATCATCCTGTGTGCTACAGTCTCGGCGCCGACCGATTCGAGTCTTCGCGGAGTACGCTTCATGGATGCCCACGCCGAGCCCCACTGTCCCTCCTGTTTCAGTGCAACGACCGCCAAACCCTGTCCAACCTGCGGCTGGCAACCCGGCGCGGAAAACCCGCCCCCGGCGCTCGCGCTCGGCACGCGGCTCGACGGACGCTACCGCCTCGGTCGGGTACTCGGGCACGGCGGCTTCGGCATCACCTATCTGGTCTGGGACGAGAATCTGCAACTGCGTCTCGCGATCAAGGAATACCTGCCGCGCGACAGCGCCAGCCGCGCGCCCGATGGGGTGAGCCTCGCCGTCTATTCCGGCCCGGCCGCCGAGCAGTTCGCTTACGGACTTGAGCGGTTTCTGGAAGAGGCGCGCGCCCTGGCGCGTTTCGATCAGCATCCCGGCATCGTCACCGTCAAGAGCTTCTTCCGCGCCCACGGCACCGGCTACAGCGTGATGGATTACGTCGAGGGACTGACGCTCAAGCAGTATCTCGAACAACAACCGGGCGGACGGCTGCCGTTCGACCAAGCGTTACGACTGTTGCTCCCGATCCTGGACGCCCTGCGCGCAGTGCATCAGGAAGGACTGCTGCATCGCGACATCGCCCCCGACAACATCTATGTCAGCGCCAACGGGCGGATCAAGCTGCTCGACTTCGGCGCCGCGCGCTTTGCCGCCGGCGAGCACAGCAAAAGCCTCTCGGTCATCCTCAAACCCGGTTATGCCCCGGAAGAGCAATATCGGACCAAAGGCAAGCAAGGCCCCTGGACCGATGTCTACAGCCTCGCCGCGACGCTGTATCGCGCCGTCACCGGCATCCTCCCGCCCGAGGCGCTGGATCGGGTGGAACTGGATGAGTTGATTCCGCCCTCGCGGTTGGGGATTGCGATCACGCCGGCGCAGGAGGCGGTGTTGTTCAAGGCGCTGGCGGTGCGGGCGGGGGAACGGTATCCGAGCGTGGCGGCGTTGCAGGAGGCGTGGCGGGAGGCTGAAACGCCCGCGCAGCCGACCGAACAGCCAATGCCAGCGCCATCGAGCGTGTCGCAAGCCAAAGCGGCAGCCGATCAATCATCCTCACCAGTCAAACCCCGTTCCCGGATGTTGACGGCCGTCTTGTTCATCGCGCTGTTAGCGATGCTGGGGTTTGGCATGATTGTGTTGATTCCTCCCCCGTTGGAGCCGACATTGCCGCCGCTGGCTGTTCAACCTCCGCCGGTCGCGCATCCCGAACCGCAATCCTCACTGATGAGCGAAAGCGATGGTCGGGCGGATCAATTGGCCGAGCGCCAACGGCAGCAGCGGGGAGAACAGAACCGACTGGCCGAGCAAAAAGCCGCTCGTGGTCGAGAAATCGCCGCGTTGGAACAGCGGTTTAACGCCCATTTGGCAAGCAATGCGTTAACGATGAGTCCGGATGGCGAGTACGCGCTGAGGGTTTTGCAGCAAGTTCTCGACAAAGTGGAACCCGATGAACGCTGGCCTTGGAATGGAGAAGAACGTGATTCTCATGGTATTGAAAACGATGCGCGGCGCAGGATCGTGGACCGCTTTTTAACCAAAATAGATGTCAGCATTGAGAATGGCGATGTAGAAGAAGCTGAAAAATTTATTGAGGTGCTCTACCGCCTAAATATCGAAAACGAACAAGTTGATCTGAGAAAGAAAAAACTGAAAAATCTGAAATTAAAAAAAGAAGATTATAAGAAAAAGGCTGTTGCTACAATAAAAGCGCTTGAAGATCAGCTCCGATGCATTAAGCCTCCAGACCCAGCAAAAGCTATCAGGATAATGTTAAGGAACGGTTTTATTAAGCATTCCGTTTGGCATGATGACGAATTAGCTCAAACCCCTTTTAGCCCTGATGGTATACCGGTGTTCGAGCCAACGATTGATATGAAAGTATATGGTCAAAAAGTCATGTATATATCGGGTTGGGCGCGTGACAAAGACGGGGAGGCGCGATATCCGTTTGCGAGAGGACCTGGAACTGCTCCGAGCGTATTTATATCTATATTATTAGATGCCAGCATTGATGATGTAAGCTATACTCCTGTTAAAATCAGAAACAATGATGGAAAGATCATCGCTCGGTCAACAATCCATTCTTCTTCAGATTATGGAATGTGGCCAAGATCAGAAAAGGGTAAAGTTGAAATTGAGTGCGAAAATACAACAGATCTTTATGTGTACTGATTCTCTGCGCGGAGCGTCTGCCAGAAAATTTTGCAGGTAACAAAAAGTAAAACCATTAACGGAAGTGTTATATGGCACCTTGGTACGAGCAGAAATTTAGTACGGCAGATGAATTGGTATGGTTTTTTCAGAACAATAAATTTTTCCGCACCAACCTTATTTGGGAAGCAAATGGAACTGGCAGAAACGGTTATATTTTCAGAGGACAAGCAGACGCGAAATGGAAGCTGACGCCTGCTGTGTTTCGAGAAAATGTTCGATTAGAGGATTTTGCTCCCCAGCTACCTTCTGTGCATGACAAAACGATGATACGGCTTGGGACTCATATGCATGCGGAACTTAGATCAGTTTTTATATTCTTAGAAACGGCAGACAAACTTGGAATTGAGACGCCAATTAATTATTCAAAAATCGAAGGTCGCCATAAAATAACAAATAGCGTTCTAGCTAATAATGATTGTAGCTTGATAGAAGATTTTCCAAACAATGAAGCACTGGAAGAGATGGCCTTGGCACAGCATCATGGAGTGCCAACTCGTCTTCTTGACTGGACAGAATCACCGTTAATTGCTTGTTTTTTTGCGGCGCTGGAAGCGTCAAGCATAACGCCGGAAAAGGATCGAATGAAATCAGAATATATAGCTGTATTTTGCCTTGACACGCGCCATTTCTCTAAGTCAAATCAAATAGTGAAGGTTAATGCGCCGCGACATAGAAATAATTTTCTTCTTGTGCAGCAGGGCGTCTTTACGCATTTGCCGGAAGCTAACACTTATTTTTCAAAAAATGAAAAATGGCCTTCGATAGAGGATGTTGTAGAACAAGCAAAGGAATTAAAAGGATCACTCAAGAAATTTTTACTTCCCGCAGCCGAGGCAGATAATATGTTAAGGATCTTGTTCGACTATGGGATTTCTTCCTATCAATTGATGCCGACGCTTGACAATGTTGCTAAAGCTTATTTATATAGGTCAATTTTATTTAAGAAAAAATAGATGGCTCCATCGGTCTGAATCGCGACGAAACAGCCAGGTAGCCAGGGCAATCGCATCAACGCATTAGCGCATACTGTTAGACAATCCGTACTGCGGCCCCAATGATTTGAGTCTTTAGAATCTTGGGGAGATCTCGCCGATGTGCGACTTGAGTGTGGAGCGATCGATTGCGCACCATTTTGCCCCGCTGGACGAGCCGCGCAGCGCGATCCAACGACGGCACCTCTTAAGTGAGATGATCGTGATCACCATCGCGGCGTCCTTCAGTGGCGCCGACGGTTGGGTGGGTGTCGAGACGTTCGGACAGGCCAAGGAGGCGTGGCTGCGCACGTTTCTGAAACTGCCCGCGGGCATTCCGTCGCACGACACCTTCGGGCGGGTGTTTGCGCTCATCGATCCCGCACAGTTTGCCGCCTGCTTTCGCCAATGGAGCGCGTCGGTGGCCGAACTGATCCCCGAAGAGATCATTGCCGTCGATGGCAAGACCCTGCGCCGCTCCCACAGCCGCGGCAAGGGCTTGGCGGCGTTGCACCTGGTCAGTGCCTGGGCGACGGCCAATCGGGTGGTGCTCGGACAGGTCGCCACCGACGCCAAATCCAATGAGATCACGGCCATTCCACGTCTGCTGGAGTGGCTGAAGCTGGAGGGCTGCATCGTCACCATCGACGCCATGGGCTGCCAGACCAAGATTGCCGCGCAGATCATCCACCAGGGAGGGGACTATGTGCTCGCGCTCAAAGGCAACCAGGAAACGCTGGCCGCCGAGGTCGAGGAGGCGTTCATCGACGCCGACGCCAGAGGCTACGCCGGTGTCGATTCGGCATTCCTCGAAACCGTCGAGCGAGGGCATGGTCGTCTCGAAACCCGTCGCTACCAAACCTTGGGCGATCTTTCCGGCGTGCCGCACAGCGCCTCGTGGGAGGCAATGAACATGATCGGCATGGTTGAATCGCGCCGTGAGGTCGCCGGCAAGGTCTCGGTCGAGACCCGCTATTTCATTGGCAGCGTCGGCACCAGCGCCGCGCGCTTTGCCCACGCAGTACGCGGTCACTGGGGCATCGAAAACGGGTTGCATTGGAATCTCGATATCGCCTTTCGTGAGGATGAGTGCCGTGTCCGCGATCCGGTGGCGCGCGAGAATCTTGCCGTCCTGCGTCACCTCGCCCTCTCGCGCCTCAAGAATGACGGCACCAAGCTCGGCATCCAGAACAAACGCTTGAAAGCCGGTTGGGACGAGTCCTACCTGTCGAAATTGCTCTTCGAGTCGCCTCAGAGGAAGGGCGACGCTGATACATCGGTACCCGCTAATGTTAGCAGCGCTTGATGCGATTGCCCTGGCCAGGTAGCCAGGTAGTACCTTCTTCGGCTGACCAACCGCACAAACGCTGGTTGCCAACACCTCACCGCCCCGCTTCGTGATGAAACGAGGCGGTTTTTTCGATACGCCGAATGGTATGCGGTGCATACCCTACTTTGGCTCAGATGGCGACTGGCCGTGAAACAAATCGGTTGCATGCCGGAAATCCACCGTTAAGATTCAAGGCATGAAAGCCAAGCCACTCACGAATCGTTGTGAACGTCGTGACGACGGTAGCCGAGTGCATCTCGTGATCTGGGAGACGCCCGAGCCGGTTCCCCCTTGCCAACATCGCTTTAAATACCGGCTTGCCTATGTGATCGATGGCGTTTGCGTGGTGCGCGATGACAATGAACGTGGCAAGGGGGATCACCGACACCTTGGCGATTGTGAAGAACCCTATGATTTTACGACCCCGGAGCGTCTGATCGCGGACTTCCGGGCGGATGTGTCGAGGTGGATCAAATGAAGGCGATTATCGAGATTGCGCATGCAGGCAGGGTATTCGATGCGGCCCTGGCCGATCTGGCGGCGGGCGGCAACGCAGACTATGTTCTCAGCTTTGAGTCAGCACACACATTATTTTCTGACATCACGCCAGTGCGCCTGGATCTGCTCAATGCGCTGGCGCGTCTCGGACCATGCCGCGTCGAGGCGCTGGCGCAGGCAATCAGGCGCAGCGAGTCCAGTGTGCAGTCGGATAGCCGGCGTTTGGTCGAGCTTGGCTTGATTGAGCGAGGGGATGACGGCAGGCTTCAAGTGCCGTTCGAGACGCTGGAAATTCACATGACGTTGGCGAGCGCAGCTTAGCCGGGTAGCCGGCAAGCCGGGGACGCATCGCGTATCTTTCACCCTCTCAAACGGCATGGATGCCGCTTGGACAAACGGATTGGCCGATCGAACCGCCACGTTGCTTCCCGGAACGCGGCGGTTTTTCGATGCGCCGAATGATACTACTACCTCTTTCCGCTTAATCTTGCGCAGATATGATCGTAGGAGTATTTCTTAAGGCTGGTTATCAAGAGAGACTCCCTATGGTCAAGTATGTTGTGCGGCTCACCGAGGAGGAGCGAACGGCACTGACGGAGGTGATCGGCAAAGGCAAGGCAGCGGCCCGAAAGATCAAACATGCGAACGTCCTGCTCAAGCTCGATGCCGGTGGGCCCGGTTGGAGCGATGCGCAAGCCGCAGACGCCTTCGACTGCAGCGCGCGCACGGTCTTCAGCATCCGACAACGCTTTGTCGAGGCCGGCTTGGAGGCGGCGCTGGAGCGCAAGAAGCGCGAGCACCCGCCGCGTGAACGACTTCTGGACGGGGACGGCGAGGCACAACTGGTGCGCCTCGCCTGCTCCGCACCGCCTGAAGGACAGGCACGCTGGACCCTCACGCTCTTGGCCGAAAGCCTCGTCGAGTTGCAGGTCGTGGAGACGATCTCGCCGCAAACCGTCATGCGTACGCTCAAAAAAACGTTCTGAAACCGCACCTGCGCACGTGCTGGGTGATTCCGCCCGAGCACAATGCCGAGTTCGTGGCCTGCATGGAAGACGTTCTGGAGGTCTATCGCCGTCCCGATGATCCGCAGCGCCCGGTGATCTGCCTCGACGAGCAGCCGACACAGCTGATCGGCGAAACCCGCACGCCGATTCCGCTGCAACCCGGCCAAGCACAACGCTACGACTACGAATACGAACGCATCGGCACCGCCAACAACTTCATGATCGTCGAGCCACTGGCTGGCTGGCGCAAGGTCAGCGTCCGCGCCACCAAGACCGCGCTTGATCTCGCCAATGAGCTCAAGGAGCTGCTGGACGTCGATTACCCTAAGGCTGAAAAGGTCGTTCTGGTTTGGGACAATCTCAACACCCATGCGCCGGCGTCGCTGTACAAAGCCTTTCCGCCGCAGGAGGCGCGTCGACTCTTGGACCGCCTGGAGATCCACTACACCCCCAAACACGGCAGCTGGCTCGACATCGCCGAGATCGAGCTCAGCGTCTTCACCAAGCAGTGTCTCGATCGGCGCATCGACAACATCGACACCCTGCGCAGCGAGGCCAAGGCTTGGGAGGATCGCCGCAATGCTTCCGGGGCTGTTGTCGACTGGCAGTTCACGACCGACAATGCACGCATCAAGCTCAAACGCCTATATCCGCAACTTAATGAGGAATGAGGTACTACCCGGCTAACCCGGCTAACCCGGCTAACCCGGTAGGAACGCATGAAATTCATCATGGCCATTGAACCCGGCACATCGACGACGGCTTTCGGTGTGGTGGTGCCGGATCTGCCCGGCTGCTTCTCGGCTGGCGACACGCTGGATGAGGCGGTCGATCAGGCGCGGGAGGCGATCGATCTTCTGGTGCGAGACCGTCATTGAAGACGGCGGCGATCTGCCAATTCCGAAGACTTTGGCGGAACATCAGGCGAATCCCGATTTCGCGGGTTGGGTTTGGGCCGTGGTCGAGGTGCCGGTCGAGCGTTATTTCGGACCGGCCGAAAAGCTCAATATCACCTTGCCGCGCTTGTTGCTGGCGAAGATCGACGACGACGCGAAGGCGCACGGGGCGACGCGCTCCGGCTTTCTGGCGGAGGCGGCGCGGGCGGCCATGCGATAGGTCGATCGTTGTGGGAGCCAGATTGCAACAACCAATCATCAAGAGAGCCGGTGATGCACGCTGCCTTGAATCTCGATGAAGACACCCTCGCTGACTTCTGCAAACGGCATCGCATTCGCCGTTTGTCGCTGTTCGGCTCGCACTTGAAGGGCGCGGCGCGACCGGATAGAGACCTTGATCTGTTGGTTGAATTCGAGCCGCAACAGGTTCCGGGCTTGCTGGGAATTGCCGGCATGGAAATCGAATTATCGGAGATGCTGGGTGGCCGAGAGGTCGATCTGCGCACGGCGGGCGATTTGTCGCGCTATTTCCGGGACGAGGTATTGCGCACGGCCGAGGTGCAATATGCTCGCTCATGATCGCGTCCATCTGCGTCATAGGATCGAGGCGGCGGAAGAGGCGCGGCGGTTTGTCGCCGGACGCCAACGATCGGAACTGGACACCGACCGGATGCTGCTGTTTGCGCTGGTGCGTGCCGTCGAGATCATCGGCGAAGCAGCCAGTCAGGTGTCGGATGAAACCCGAAGCGTTGCTTGGGGCATTCCCTGGAAGGCCATCGTTGGGATGCGCAATCGCCTGATACATGCCTATTTCGACGTGGATGCGGAGTTCTCTGGGTGGCTGCAACGGTGGAGATTCCCGCGTTGCTGATACAACTGAAGGCACTCGCCAAGGTGCCGTAGAGCCATCATGATCCCGGAACATGCGGATTCCTCCTTACGCACTCTTTCTGCTCATGACCGCCGCCATCCAGGCCGAGGCGGCGCCGTGTGAGGTGCCGGTCTCGGGACCGCCGCGGGCGGAACCGGTCCGGCAGGTGGTGATTCACGCGACGGGCGGGCCGGATTGCGATCCTGCCCGCCGTTTTCGCGGCGGTACCCTGGACGGCATCGTGGCGCACTTTCTGCGCCATCAGGGCACGATCAGCATCCATTATGTGATCGGCCGGGACGGCAGCGTGGTGAGCATGGTGCCGGAGTCGCGGGTGGCTCATCATGTGCGCGGTCGGAATGCGGATTCGATCGGCATCGAACTCGTCAACGATGGGGACGGTCTGGATCCGTTTCCGGACGCGCAGATCGCGGCGCTTGCCAGCGTCTTGCGGGGGATTCTGGATCGGCATGGATTGCGGTTTTCCAGCGTCAAATCGCACGCGGAACTGGATACTTCGTCCCTGACCTGTGAGGGCCAGCGGATCAAGCGCAAGCAGGATCCAGGGGCGGCGTTTCCCTGGAGCCCGCTGCAACGTGCGGTCGAGTCGCGCACGGTGGAGGTGCCGACCGTGCGAAAGGAGGAGCGCGCAACCGCCCCGGACGAGGCGGCAAGCCAACGGAATCAGCGTCAAGAAGAACTCCGCGAGCGGCTCAGGCAAAACGCGCTGGATCAGGAGGACGCACGAACGGCGCTCCGTTTGAGCCGACAGCAACGCGCGCGAGACCCGGAAGCCGCCGCCCTGGCGATGCGGCAGGGAGCCGACCAAATCGGCTCCATGGAAGAGGCGATCAGCCAACTGGAGCAACGTGAAAAGGAACTGCGAGCGGAACTCAAGGCGATCGGGCAGGCGCGGGAACGCGCGACCGTCGACGACTCGCGCTGAAGGCGGTTTCCGGGAAAGTTTCTAACGGAATCAAGGCATTAAATGGGCAGGATTCACAGGATTTTTCAAGATTAACAGCCTCTCCGTGGGTCGGTTGTTTTTAGGAAATCACCTGAAGCCCCGGAACCAGCCTAACCCCGCACACCAGCAGGAGCACGATGTGATGTCTTGGTTACCCTGGCGGTTACTCGCCCTGTCCGCCGTTCTGGGCGCCACGTTGGCCGTCCACGCCGGCCCGCCAGCGGCGATCGCTATTTCGCAGGCACTGGCCGAGGGCACGGCGGTCACCGCCTATGTCGCGATCCGCGACGAGTCGGGCGAGCCGGTCAGCGGTATCGAGGCCGGACAACTGCACGCGACCCTGGGAACCCAGGTGGCGGAGGTGACCTCCGTCACGCCCTTTGCCGCGACCGGCGAAGGGGTGCTCTATGTCTTTCTGGTGGATGTTTCGCGCTCGCTCGATGCGGCCCAGTTCGCGCGGATCCAACAGGCCCTGCGAGACTGGATCGCGGCGCTCGGCGAGCCGGATCGGGCAGCGCTCCTGACCTTCGGGGAGAATGTGCGCACCGCGGTTGCACCGACCGCCGACCGTGCCGCGCTGATCGCCGCCATCGCAACCCTGGCCCCGATGGACCTGCGGACCGCGCTGCATCAGGCGCTGGCACAGGGTTTGGCGCTCGGGCGTCAACAGGGGGAGGGTCTGCCCTCCCGGCGCGCGCTAGTGATCCTGAGCGATGGCATTGACGATGCGCCGGGCGGGATGACGGCGGAAGAGGTCGAGACCCAAGTCGCCGAGGGCGCGGTGCCGATCTATGCCATCGGCTTAAGCCGGGTGCGCGAGCGCGCGGCGCGGGAGTTGGGGCTGGCGGCGCTGGGACGTTTCGCGCGACGCTCGGGCGGGATGTTCAGCGACGCGGGCGCGACGGATCCGGGCGCGGCCTATGCGACGATGCGCGAGCGGATTCGGACGGTCGAGCGGATCGAGGTGCGCTGTGCGAGCTGTGTGGCCGATGGCAACCGCTATCGTCTGCGCATCGGTCTGACCCAGGCCGGTCTGACGCTGAACGATGGAGTGGACGTGCGGCTGTATCCAGTCGTGATGCCAGCGCCGGTCGCGCCGGTTCCGGTTGCGCCGACGCCAGCGATCCCGCCAGACGCGGCGGCCAGCGAGGAGCCGCCGACCGCGCCTGACCCCGTCGCGGCAGCGCCCGCCGATCCCGCCCGCGTGCTCGCCGGGCTGTTGGCGTCTTGGTGGCCGGGTCTGGCGGGCGTGCTGGTCGTCGCGCTCTTTGGCGGCTGGCTGTTCCGGCGGCGTCGTCGCGTCGCGCCAGACACGAACGACATCCCCGCCGTCGCTCCCAAGACCCTGGCGCCGAACGTCTTGCCCATCGACAATCTCGCTCCCACATCCTCTGCCCGGCCCGAGCCGGCGCAACAATCGCCCGCCACCGGCCCAGCATTGATCCTGACATTCATGAACGGCGCGCGGCGGGGCGAGACGGTGCGACTCGTCCTGAACCCGGCGGCGCTGATCGGGCGCGCCGGGGCCTGCTCGCTGAGGCTGGCCGAGGACGATGAGGTGTCGACGCAGCATGCGCGTTTGAGCCTGCAGGGCCGGCAGGCGATCCTTGAGGATCTCGGTTCCACCAATCAGACCTGGCTCAACGGCGTGCCGTTGTCCGCGCCGCATCCGGTGCGCGACGGCGATGTGCTGCGCGTCGGTCAGACCGAGCTGCGTCTCGGCGGGAGCGGGCGTTGAGTAGGCTGACCTTGCAGCCGGGCAATGCCCAATGGATCGGCACGCGCCCGGAGCAACAGGACGCCTTCGGCTTTGCCGGGTGTTCGGCCCAGGGCGCCAATCCGCCGGGCGGGGTGCTGGTGGTTCTGGCCGATGGCATGGGCGGTCTGCGCGAGGGGCGCGCGGCGAGTCAACTGGCGGTCAAAACGATGCTGGAGACTTATGCCGCCCAGCCGCCCGCCACGCCGGTTCCCGAGGCGCTGGCGCTTGCATTGCGGGCGGCGAATCGGGCGGTTTACGCACTGGCCGAGACAACGGCGGGCGTGGGACAGGTCGGCACCACGCTGGTCGCGGCGGCGGTGCGCGACGCACAACTCTTCTGGATCGGCGTCGGCGACAGCCGGTTGTATCGCTATCGCGCCGCCGACGGTTCGCTCACGCCCTGTACCGAGGATCACACCCTCGCCAACGAACTCTGGCCGCAAGTCGTCGCCGGGACGCTGGACGCGGATGATCTCGCGAGCCATCCCGACCGCGACGCGCTGACCAGCTTTCTGGGACTGGCCGAGATTCCGCTGGTGGACGCCAGTTGTCGGCCCCTGACCCTGCAACCGGGCGACCGCCTGCTGTTGTGCAGCGACGGGGTCGATGGCGTGCTGTCGCGCGACGCGCTGAAACGCCCACTGGCCGCCGCTCCGCAACACGCCGCCGAGACCTTGA
Organism: Thiocystis violascens DSM 198; assembly: GCF_000227745.2. Classification (NCBI taxonomy): domain Bacteria; kingdom Pseudomonadati; phylum Pseudomonadota; class Gammaproteobacteria; order Chromatiales; family Chromatiaceae; genus Thiocystis; species Thiocystis violascens. Next base: position 2,219,835 of record NC_018012.1, on the reverse strand, counting down.
TCGCCGCGCTGCGAGAACGGGCGCTGACGCATCAGGACAACGCCACGGTCGCGGTGCTGGCCTGCGAGGCGTCCCGTGAGACATCGTCGATGGCGTCGTTGACGAGCCGTCCGTCGCGTGGCGTTCGGGTCGCGGTCCTGTCGGCGGTTCTGCTGCTGACGCTTGGCGCCGCCGCCTGGTTCGGTCTGTCGGGATGGTGGGATCGGCCGCCCGAGGATGTGCCGTCGTCGGTGACGCGCCCCCTTCCGCCGCCCGCCGAGGATCAACCGGGCGTGCCCGCGCCGGAGACGACATGAACGCACCGCCACACAAGTTCACCATCGGGCGGGATGCGCACTGCGATGTCCCGCTCGCGGACGACTCGGTGAGCGCGCGCCATGCCGAATTGAGCGTCTCCGCCCCCGGCACGTTGCTGCTGACCGATTGCAAGAGCACCAACGGCACCTTTCTGATCGGCGCCGACGGTCTCGCGCGCAAGATCCGACAGGAACTGGTCTCGCCACTGGATCGCGCGCGGTTCGGCGCGGTCACCTTGGAAATCCGCGATCTGCTGGAGGCATTCGGTCGCCGGTTTCCCGACCGCGTGGCGCCGTTTCTGCCCGGCGTGGACGCCGTTCAACCCTGGGTGCGGGGGCGGCAACTGATCCGCTGCGTCTGCGGCAGCGTGAAATCCGCCGACGCGCCTTGTCCGGAGTGCGGTCGATGAGCGTGCTTCGTGAAATCCTGTGGGAGCGGCCTCGACGCGCGCGGATCTTCCTCGTCGCGATCGCGCTGGCCGGGATGTTCGTCGCCCTGCTCACGCTGGTTCTACCGGCGGGCAGTCCAGCCGCCGTGCTGTGGCTCGATCATCACGCGATCCCGCCGTCGAATTATCCCTTTCTCTATCCCTTCACGATCCAGAATCTCACGCACCTGATCCTCTTCATCGGCCTGGGCGAGAGCTTCTGCCGCTGGCGCAGCGCGGTCCGCGAGCGCGCCATGCTCGCGGAAGGACTGCTGCCGCAGGCGTATGAAGTCGTCCTCCAGGCGCATGACCTGCCGCCGATCCGCGCCCGTGTCGCCCAGCGTCACGATGGCGAGCAGGGGTTTCTGCCCGGACTGATTGACCTGTGCATCCTGCAATTCCAGGCCAGCCGCTCGGCGAGATCGCCCGCGCGCTGGGCGTGAGTTTCAACACCACGCTGGTCGCCCTGGCCGAAAGCGCAGCGCTGGTGCTGCTGCTCCATCTGGTGCAGGCACAAGAAGAACTGGCCGTCAATCAGGCCGGACATTACACCCTGATCAATCTGATCAATCGGTTGTATGCGGGGCGGTAGGCTTGGCGGCACTGCCCGAAACGCGGATCGTCCGCGCCGTCGGCGACGCGACACCTGATCGCGACAGGCGCAACAGGACTGTCGTCCGTACCGGTTGGTCCTTGCAATTCCGTCGGACGAGACGGATCTATCCGCAATGCTCGCCGCCAGGAAACCGGGCGCGCGGCCACTGCTCTATCGCCGCCGCGGGACGTACCGCGAACCGCCGGTGGAATCGCCCGCCGAACTCTGACCCGGATCGCACTCATGTCGACATCCATTCCAACGACCGGCGCGTCGCGCGACCGCCTCGGCTATTTCAACTGGCTCTACAATCCCTTCCAGCGTCTGAAGGTGACCGAGGTTTACGATCTGCTGGGGACCGACGTGGCGACCGAGAACGCCTTTTATCTCAATCTTGGGTACTGGAACGAAGGCGCCCTGGCGGACGGCCGCTCGCTCGACGACGCCTGTCAGGCGCTGGCGGCGCTGGTGGCGGACAGTGCCGGGATGGGGCCGGGGGACCGGGTGCTCGATGTCGGGTTCGGGTTCGCCGATCAGGATCTGTTCTGGCTCGATGCCTATCGTCCGGACGGCATCGTCGGCTTGAATGTCACCGCCTCTCAGGTGGAGGTGGCGCGCCGACGGGTTCGCGAGGCCGGTCTGGAGGATCGTATCGATCTGCGGTTGGGGTCGGCCACCGCGATGCCGCTGGAAGACGCCTCGGTCGATAAGGTGGTGGCGCTGGAATGCGCCTTTCATTTCGAGACCCGCGAACGCTTTTTCCAGGAGGCGATGCGGGTTTTGCGCCCCGGCGGGCGGCTGGTGCTGGCCGACATCATCCCCATGCCGACCGAATCCGGCTGGCGGGCGCGATTGGCGCAACTCTGGTCCTGGCGGCAGGTCGCGCGCAAATTCGCGATCCCGGCGGGCAATGTCTATCCGCTCCCCGAGTATGTGGCGAAGCTCAGGGCCGCTGGATTCGAGAACGTGCGGGTAGAGTCCATCCGCGAGCGGGTCTATGCGCCCTTGCATGAGTACCTGCGCCGTCACCCCGAGGCAGTCGCGCGTTTGCATCCGTCGACCCGTCTGCCGATCGCGCTGGCGCTCAAACTTGACGCGCGCACGGTTTATCGCGGGCTCGACTATGTGCTGACGGTGGCCGACAAGCCATCGGCCTGAATCCAGCCGTTTGAATCGCGAAGGCGCAAAGAACGAAAATCAACCACCCGTTTTCGTCGGATCGCCTGGTCGCTTGGCGAGCGGCGCATGGCCGGCCTCGACGCCATGGGCGCTGGTCGGCACGCGCCGCTTGCCGATGTTCTTGCGATCGCGCAGCCGCTCCTTGACCTTGGGCGCTTCCGGTTTTTCGGCGGCCGCCCTGGCCTTGCGCATGGCCGGCGTCGGCTTGCCGGGGCCTTTGCGTTTGGTCGGTCCCTGGAATTTGGCCTTCAGACCCTCGATGGCGCGCGTCTCGGCGGTCAGGTTGAGATAACGTACGATGCTTTCCATGCGATTCCATTCGCTCTTGCCGACCAGCGACAGGGCGACGCCCTGTTCCCCCGCGCGCCCGGTGCGCCCGGTGCGGTGCAGATAATCGTCCCCCGAGCGTGGCAGATCGAAATTAATCACCCGCTGCACGCCCGGTACGTCCAGGCCGCGCGCGGCCAGATCGGTGGCGATCAGGATGTTCACCCGCCCGCTGTGCAGCAGGCCCATGACGCGGTTGCGCTCGCGCTGATCCAGTTCGCCATGCAGCACCGCCACCCGCTGCTGCTGGCCCATCAGAAAATTGCCGAGCGCGACCGCGCCATCGCGGGTGTTAGTGAACACCAGCGCCTTCTCGAAGGTTTCGTGTTGCAGCAGCCAGAGCGTCTGACGCTGTTTATGTTCCAGGCCATCGCTCAGCAGGAGTTGATGGGCGATATCGGGATGCTGCTCGCGCACCGGATTGATCGCCAGCACCTGAGGGTCGCGCAGCAGTCGGTCGGTGATGTCTTTCAGACCCCGATGATGCAGGGTCGCCGAAAACAGCAGCGACTGACGGTTCGGGCGACAGTGACCGAGGATCGCCAGCACGTCATCGGCGAAGCCCATGTCCAGCATCCGATCCGCCTCGTCGAGCACCAGAATCTCCAGATCGCGCAGATCCGCCTGACCGCTTTGCAGCAGTTCCAGCATCCGGCCCGGCGTCGCGACCAGAATCTCCGGGTTTTTGCGCAAGGTGGCGATCTGATGGGCCTTGGACTCGCCGCCGGTGATCACCCCGGCGGTCAGCCGCGTGAAACTGCCCAGACGCATGAAATGGATATAGATCTGACGCGCCAGTTCGCGGGTCGGCAGCAGGATCAGCGCGCGGGTGCCGCCGGCGTGCGCGGGGACCGCCAAAAAGCGCTGCATGATCGGCAGCAGAAAGGCCGCCGTCTTGCCCGAGCCGGTGGCGGCGGAGACCAGCAGATCCGCGCCGTCCATCGCGAGCGGAATGACCTGGGACTGCACCGGTGTGGGGGTCTCGTAGCCTTCGCTGGCGAGACCGCGCAGGAGTGCGTCGGGGAGTAGGAATTCAGAGAAATGTGCGTTCATGGCGGGCAAGATACAACAAATCGGAGTGCGGGGAGGGATTGGAATCGTACCATGGTCCGCCGATGCGTCCGGCAGCCGTGCTCATGTTGACGTCATCCGCCACCGTAGGAGCCCGCTTGCGGGCGACGGGTCACCGGAACAGACAAGGCCGGGACGAACTAAGCCCCGAAAAGATGCTGGCCTTGCTGAATTTGCTCACCCCGGTGATGAAGACGAACCGGACGTAGGCGTCCTGGTCCTTGATGACCGAGTAGAGATTGCGCAGCCCGTCGCGCAGCTCGCGGGCAATCGCCGGTTCGGTCAGGTTGTCGAGGATCCGGCTTGTCGTATTCGTCGACCAGGATGACGGCGCGCTGGCCGGTGGCGGTATGGGCGAGTCGGATCAGTTCGCCGACACAGGCCGTGACGTCGGTTTCGGTGCAGGTCACGCCCAGTGCCGCTTGGTTGATGCGCCGTTGTTCGCCGATCTTGCGCGCCAGGGCGGCGGCATCGTGCAGCACCCCGCCGCCGAAGCTGAGACGGATCACCGGATAAGGGATCGACCAGTCCCAGCCCGGATGGATCGCCAGTCCCCGGAACAGCGGCTCGTTGCCGGCGAAATGATCGTCCTCGCGGATCTTGGCGAAGGTCTGGATGCCGATGGGGAATCTGCGACGGTGCATGATGGGCCTCGGTCGGTGGCGATCCTGCCCGGCATTGTAGCGGCACCCGTGTCTGGCCGCGCGGCGCGCGCTGAAATCCTTTGTATTCCTGGCGTCTTTGCGGTTCAAATGCGCGCTTGGGATCATGATTCCTCGATATGGAGTGACTGATGGACGCTCGGAAAGTCGCGGGCGCTGGAGACTGGCCAACCGGTTTCATGCTGATCCAGGGCAACCGCCTGGAGGCGTTGCGCGGGCTCATGGTCGCCTGGATGCGGCGCCATCCGCTGCATCCGCTGGAGAACGAGGTGGTGCTGGTGCAGAGCAACGGCATCGCCCAATGGCTCAAGCTGGCCCTGGCCGCGAATCCAGAGGACGATCTCACGGGCGGCTGCGGGATTGCAGCCGCGCTGGAGGTGACCCTGCCGGGGCGTTTCATCTGGCAGGCGTATCGCCGCGTGCTTGGCGATCTGCCGGAGAGTTCCGCTTTCGACAAGGCCCCCATGACCTGGCGGTTGCATCGACTGCTGGGTGATCTCGCTGCTCTCGCCGCGCCGCTGCCGAACCCCGACTGTCTGGCGCCAATCCAGGGATTTCTCGACGGCGACGCCGACCCGCGCCGTCGGTATCAACTGGCCCTGCGTCTCGCCGATCTCTTCGATCAGTATCAAGTCTATCGGGCGGACTGGCTGGCCGCCTGGCAGGCCGGCGAGGATGTGCTGATCCGGCCGGACGGTCGCCGCGAGCCGCTGCCCGACGCGCAGCGCTGGCAGCCGGCCCTCTGGCGCTGTCTGCTGCGGGATGTCGCGGGGGAGGCGGGCGCCGCCGCGGGTGCGTTCGGCCATGCCAGTCGCGCCGAGATTCATCGCGCCTTCCTGGAGCGGGCCACGACCTACCCGGACGCATCGTTGGACGCCACCCAGGACCGCCTGCCCCGGCGGGTTATCGTCTTCGGCATCTCATCGCTGCCGCGCCAGTCGCTGGAGGTGTTGGAGGCCATCGCGCCCTTCTCGCAGGTCATGCTGTTCGTGCACAACCCCAGTCGGCATCACTGGGGCGACATCGTCGAGGGTCGGGAGCTGTTCCGGCGCGAGTATCGGCGTTATTCCGCCCGCGGGGCCTGTCCTGAGCGGAGTCGAAGGGTGCCGATGGATGTCGACGAAACCCAACTCCATCTGCACGGTCATCCGTTGCTGGCGGCCTGGGGCAAGCAGGGTAGGGACTATATCCGACTGCTCGACGAGCACGACCGGCGCGAGGACTACGAGGGGCATTTCCAGGCCGCGAGCATGGACATCGATCTTTTCGAGTCCCCCAGCGAATTCCCCGGCGAAGCCACGCTGCTGCAACAGTTACAAGATGACATCCTGGAGCTGCGCCCGCTGCACGAACGTCAGGCGTTGGCCGTCGCCATCGACCCCCGGACCGATCGCAGTCTCGAATTCCTGATCGCCCACGGCCCGCAGCGCGAGGTCGAAATCCTTCACGATCAACTGCTGGACGCCTTCGAGCGTGCCGCCAAGTCCGGCGCTCCGCTGCACCCGCGCGACGTGCTGATCATGGTCCCGGACATCGATCCCTATGCCCCGCACATCGAGGCGGTCTTCGGGCGTCTGGCGCCGGACGATCCGCGCCATATCCCGTTTCATCTCTCGGATCAGGGGCAGCGTCATCGCAATCCGCTGTTGATCGGGCTGGAGACCCTGCTCAATCTGCCGCGCTCGCGCTTTGCCGTTAGCGAGCTGTTGGATCTGCTCGATCTTCCGGCCCTGCGCGAGCGTTTCGGCATCGACGAGGCCGATTTGCCCCGACTGCGCCAGTGGATCGGCGGGGCCAACATCCGCTGGGGGCTGGATGCGCCGCAGCGCGCCAGTCTCGGGCTGCCCGCCGGGCTGACGCAAAACACCTGGGGCTTCGGTCTGCAACGCATGCTGCTCGGCTTCGCCACGGGGCAGAGCGGTCCCTGGCAGGCGATCGAGCCTTATGATGAAATCGGCGGTCTGGAAGCGGCGCTGGTCGGTCCGCTGGTGCAGTTGCTGGAGACGCTGGAACGCTATTGGCGCCAACTCCAGATCCCGCGCGCGCCGGACGCCTGGACGGCGCTGATCGGCGAACTGCTCGATGACGCCTTCGCGGCGGACGGCGAGACCGATCTGCTCGCCATTGCCCAGGTCCAGCAGGCGCTGGAGCGCTGGGCGCTGGACTGTCGGCGGGGCGGCGCGCGCGCGGAGACCCTGCCGCTGGAGGTGGTGCGCGACGCGCTGCTGTCCGCTCTCGACGAGCCGACCCTGACCCAGCGGTTTCTGGCCGGCGCGGTGAATTTCGCGACCCTGATGCCGATGCGCGCTATCCCGTTCCGTCAGATCTGGCTGCTGGGCATGAACGACGGCGACTATCCGCGCAACCGCCGTCCGGCCGATTTCGATCTGATGGCGAACGACTATCGACCGGGCGACCGCTCGCGTCGCGAGGACGACCGTTATCTCTTCCTGGAGGCGCTGTTGTCGGCGCGCGAGCGGCTGGTCATCAGTTGGGTGGGGCGCGGGATTCGGGACAACTCGATCCGTCCGCCCTCGGTGCTGGTCGGTCAGTTACGCGATCATCTCGCCGCCGGCTGGCGACTGGCCAACCCCGAGCAGGGCTCGACGCTCCTCGACGCGCTGACCACCGAGCATCCGTTGCAGCCCTTCAGTCGCCGCTATTTCCAGCCGGATCGTCCGCCGCGTCTCTTTACCTACGCGCGGGAATGGCGGGCGGTGCATCGGGATTCCAGATCCGATCCTGATGGCGATCCCGGAATCGAGCCGGCGGCCTTTTCCGACACCGAACCGGAGCGTCCGCCGACCCTTGATCCGCCCGACCTGGATGCCCCCGTGCGACTGTCCGCGCTGGGGGGCTTTCTGCGTCATCCGGTCAGGACATTTTATACCCGGCGCCTTGCGCTCTATCTCACCGAGGACGCGGATGCCGTCGAGGATGACGAGGTGTTCGATTTCGACGGCCTCGGAAGCTGGGGCATGCGCGACGCCATGATTCAGGCGGTGCAGCACACCCTGGCCCAGCAACCCGACGCCGATCCGCAAGCCTGTCTGCGCGCGACGATCCGGCAGCTCGCGCGCGCCGGCCGTTTGCCCCTGCCGCCGTTCGATGGCGTCTGGACCGATTCGCTGGTCAAGGATCTGGAAGCGCCGGTCGAGACCTATCGGTCGCTTCTGCAACAGTATCCGCTGGTCTGTCCCGCCCGGACGATCCGGCTGGCGGGGATCGGCATCGATTTGGACGATAGCCTGAACGATCTGCGCCAGGACGACGCGGGCAACCGCGTGCGGCTGCATTTGCAGGCCAGTCGATTGCATGAGGGTAAAGACTTGAAGTGGTATCACCTCGCGCGACAGTGGCCGTTCCATCTGGCCGCCCAGCTTGAGGGGCCGGTCACGACGCATCTTCTCGGACCGGACACCGATTTCAGGCTTGCGCCGCTGGACGCCGAGTCCGCGCATGATCGGCTGATCCAACTTCTGGAGTCGTTTCTGGAGGGGCTGACGACCTTGCCGCCGCTGGCCTGCAAGACCGGCTTCGCGGTGCTGCGGGCGCGCGAGGATGACAAGGGTTGTCCGTTTTCGACCTACGAAGGTGGCTTCAACCGCGCCGGCGAGCGGGAAGACCATCCCGGTTATACCCGCTTCTGGCCGACCTATGCGGAACTCAGCGCGGACGCGGGCTTCGAGCCGCTGATCGACCGGCTTTACCGGCCGCTGTTTCGCCATTGTCTGGATCAAGAGGGACCGTCATCATGAGCCAAAGGCTCGATCCGCTCGCCTTTCCGCTCCGGGGCAGCCGACTCGTCGAGGCCAGCGCCGGCACCGGCAAGACCTTTACGCTGGCTCTGCTCTATACCCGTCTGGTGCTTGGGCACGGCGGGGAGGGGATGGCCTTCGAGCGTCCGCTGACGCCGCCCGAGATTCTGGTCGTCACCTTCACGGACGCGGCCACGAAGGAATTGCGCGACCGCATTCGGCAGCGTCTGGTCGAGGCGGCGGTGTGTTTTGAGGCCGCGCCCGACACGGCGCCGAAAACCCAGCATGGCGAAAATCCCCTGCACGATCTGCGCGTGACCTACGCGCCGCAAGATTGGCCCGGCTGCGCGCGCCGGCTGCGTTTGGCCGCCGAATGGATGGACGAGGCGATGATCTCGACCATTCATGGCTGGTGTTACCGCATGCTTCAGGAACATGCCTTCGACACCCGCGGTCTGTTCGACCGGGAACTGATCACCGATCAGACCGATCTGCTGGCCGAGGTGACGCGCGATTACTGGCGTGTACATTTCTACTCGCTGCCGCCGGCGCAGGTGCGCTGCGTCCTGGACGTCGTCAAGTCACCCGATGCCCTGCGCGGTAAGCTCGCCACCTGGCTCCAGCGCCGGGAAGCCATCCTGTCCTACAAGGGCGAGCCGCTGCGCGTCGATTCGCTCGATGCCCCGCTGGCCCGCTACTGTCAGTGGCTGGACCAGCGGGACGGCGTGGAAGCCGAACGTCAGCGTCTGGACGCGGAACGCGCGGTCCTAGAACTGGCGGCCCGTGATCTGTGGCGCGCGGATCGCGAGACGCTCGAAACGCATCTGCGGGAGTTGCGCCCCCATCTCAACGGCACCACGCACGAGAGCACCCACGCCGACAAGTTCGACGCTCTGCTTGCCGACATCGCGGCCTGGTCCGAGGGAGGCGCGGCTCCAACAAAACTCAAGACCTTCGGTCAGGGCGCATTCAAGTTCAAGAAGACCGCGAAAGTCACGACCGAAATGACGCATCCGGCCTTCCGTTCGATCGCCGACTGGCAGGCGGCGGGCGCCAAACCGCCTCTGCCGGAAGAGCCGGAACCGTCCTTCGAGGCCTGTCTGATCGCCCATGCCGCGCGCTGGGTTGGGCGCGAACTGGAGCGCCGTCTGCTCGTCCAGGCCGAGATGGGATTCGATGACCTGCTGCGTCAGCTCGACGCGGCGCTGAATCCCAGCGAGGCAGGGGATGGCGGTCACGCGCAACGTCTGGCCGAGACCATCCGGCGTCAGTTCCCGGTGGCCCTGATCGACGAATTCCAGGATACGGACCCGGTCCAGTACCGCATCTTCGACCGCATCTACCAAGTGGCCGAGCCGCCCGAGGACACCGCGCTGATTATGATCGGCGACCCCAAGCAGGCGATCTATGGCTTCCGGGGGGCCGACATCCATACCTATCTCGACGCCCGCCGGGCGACTGCGGGGCGGCATTACACCCTGGGCGTCAATTACCGTTCGACCGAGCCCATGGTGGACGCCTGCAACCGGCTGTTTCAACAGGCGGAGATGCAGGCGCGCGGCGCCTTCCGTTTCAAGACCGACACCGAGCATCCGATTCCCTATCAGACCGTCGAGGCCAGCGGCCGCGCCGAGCGTCTGATCCTGGATGGCCAGGCGGCGACCGCGCTGACCTTCTGGACCCTGGACAACGGCCCCGATCCGATCTCGCCCGACGACTATCGTCGGCGGATGGCCGAGACGACAGCGACCCGGATCGTCGACTGGTTGCGTCAGGCCGAGGCGGGGCAGGCCGGTTTCGAGCATGAGGGCGAGCGTCGCCCCCTGTGCCCGCGGGATATCGCCATCCTGGTGCGCACCGGCACGGAAGCGGCCGCGATGCGCGAGGCGCTGGCGGCTCGTCGCGTTCACAGCGTCTATCTTTCGGATCGGGAGTCGGTCTTTCAGACCCAGGAAGCGGGCGATCTGCTGCATTGGCTGCGGGCCTGCGCCGCGCCCACCGACGAGACTCTGGTGCGCGCGGCGCTCGGCACCAACACCCTGGCCGTGCCGCTGGAACAGCTCGCGCAATTGCAACGCGACGAGCTGGCCTGGGAAGCGCAAATCGAGCGTTTTCGCGGCTACCGGCAGGTCTGGCGGCGTCAGGGCGTGCTCGCCATGCTGCGGCGTCTGATGCAGGACGTCGCGTTGCCCGCGCGGCTGCTCGGACGCGGCAACGGCGAGCGCATTCTGACCAATCTGCTGCATCTGGCCGAATGGCTGCAACAGTCGGCGACCGCGCTCGACGGCGAACAGGCGCTGATCCGGCACCTGTCCGAGCATGTCGGCGCGTCGGGCGACGAATTCATCCAGCGTCTGGAGAGCGATGCCGAACGGGTGCGGATCGTCACCATCCATAAAGCCAAGGGGCTGGAATATCCGCTGGTGCTGCTGCCCTTCATCTGTTCCTGGCGGGCAGTGGATGGTCATACCCGGCAGGTTCCCTATCGCGCCGCCCCTTCGACTCCGCTCGGGACAGCCCCTTCGACTCCGCTCAGGACAGGCCCGCGAACCCTGCTCGAACTGGCGCCAAAGGCCCGCTTCGGCGAGGCTTGGGCCGCCGCCGACGATGCGCGTCTGAGCGAGGATATGCGCCTGCTCTATGTCGCCGTGACCCGCGCCCGGCATGCGCTCTGGCTCGGGATCGCGCCGCTCAAGAGCGGCAACGCGAAAAAGCCCCAGTTGGAGAAGTCGGCCATCGGTCATGTGCTCAATGGCGGCAAGCCGTTCGAGACCCCGGAGGACATCCTGGAGGCGCTGGCGCGGCTGCGGGGGGATTGTGCGTCGATGCGGATCGAGTTGGCTCCATCCTCATCGGTGACGCGACTGGCCCCGGTGTCGGCGGTCGCGCTGGAGCCGGCGCGCCGGGCCCCGAAGACTCGTCCACCGCCCTGGTGGATCGCCAGTTATTCGTCCCTGCGGATCGTGGCGCGGGACGAGACCGGGTCGGAAGAGGCCACGTCGGCGCTTCTGTCCGATCAGTCACAAGGATCCGAGCCGGGACCGTCGGTGGAGACGGCCACGCAGGAAACCGCTATGGAAGAAATCCATCAGACGATCCGAGCGGCTGACGCGGATGACCTCGGTTCGGCGCGCTCGGCAAAGCCCCTGAAGGATCGCCATCTGCACGCCTTCCCGCGCGGCAGCCGCCAGGGAACCTTTCTGCATGGCATCCTGGAGTGGGCCTCGGACCAGCGCGCGCGCGACGACCGGGGGCTGGGTTTGCGCGGCTACGCGGCAACGGCCCAAGCGCGAACGCTGCGCCTGGAAATGCTGGGACAGCGCTGCAATCTGCGTGGACTCACCGCCTGGATCGAGCCGCTGGACGCCTGGCTGGCGGACTTCCTCGTGCGGCCCTGGGTGCTCGATGGACTGCCGGATGCCGACGGCCAACCGCCCACGCTGGCCCTGTGCGATCTGGCGCCCGAACAAATCCAGGTCGAGATGGAATTCTGGCTGGAGAGCCGCGCCGTCCAGACCCAGACGCTGGATCGGTTGGTCCAGACGCACTGTCTGGCCGGATACCCGCGTCCCGGCATCGGCGCCAATCGACTCAACGGCATGCTCAAGGGCTTCATCGATCTGGTGTTCGAGCACCAGGGCCGCTACTACGTCGCGGACTGGAAATCCAACTGGCTGGGACCGGACGACGCGGCCTATACCCCGGAGGCCATGCGCGAGGCTATTCTGAACGCCCGCTACGATCTGCAATACGTGCTCTATCTGCTGGCGCTGCACCGTCAGCTTCGCGCGCGCCTGCCCGATTACGACTATGACCGGCATGTCGGCGGGGCGGTCTATGTCTTTTTGCGCGGCGGTTACAGCGCCAGTCAAGGGCTCTTCATGGACAAACCGCCGCGGATTCTGATCGAGACGCTGGACCGGCTGTTCGCCGGAGAAAAAACGGCTGGCGAGACGACGGCTGGCCGGGAGGTGGCCTGATGGACACCCGGACGTCCCATCCGTTTGCCCTGAGCGGAGTCGAAGGGTTTGCGCCTGTCGAGGCCGAGGATCTGCTCGCCCGTCTGCGCGCCTGGGCGGATGCCGGCGCGCTGCGCGCGCTGGATCTGGCCCTGACCCGCTTCATTCATCGACACGGACCGGAGACCGACACGGCGGTGCTGCTCGCTGTCGCCCTGACCAGCGAGCGCAATGGACACGGCCATGTCTGTCTCGATCTTGCCGGCGCGCGGGAGCGTCCGGACGCCCTGCTCACCCGACTGCGCGACGATGTGGACACCGCCGCCGAGGTGCGTGCCGACTTGAGCGCCCTTCTGCGCGGACTGACGCTGGCGGACTGGGTCGGACGCCTGAGCCGCAGCCCGGCGGTCCACAACCGGCTGGACCGCGACGCCACCGACGACGCGGCATCCCCCCTCGTCCTGGAAGGCACGCCCGCGCGACCGCTGCTCTATCTCCGGCGCTACTGGCGGTACGAGTCGCGCATCCTCGACGGCATCCGCGCGCGTCTCGACCAGCGGCTCGAACTGCCGGAAACGGACCTGCGCGCGCTGCTCGACGCGCTGTTCGTCGTCGACCAGGACGCGGCGTCCGATCCCTGCGACTGGCAAAAGATCGCCTGCGCGCTGGCGGCCCGCAGCGCCTTCGCCATCGTCACCGGCGGTCCGGGCACCGGTAAGACCACCACTGTGGTGCGTCTGCTGGCGCTGTTGCAGGGCTTGGCCATCGGGCGCGGCCAGCCGCCGCTGCGCATCCGTCTGGCCGCGCCCACCGGCAAGGCCGCCGCGCGTCTGAACGAATCCATCGCCGCGCGGGTGGCGGACCTGCCGCTCGACGCCGTTCCGAATGGCGAACAGGTTCGCCGCGAGATTCCCACCGAGGTGACGACCCTGCACCGGCTGCTCGGCTCGATCCCGGACAGCAGGCATTTCCGCCATCATGCCGGCCATCCGCTCCCGGCCGATCTGGTGGTGGTCGACGAGGCATCGATGGTGGACGTGGAGATGATGGCCCGTCTGCTGGAGGCGTTGCGTCCCGATGCGCGCCTGATCCTGCTGGGCGACAAGGACCAACTGGCCTCGGTGGAGGCGGGCGCCGTGCTGGGCGATCTCTGTCAGCGCGCGCGCGCCGCGCACTATCTCCCGGTCACCCGCGACTGGCTGCGCCGGGTCACGGGCGCGACCATTCCCGACACGTACCTCGACGACGCCGGCGAGCCGCTAGATCAGGCTATCGTCATGTTGCGCAAGAGTTATCGCTTCAAGCCCGAAGGCGGCATCGGGGCGCTCGCCGCGCTGGTCAACGACGATCGACGTCACGACGATACACCGGAGCGCCAGCCGCCGACCGCGCGTCTGAGCGCCGTGCTGAGTCTGTTCGAGCGCCAGCGGAGCGTCAGCGACGGGAAACTGGGCCGGATCGACGCCATCCAACTGCGCGACACGGGTAGCCCGGAATTCGCCGCCCTGGTTCGCGACGGCTATCGCGCCTATCTGACCCGGATGCGCGACGAGGATCCGGGCGACGACGCCACCCGCGACGCCTTGGATCGGTGGGCGCGCGCCGTCCTCAAGGCGCAGGAAGGATTCCAGTTGCTCACCGCGCTGCGTCAGGGACCGTGGGGCGTGGAAGGGCTGAACCGACGGATCGTCGAGGTGCTCAAGGACGCCGGATTGCTGAGTGGGGGCGACGCCCTCGGGACGGCGGGCGCGGATCGTCACTGGTTCGCCGGCCGCCCGGTGCTGGTCACCCGCAACGACTATGGCCTGCACCTGATGAACGGCGACATTGGCATCACGCTCGCGCTGCCGCTGGCCCCGCGCGGCGTCGAAGGGCCTGCCCTGAGTGGCGTCGCAGGGCCTGTCCTGAGCGGAGTCGCAGGGCCTGTCCTGAGCGGAGTCGAAGGAGCGGAGCTTGGCGGTCAGGAGATTGGGGCAAGACGTCGTGTGTTGCGCGTGGCCTTTCCCGCCGGCGACGGTTCCGGCGGCATCCGCTGGATCCTGCCCAGCCGTCTGCAAGCGGTGGAGACCGTCTTTGCCATGACGGTGCACAAATCACAGGGCTCGGAATTCGATCACACCGTGCTCATTCTGCCGGATACCTCAAATCCGGTCCTCACCCGCGAGTTGGTCTATACCGGTATCACCCGTTCGCGACACGCCTTCACGCTGCTCTATCGCGAACCGTCCGTGCTGGGCGATGCGCTGGAACGCCGGGTTCGGCGCGTGAGTGGGATCGGTCTTTCCAGGGGACAGACGCTCGATGAATGCAATGACGCTTGAAACGGAACTGTCGCGCCGGGATCGCACGCGCGGCGCCTTGATCGGTCTGGCCGTGGGCGATGCGCTCGGGACCACGCTGGAATTCACGCGACCGGGAGCCTTCGCCCCGATCGACGACATGCTTGGCGGCGGTCCTTTCCGGCTCGCTCCAGGGCAGTGGACGGACGACACCTCCATGGCGCTCTGTCTTGCCGAGAGTCTGATCGCCCGCGACGGTTTCGACGCCGAGGATCAGATGCGCCGCTATCTGCGCTGGCGCGACGAGGGCTACTGGAGCAGCAACGGACGCTGTTTCGACATCGGCAATACGATTGCCGCCGCGCTGACGCGGTTCGAGAACGATTGGAATCCCTTCGCGGGATCCACCGATCCGCATACCGCGGGCAACGGTTCGCTGATGCGTCTGGCGCCCGTGCCGCTCGCCTTTGCCCACGCGCCGGCCGAGGCCGTCCGGCTCGCGGGCCGGATGTCGCGCACCACCCACGCCGCGCCGGAGGCGGTCGACGCCTGCCGCTATCTGGCGGGTCTGATCGTCGGCGCGCTCCAGGGAATTGCTCGGGACGAACTGCTCGGTCCCCGCTTCGCGCCGCCTGGGGTGGACTGGACGACGCATCCGCTCAGCCGCCAGATCGACGCCGTCGCCGCCGGGCGGTTCAAGGAACGCGAGCCCCCCATGATTCGCGGCACCGGCTACGTCGTCCAGTCCCTGGAGGCGGCGCTCTGGGCCTTCTGGACGACCGACAATTTCCGGGACGGGGCGCTCAAGGCGGTCAATCTTGGGGAGGATGCCGACACCACCGGGGCGATCTATGGGCAACTCGCGGGGGCCTATTATGGCCACGCGACCATTCCCGAAAGCTGGCGCGTCCGGATCGCGTTGAGCGACGCAATCCTCGATTTGGCCGACCGTCTCCTGGATCTGTCGGAACGTCGCCGCTCGCCGAAGGACGCGTGAGTCGTCTCGCGGCCATGGTCTTTAGACAATCGGATGACTGCCATTCGGTGAAGCCGTTCGTGGTTCGACGAACTCACCACGAACGGCTTCGACGAACTCACCACGAACGGCTTCACCGAATGGCCGTGCGGCAATCGGATGCGATGATCTTCGAGGGCGAGGAGGCCGATCATCCTTGTCCGTTCTCCGCTGTTTTCAACACCGCAATGCCCCGGCGCCTGATTCCTGTCAATCTTTGGTCTGTACGCAGGGTCTGACACGGCAAGGATCCTGCTATACTGTCAATCTGTATTGACATAGACTTAGGTAATGCAGACTTGACACTCGCCGCCCCCCACATTTCTGAAATGAATTCCGATTTGACCAAACCACGCGCGGTCGTGATCGGCAGCGGTTTTGGCGGCCTGGCCGCCGCGGTGCGGCTTGGCGCGCGCGGTTATCGGGTCACGGTCCTCGAACGTCTCGATGCCCCTGGCGGGCGTGCCTACGTTCACAAGCAGGACGGCTTCACCTTCGACGCCGGGCCGACCATCATTACCGCGCCCTTTTTGCTCGACGAACTCTGGGGCCTCTGCGGTCGCGTGTTCTCCGACGAGATCGAACTCAAGTTGATGGATCCCTTCTATCGGATTCGTTTCGACGACGGCCGGATCTTCGATTACAACGGCGACGCGGAGGCGGTCAAGGCGCAGATCCGGCAGTTCTCGCCCGCCGACGCGGATGGCTATGACCGCTTCATGAAAATGAGCGAGTCCGTCTTCAAGGTCGGCTTCGAAGATCTGGCGCATGTGCCCTTTACGTCTTGGACGGACATGGCGCGGATCGTGCCCGAGATGGCCCTGCTGCAGAGCTATCGCACGGTCTATGGGATGGTCTCCAAGTACATCAAGGATCCGTTCATCCGGCAGGTGCTCTCCTTCCATCCGCTGCTGATCGGCGGCAATCCCTTCACGGTCACGTCCATCTATGTTCTGATCTCCTTCCTGGAGCGCAAATGGGGCGTGCATTCGGCCATGGGCGGCACCGGATCGCTGGTCAAGGGAATGGTCAGTCTGATCGAAGGGCAGGGCGGGGACATCCGTTACAAGGAAGAAGTGTCCGAGATCCTGGTCAAGGATCGCCGAGCGACCGGGGTGCGTCTGGCGTCCGGCGAGGAGATCGCGGCCCCGGTCATCATCTCCAACGCCGATGCCGCGACCACCTACCGTAAGCTGCTGCCAGCGAGCGTTCGCAAGCATTGGACCGACAAGCGTCTTGAGCGCGCCAAGTATTCCAATGGTCTGTTCGTCTGGTATTTCGGCACCAAGCGCCAGTACCCCGACGTGAAACACCACACCATCATGCTCGGCCCGCGTTATCGGGAACTGCTGGACGACATCTTCAAGCACAAGACGCTGGCTAAGGACTTCAGCCTCTATCTGCATCGCCCGACGGCGACCGATCCGAGTCTGGCCCCGGAGGGTTGCGATACCTTCTATGTGCTGGCCCCCGTGCCGCATCTTGGCGGCGGGACCGACTGGGCGGCCGAGGCCGAACCCTATCGCGCCCGGATCGCCCGTTATCTGAGTGAAACGATCCTTCCAGGGCTGGAAGATCAGATTGCGACCTCGCTCGTCACGACACCCCAGGATTTTCAGGATCGCCTGCTGTCTTATCATGGGGCTGGATTTAGTCTTGAGCCCATCCTCATGCAGAGTGCGTGGTTCCGCCCGCACAATCAAAGCGAAGAGGTGGATGGTCTTTACTTGGTCGGTGCGGGGACGCATCCGGGCGCGGGTGTGCCCGGTGTCCTATCGTCGGCCCGTGTCCTCGATACGGTGGTGCCCGATGCCTCAACCTATGTCTAATTCGATGGGTCCAGTGACCTCGCATGCGTCGGCGGCGGATATCGCCGCTTGTCGCGACCTGCTGCGCGACGGCTCGCGCTCGTTTTATGCGGCTTCCTTTTTGTTGCCGCAGCGCTTCCGCGATCCGGCCATCGCGCTCTATGCCTTCTGCCGCATTGCCGACGATGCCATCGATTGCGTCGAGGGTGATCCGGTGGCGCAAGCCGCAGCCCTGACCATGCTCCATAAGCGGCTGGACCGGATCTATGACGGCTGTCCGATCGACGATCCGGCCGATCGCGCGCTGGCCGATGTCGTGGTGAATTTCGCCATGCCGAAGCGTCTGCTCGAAGCCCTGCTGGAGGGCTTCGAGTGGGACGCGGAAGGACGCCGCTACGAGGATCTTTCAGGCATTTACGACTATTCGGCGCGGGTCGCCGGCACCGTCGGCGCCATGATGGCAACCCTGATGGGCGCGCGCTCGGCGGAACTCGTCGCCCGTGCCTGCGATCTGGGCGTGGCCATGCAGCTCACCAACATCTGCCGTGACGTGGGCGAGGATGCGCGCAACGGTCGGCTCTATCTGCCCCGGCAATGGCTGCGCGAGGTGGGGATCGACCCGGACGAGTGGCTCAAGGAACCCGTTTTCAACGAGGCGCTGGCGTCCGTGGTCCAGCGTCTGTTGCAGGCGGCGGAGATGCTCTATCAGCGTTCGGATGCCGGCATCGCCGGGTTGCCCATCAACTGTCGGGCGGGAATCAATGCCGCGCGTTATCTCTACTCCGAGATCGGGCGTCAGGTGGAGCGGCACGGACTGGATTCCATCTCCCGTCGCGCCGTGGTGCCGCCGCAGCGGAAGTTGCAACTCTTGGCGCCCATCCTCGGCAAGGCTATCCTGACCTCGCGTTATATCGCCGCCCCCGCCCTCGAAGAAACGCGCTTCCTGGTCGACGCCGTCGTTGCCGCGACACCGCAACTGAAGAGGAGCCCAGCCTTGGGCAGCGGCGGCAGTCGCGTGATCTGGGTGCTGGAGTTGTTCGAGCAACTCGAAGAACGCGAGCGCGCGGTCAGCATGCGTTAACGAAACCGCGTCCAGAGCGAGCAGCGCTGTTTCAGTGTTCACGCCCGCCGTGCCACGCACGGCCCCTGGTGCTGGACGCGGTTTAGAGTGAGAGAGCCATGGCCCGTCTTCTCTTTTCGACCATGGGGTCTCTCGGAGATCTTCACCCTTACATCGCGGTGGCCAAGGCCCTGCTTGAGCGCGGACACGGCGCAGTGATCGCCACCAACGGGGAACACCGGCAATCCGTCGAGCGCGCGGGGGTCGGGTTCGTCGAAACGATCCCAACGGCAAGCGTTCAGGGCGACGGTCAGGCGGCCATGGAGCGGATGCTCGCCGTGCTCACTGCGCGCGGGGGCGAAGAGTTCCTGGTGCGCGAGCTGGTGATGCCCCAACTGCGCGAGACCTACCAGGTGATGGTGGAGGCGGCGAGCGGTGTCGATTTGCTGGTCTCGCAGACCCTTGGCATGACAGTGCCCATCGTCGCCGAGCAGCGTCGGCTGCCCTGGGTGGCGACCCTGCTGACACCGATGTCCTTCATGTCGACCTACGACCCGCCGCTGATCCCCTCGGCGGCCTGGCTGTTTGGATTGCGTCGGCTCGGGCCGAGGTTCCATCGCGCGGCGTTCGCCATGGGCAGGAAGCAGGTCTTCGCCTGGGAGGCCCCGCTGCACGCGCTGCGTCGCGAGCTTGGCGTCTCGGCATTGGCCGGTCCGGCCCTGTTCGAGGGGCAGTATTCACCCTATCTGAACTTGGCGCTGTTCGACCGGGCGCTCGCTGCACCGCAGCCGGATTGGCCGGCACGCACCGAGATCACCGGGAACCCGGTTTATGACGGTGAGGCCGATCCGGATCAACTCGCCGAGTTCAGGGCCTTTCTCGCCGAGGGTGAAGCGCCGCTCGTGTTTGCGCTGGGATCCTTGGCCGTGTTGGTTGCCGGTTCGTTCTGGGAACACGCGGTGTCGGCTGCGGTGCGGCTGGGGCGTCGGGCCGTGCTGCTGACCGGGCCGACTCAACTCGGCGAGCTTCCTCCCGGGATCAGGGCGTTCCCCTATTTGCCCTACTCAGCGGTTTTCCCGCATGCGGTCGCGGTCGTCCATCAGGGCGGAATCGGAACCTTGGCGCGGGCCATGCGCTCCGGGCGCCCACAGGTGATCGTGCCCCTGGCCTTCGATCAGCCGGACAATGCCCTCCGCACGACCAAACTCGGCGTCGCGCGCGTGATCCCGTTGCGCAGGCTCACCGCCCCCAAACTGGTTCGAGCCTTGGAACGCGTCCTGAGCACGCCCCGGTATGAGCAGGCCGCGACCCGACTGACCGCTGAACTGGAGCCTGTCGACGGCGCCGCGCGCGCGGCGGAGAGGCTCATCGCGATGCTCGCGTAAGGCTGTATCGATGAACTGGGCGTGAAAGCCGGTCACCTATGCTGTGCCAACATGATTTCATCCGGTCGATTGCCTTACAGATAGGGTTCGAGCAGACGTGGCAGATCCACCCGCGCGCGCAGTCGGCGGCAGAGCATGAAGGCGCCGAGGAACTTGCGGTACAGAAACATGCTGGATGGATCGGGCAACTGGCTGAAGGCGCCCTCCTCGTGAAGTTGCCGACCGCGCTCGTAGATGCGCTTGAACAGGTCGGAGGCGCCGAAATCATAAGGCCCCTGGTGGCGCATCATTTCGCTCGACAGGCGCATGAGATCGAGCATGGCCTCGGTCTGCTCGAGCGGCGTGTCCTCGCGGGCGAAGCCCAGCGCGATGGCGCTCTGGTACATGGCCGCGCGGTCGTCCGCCATCGCGGCCCGGATCAGATCGCGATAGCCGGAGACGATGGCGGGCGGAACCGGGTGGGTGGAGCCGAAATCCAGCAGCACGACGCGGCCGGTGTCGATTTGATAGAGAAAATTGCCGAAGTTCGGATCGGTCTGCACGAGGCTGAACTGGAACAGCTCAAGCAGGACGATTTCCATGACGAGGTTGGCGGCGCGATCGCGGTCATGCCGGGTGAATTCCGGCGCGGCCAGTCGATCGATCGCGATGCCCTCGGCGAAATCCATCGCCAGGATACGCCCGGTACTGAAGTCACGATGCACATCGGGGACGAAGAAATCGGCGCCCTCGCCGACCAGGCCGCGATAGGTCTCCAGCGCGTTGGCTTCGGCCTCGTAGTCGGCTTCCTGGTGCAACTGGCGGCGGGCCTCCGCGAACATCGGTTGCAGATCCATCCCCTTGATGGCGCGGCTGATGAAGACGAGATTATCCATGTCGCTATCGATGCTCTCGCGCACGCCGGGGAACTGAATCTTCAGCGCCAGATGACGTCCGTCTGCGGTCTCCGCGCGATGCACCTGGCCAATGGAGGCGGCCGCGACCGGCGTGAAGCCGAAACGCCGGAAGCGTCGATTCCAGTCCTTGCCGTATTCGGTCTCAAGCAGGGGCGCGAGTTGGCTGAGCGGCATGGACTCGGCGCGATCGCAGAGCGTGCCCAGGATGGCGGCGGCCTCGGGCGTGAGGACGTCCGACCCGTCCATGGACATGAGCTGCCCCATCTTCATCACCGCGCCGCGCATGTGCGCGAGCCGACTCGTGACGCGCTGAAGGGCCGCCGGACTCAGTTGAACGCTGTTCGATGCGCCATTGCCCCGCGCGAGATCGATCAGGCCCCGCACGCCGATGCCAGCCGCGAGGTCGGTGGTCGCGCGCCCGAGATGCCAGAGGCGGTTGACGCGCGTGCTTGGGACGGCGCGACCGCCCGTTAGAGGAGCCTGTGTCATGACATATCCTGAACAGATGTCGAAATTGCTCGCAGGTTTCGCTTTCGTCGCCGGGCTAGAGCCCGGTGGGAAACGCTTGAGACTTGAACCGGGCGATGAAAGCGCTGGCGGCTGAACGCAAGCCTAGCGACGCTCGCTGGTCGGGGGCAATGACAAAACCCCATGACAAGACTGCTGCATGGGCCATGCTTTGTAGCAGGCATCTACTGCGGTGGTTCACCCCTGCCAGCCAGTCCGCCGCTCTTCCGGGCTGCTCCAGACCACCGCGGATCCGCCTTCCTCTGCCATCGACCGCCTTGCCCTCGCACTGACCGGGGGCTTAGTATTGAACCAATACCCGGTCGCGAGCGGTTGAATTTCCTCTTCGGTATCGTTTCGGCACAATGATCGCTTAATAAGGCAGAAGGAAGAGACCATGACTGAATTCTTTACAAGCGGGCGCTCCATCGACTTGGTCCTGTTACTGATTGGCCTGGAGGCGATCCTACTCATGGTGCTGTGGCGGATGGGCCGCTGCCCCTTGCCGCCGCTCTCAACCCTGCTCATCCTCGCCCCCGGTACCTGTCTGTTGCTGGCCGCGCGCGCGGCCCTCTCTGGTGCCGCCTGGGTTTGGATCTCATCCCTGTTCCTCGTTGCGCTTGTCATACACCTGGTCGATCTGCGGCAACGCTGGCAAGAGCGGAGTCGCCTGGACTCGGCCAAAGGTTGACGAGGCAATTGGTTTTCCAGGCCGCCAGTCGAAGGAGGCTGCCATGAGCGAATCCAAGGGTGCATTCAGTGGCGGTGCCGGGCTGATCCCGACCCTGCCGGCGCGCTGGCTTTACCGGATCGCGTCGACCCACGCCTTCACCGAGCGCGGGTTGTACCTGAACCTGGGCTACTGGGACGGGGCGCGGACCATCGACGAGGCCTGCGAGGCGATGGTCGATCTGGTTGGTCGGACGGCCGGCCTCACGAGTGCCGACGAGGTCGTGGATGTCGGCTTCGGGTTCGCCGACCAGGATATCCACTGGATCCGACACTTTTCCCCGCGGCGGATCATCGGCCTGAACATCACGCCTAAACAGGTGCGGGTAGCACGGGAGCGCGTCCGGGAACTCGGCCTGGAGGAGCGGATCGATCTGCGCGAAGGCTCGGCCACCGCGACCGGACTGCCGGACGCCTGTTGCGACGTGGTCATCGCGCTTGAATGCGCCTTCCACTTCGAGACCCGCGAGCGCTTTTTTGCCGAGGCCGCTCGCCTGCTGCGGCCGGGCGGGCGCCTGGTGCTCGCCGACTCGATTCCGACTGGACCCGCTGTCGATCCGTGGCGCCATCCGTTGCGGGCGTTGCTGAACGATGCCGTCCGCGCCGCGCTCTCGGTGCCGCGCGCCAATGTCTACCCGCGCGAGGTCTACGCCGCGAAGCTCGCCGCGGCCGGGTTCGAGGCGGTGCGGGTGAACTCGATCCGCGATCAGGTGCTCCCGGGCTGGTCTCGCGCCCTGGTTGATGATCCGGGGCTGCGCCGGCGGCTTGGCCCCGTGGGCTGGCTGCTTCGCCGCATGTCCAAGACGTCGCTGCATGACGGGTTCGATTACGTCCTGGCCGTGGCGCATCGGCCAACTGCCGGGGCGGTTACATGAGATCCAGGGTGTCGGCGTCCGGCAAGCGAGAGCCAAACCGGCATGTGCGGGAGCGGGTCATGGATGAAACGCGACTCCGCATGCGGGGCCGACTCCAAAAATGTCAATGCAGTGCCTAGGCGTTCCCCGTAACTTGACGCGCATCTACCTCTATTTACTGGAGATCAATGGACGATGGGCTGGACAACTGTCGACATCCCGTCACAACGCGGGCGGCTGGCCGTCGTCACCGGAGCTACCGGCGGGCTCGGTTACGAGACGGCGCTCGCGCTGGCGGGAGCGGGTGCCGATGTCGTGCTGGCGGGCCGCAACGAGACCAAGGCCGCGAATGCCCTGGCGCGCATCCGCGCTGCTCATCCTGGCGCGACAGTGCGCTTCGAGCGGCTCGACTTGGCCTCGCTCGACTCGGTAGCCGCCTTCGCGGAGACGCTGCTTGTCGTGGGTCGTGGCATCGACCTACTCGTCAATAATGCCGGGGTCATGGCGCTTCCCAAACGGCAAGTGACGGTCGACGGCTTCGAGCTTCAGTTCGCCACCAACTATCTCGGTCATTTTGCCCTGACGGCCCGGCTGCTACCGCTGCTGCGGCGCATCCCCGGCGCGCGCGTGGTCAACGTCAGCAGCCTTGCCGCGGATTTGGATTCGATCGATCTCACCGACCTGCAATCGGAACAAGCCTATGTCCCGTTCCGGACCTATGGGATGACCAAGCTGGCGCTGCTGATGTTGGCATTGGAAATCCAGTGCCGCAGCGAGGCCGCTGGCTGGGGGATCGATGGCATGGCGGCCCATCCGGGCTATGCCCGCACCGACATCATCGGCAACGGACCCGCCTCGCGCGGTTTGCGAGCGGTGCTCTGGCGGATCGCGAAGCCGGTCTTGCTTCCGTTCAGCCCGCCGGCTGGGCTAGCCGCCTTGCCGATCCTGTTCGCCGCGACGTCGCCGGATGCGCGAGGCGGCGGGTTCTACGGACCCTCGGGATGGCACGAACTCAAGGGTCCGCCCGGAACGGCCAAGATTCCGACCAAGGCGCTGGACGGCCCGGCCGCCGCCCGTCTCTGGGAGATATCGGAACGGCTGGCCGGGGTGAGGTTCGAGTCAGTGATGCGGCGTTCGGAGCGATCGGCGGCGCCGGTCGCGTGAAAGAATGCCAACGGGTTATCGTCGCGATGGCGAAAGAACCAGAGAGATCAAACCGCGTTTGTCGCAAAATCTCGTTCCGATATGGCGAGTTGCGACAAGACGACCGTCTCCCGCACGTAGCCGCCACCCTCTAGGACTTGGGCAATGAAGTCAGCGAGATCGACCCGGCTGACGGTTCGCTTGCGCCGATCGCCCGAGGTGCTGGCCAGCCAGCGTCCGGTGGCGGCGCCGTCGGTCAGGCCGACCGGTTGGATCAGTGTCCAGTCCAGGCCGCTGTCCTTGACCAGCGTCTCTTGCCGCTCCTTGTCAGCCAACTGCTCGCCCAACTGCAGGACGCGGAACCACAGCCTGAACAATGGCGACAACCTGTCGCGCGTGTCGCCGACACCGTAGGCGGTGGTGCAGATCAACCGCTTGACCGAGGCGGCCGCCATCGCGGCGATCACGTTGGCCGTGCCGACCTCGCAGATGTTGGGATGGGTGTTGCGTTTAACTCCCAGCCTGGCTCCCAGCTTCAGGACAACGGGGTTGAGGGAATCGCCCAGGCTGACCACGACGGCATCCTGACCGGCCACGGCGGACGCCACATCGACGGCGTTCATGGCATCGCCCACGATCATGGAGATTCCTTTCTGTGCGGGGAGCTTCGCCGGACTGCGTCCAAAGGCAGTCACCTGATGTCCCGCCGCCAGCAAGGTCAACGCGACCGCGCGCCCGGCCTTGCCGGTCGCGCCGAAAACAACGACTTTCAAAATAAGCCTCCTGATATCGGGTTGATTCGCAGGGACCAAGACCGCTTCGGCCATCGCCGAAGCCAATCCCAATTGGCCCGCGTCGGCGCAAACGGATTTTTGCGGAGGTGCAGTTTAGCACAACGACGCCGACAGTCGCCCAGTCGGTACCGTATAAATACCTATGCAGGGCGCCTGTCCGACACTAGAATAACTCGCCAGCGGTGCGGTTTTAGGCCCGTCCAGCGGTGTGTTTCGCCGCATCGAGGTTGACGATGTCTTCCTGAGCAGGCCTGATAGGCTCCCGAATCATCCGATCATTCTCCAGCCACCGACGCATATTCATGACAATACTGCCCGCGTCAGCGCCCTTGGGGGATCGGTACCCTTCTCTCCTCTAAACTTTGCGGTGAGTGTCAATTATGTTGTATGCATTTTTCAAATCCATACATATTCTAGGGCTTGTCTTGATGGCTGGAAATGTCACGGTCACCGCCCTCTGGAAGGTGTTTGCCGATCGCACGAACAAGACGCAAATCATGGCGTTCGCCCAATGGTTGGTGACGGTGACTGACTTTTCGTTTACCCTCTCGGGCGGTTTTTTGATGGTTGTCGGTGGCTACGGCGCGGCTTACGTGGGTCACATGTCGGTGATCGAAACCCCCTGGATCGTCCTCGGCCAACTCATGCTGGCGTTGGCGGGGGCCGTTTGGCTGGGTATTCTCGTGCCGATTCAGGTCAGGCAGGCACGTTGGGCGCAGGATTTTGCGGTCATCGGCGAGGTGCCGCCAGAGTATCGAAAAGACAGCCGCACCTGGCTGATCTGGGGCCTTCTCTCGACGGTGCCGCTGCTCGCCGGTCTGTATTGGATGGTGGCCAAGCCGATGAGCTATTGGTGACGCGAAACTGCGTCCAGCGCGATATGCGTAATTTTCAGTTTGTGTTTAGCACTGGGGATTTCACCAGCCTCAGTGGAGACGCGGTTTGAAATTTTATATTATTTAATATCTTAAACCGCGCCAACTCTGGTGATCGTCGATGGTGCCAAGGCCGACCCAATCTAAAAACATCGCATACCGCACCGGGCGCGGTTTAAATTCGGAGATGGCTTTATGCGAGGAATAGACTTTCGGCAACCTGGCGCGCCGCTGGCTGACGATGCATCGCTAGCTGGAGGCAATGAAGGCAGCCAGACCCACGGCGTTCGAGATGACGCCTCCCCGCAAGGGGCTGGGCGCGCCCCTGGTGCCGAGGGTATCCATGGCGACGAACTCGCGCTGGCGGGTGGCTGCGAGCCTGGCTGCGGACCGCGCTTCGACGCGCCGGTCATGCCGGAGGGCTATCTTTGGTGGTATGTCGACGCCTTCAGCGACGACCGGCGGCATGGGATCACGCTGATCGCGCAGGTCGGCAGTTGCTTTTCCCCCTACTACGCCTGGGCGCGCCGGCGCGGCGACAGCGATCCGCTGAATCATAACTCGCTGAATGTCGCGCTCTACGGCGCGTGCAAACGCTGGAGCATGACCGAGCGGGGCCGCTCCGCGCTACGGCGGGACGCTTCCCGGCTGGAGATCGGGCCAAGCGCGCTGTCCTGGGACGGCACCTGTCTGACCATCCGGATTGAGGAAATCGCGGTGCCGATTCCCCGGCGCATCCGCGGCACGGTCAAGCTGTATCCGCGCACGGTGGCCGGCCAGCCGTATTTTCTGGATGGCGCGGGGCGCCATCGCTGGGCACCGATTGCCCCAGGCGCGCGCGTCGAGGTGCAACTCGACCAGCCGGCCCTGAGTTGGGCGGGCCACGGCTATCTCGATTCCAACTGGGGCAGCGAACCGCTGGAGAAGGCGTTCCGCTACTGGGAGTGGTCGCGCGCCGAGCTAAAGGATGGCGGCACCGCAGTCCTCTATGACGCGGCGCGGCGCGATGGGCACCGGACAGAGCTGGGCCTGCACTTCGATCCGGCGGGCGACGTGGAACGGATCGATGTGCCGCCGCACGCGACGTTACCGACCACGGCCTGGCTGATGCAACGCGGCACCCGGGTGGACCCGCAACAGACCGCGCGCGTGACCGAAACCCTGGAGAACACACCATTTTACACGCGGTCCGTGCTGGAGACGCACCTGCTCGGCGAGCCGGTGACCGCGATGCATGAGAGCGTGTGCCTCGACCGCTTCGACTCGCGCTGGGTGCAAGTGCTGTTACCGTTCCGGATACCGCGGGCATTGCGCTGAATGAAGGTCAGGGCTCCGCATGGATGGAAAAGGATCGTGAGCTGGCGTGGCTGGATCAATACCGTAGGAGCCCGCTTGCGGGCGACGTGACCCGCCTAAATACCTTACGTGTGCCCCACCCGTCGCCCGCAAGCGGGCTCCTACGGGTTTAGCGCTTGGTAAAGTCATTTCCGGAATTCGCCTAATTGCCAGGTATGACTGTCAGGTCGAACCGATGTCCGCAAGCAGGCTCGCGGCCGCCAGCCGACCCGACAGCGCCACCATTGGCACGCCCGCGCCAGGATGCACGCTGCCCCCCGCCAGATACAAGCCCGGGATCTTGCCGCGGGAAGCCGGTCGCATGAAGGCTGCCGTCCAACCGTGGGTCGCTTGACCGTACAGGGCACCCCCGGTGGCCGGGAAGAGGCGATTAAATACTTCGGGTGTCGTGACCAGGCTGTTCTCGGGGTGTCTGTGCACCCGCAGACCACAGCGTTGCAATAGGGAGAAGACCCGCTCCTCGCAGTGCTCGATCTCCGAAGCGTCGAATGCATGCCTATCGCCGGTGGCAGGGGCGTTCAACAGGCATAACAGTCGCTCGGGTTTGCTCGGGACCGTCTCGTCGCGGTCGCCGCGATCCTGAGCACAGACGTAGACTGTCCCCTCCCGTGGGGTGCGGGAGCGGTTGAAGAGATCATCGAATTCGGCGGCGTAATCCCGCGCGAAAAAAACATTGTGCCGAAGTAACGGGAAACCCTCGGTCTCGGCCACCAGATTCCAGGTGATCGCCGAAAGGGATCTGCTGTTGGGCCGGGCTGGGGTGACCGCCTTCGCGACCCGTGCGCCGAGTTGACCCTTGGACAGGGCGGCGACGTCGCCATTGAACACGACGGCATCGGCGGCGATGGTTTCTCCGTTGGCAAGCCGGACACCGGCCGCTCGCCCACGTTCGACCAGGATTTCCGACACGTCCATCTCGTATTGAATGGTCGCGCCAAGTGCTTGAGAGAGCCGTGCCAGCGCGACGGCGGTTTGATGCATCCCGCCCTCCACTAGCCAAACGCCTTGCTGTTCCACATGGGCGATCAGCATCAGCGTCGCCGGGGCCAGGAACGGGGACGATCCGCAATAGGTGGAGTAACGGCCGAACAACTGGCGCAGTCGCTGGTCTTTAAAGTACACGCCCAATGTCCGCCACAGGCTATCGTAGGGCTTGATGTTGCCCAGACTTGCGAATCCGTTTAGCCCGCAGCGACCGAGCAATCCCAACGGGCTGGGTCGCGAGGCGCGGATGAAGGGCGCGTCCAGGGTTTCATGGATGGCCCGGGCCTGCTTACAGAAGGCGCGATAACCTTCGGCGGCGGCGGCGCCGGCGAAATCCCCGATGGCGTTGACGGAGCGCTCCTGGTCGGCGAACAGGTCCAGACGCTCATCCTCGCTCCAGGCGTGGCGTGCTAATATCTCAACCGGTCGGAGTTGCAAATAGTCGGCAAGCGAGACGCCGGCCTCCGCGAAGATCTCCTCGAACACCCAGCGCATGGTAAAGACCGAAGGCCCGGCGTCGATCCGACGACCGCCAACGATGACCTCGCGCATCTTGCCGCCCGGTGTTTCCGCGCGTTCGAGCACCCTGACCTTGAGGCCGTGCGACGCGAGCTGAACGGCGGTCACGAGACCTCCGATCCCGGCGCCGATGACGATCACGCTTTTTGTGGGCATCTGGCTACGGCCTCTTTTGATTCGCATTGACGCCTAGGGCGTTGATGTCTATTGTAGATGACACTATTAAGTGTCAATCATTTCTTACATATGAAAGCGGTTACCGGGGGATCACCGATGGATGCCACCACGAGAATCGAGCGGGCCTTGGCCGCTGCAATAGACACGGTGGCCATCGCCGGCTGTCCGCCTCGCTTGGCCGAGGCGGTTCGCCATGCGGTGTTTCCCAGTGGTGCGCGGGTCCGCCCGCGCCTCTGTCTCGCGGTCGCCGCCGCGTGCGGAAGCCGCGATTTCGCGGCGGCCGATGCCGTCGGTGCGTCGATCGAGCTGCTGCATTGCGCCTCGCTGGTGCATGACGATCTGCCCTGTTTCGACGATTCTCCCTTGCGTCGCGGCATGCCCTCCGTGCATCGCGCCTTTGGCGAGCCGCTGGCCGTGCTGGCGGGCGATGCCCTGATCATCCTGGCTTTCGAGCATCTGGCGCGCAGTCTCGCCGCGACGCCCGAGCGCCTCGGGCCTCTGCTGCTGACCGTCAGCCGCTCCGTGGGCATGCCCTTCGGGATCACCGCGGGTCAAGCCTGGGAGTGCGAGCCGCGCGTGTCGGTCGAGGATTATCACCGCGCCAAGACCGGCTCCCTGTTCGCTGCGGCCACCGCCGCCGGCGCCCAAGTGGCGGGCGCGGACGCGGATGCCTGGCGGGTGGTCGGCGATCGCATCGGCGAGGCCTATCAGGTCGCGGACGATCTGCGTGACGTGGCCGCGAGCGCCCAGGAAGTCGGCAAGCCGGTTGGCCGCGACGCCCTGCTCAACCGTCCGAGCGCGGCAGGCGAACTGGGTGTCGACGGCGCCATCGATCGGCTCCGGCAACTGGTCAAGGGCGCCATCGACGCGATTCCGGCCTGTCCGGGCCGCGATCAGTTGGCCGAGGTGCTGATGGCGGAGTCCCGGCACATCATGCCGAAGAACCTGGCTCAGCGGGCGGCCTGACCGTTCCTCCTGTCTCCTTGAACGCCGCGGGCTGTGTTGTGCGTGTGTCATAGGTAACCTCTCCGTGCGGATTCCCGATCGCTGGTTGACCCTTCGTAATCGTGTGCTCGCGAATCCCCGCTTTCAACGGTGGGCCGCGAGTTTTCCCCTGACGCGACCCATCGCCCGTCGTCGGGCGCGCGAGCTGTTCGATATTGTGGCCGGGTTCGTCTATTCCCAGATCCTGTTCGCCTGCGTGCGTCTGCGTCTGTTCGATCTGTTGTCCGAGGGGCCGCAAACGGCCGATGAGGTGGCGAAACGTCTCGCTTTGCCGCCCGATGGCGCGCGCCGGCTCCTGCGCGCGGCGGCCAGTCTGCGTCTGGTCGAATCGCGGGGCGCGGATTGCTATGCTTTGGGCGAACTTGGCGCGGCCATGATGGGAAATTCCGGTATCACGTCCATGATCGAGCATCATGCGATGGTCTATGCCGATCTGAGCGATCCCGTTGCGCTGCTGCGCGGCGAGGCCGAGCGGCACGATCTCAAGGATTACTGGGCCTATGTCGGCGCCGATGCGCCGGCGTCCGCGCGAGATCAGGCCGTCGGCGGCTATACCGACCTGATGGCCGACTCCCAGCAGCTCATCGCTGGCGAAGTGCTCGATGTCTATTCGCTGAAGGATCATCGCTGTCTGCTCGATCTGGGCGGCGGCGACGGTACCTTCCTGGTCGCGGCGGCCAAACGCTGGCCGCATCTGCGCGTCATCCTCTTCGATCTGCCCGCCGTGGCGGACCGTGCCCGCGCGCGTTTCGAGCGTGAAGGGCTGGCGGATCGCGCCACGGCGGTCGGTGGCGACGTGCTGCGCGATCCCCTGCCGGAAGGCGCGGATCTCGTCTCGCTGGTGCGGGTGCTCCACGATCACGATGACGCGGTCGCGCAGGCCATCATGGTCGCGGCCCGGCGCGGTCTGCCGCCTGGTGGGACGCTGATGGTGGCGGAACCGATGTCCGGAACCCCGGGCGCCGAGCCGATCGGCGATGCCTATTTCGGTTTCTATCTGCTGGCGATGGGGAGCGGACGTCCGCGGACGCCGCGCGAACTGGAACAGATGCTGCTGGTTGCCGAATTCGATCGGGTACGCGCGGTGTCGACGCGTCAGCCGATCCTGACTCAATTGCTGCTGGCGCGGCGGGCGGGGTAGAAGGTCTCGTTTTGACGTAGGAGCCCGCTTGCGGGCGACTTGCGGGCCTGCGGGTTTGCTTGCGGGCGACGGGGGTTGGCAGACCTAAAGGCTTTTGGCGTGTCATGTCGCCCGCAAGCGGGCTCTACGATGACGGATAACGCTAAGGTGATTTTTGGCAAAGTTCATACCTAAATTGCAACCGTTCGTGGTGACATTGCAGCCGTTCGTGGTGACATTGCAGCCGTTCGTGGTGACATTGCAGCCGTTCGTGGTGAGCTTGTCGAACCATGAACGGCTGCAATGTCAGCCTCGGAGCGCGATTTCCGGTCATCCTTCGACCCTTCGGCTCCGCTCAGGACTCAGGACGAACGGAAATCGGTAAAGTCTTTCCCGGAAATCACCTAAAATGAGAACGGCTTGGGCAAGGGACGATCGCGGAATCCAATTGATTTCCGGGATAGACTCCACCGATTTTCTGTTCGCGCCCAGCCTTTCGCTCACGATCCGGAGATCCTTCTTGAGAGAGTACATGACGGTTGCTCAGTCGATCTGAATGGTCCATACCGGATTGTCTACGAGGTGCGGGACGAGGATTTGCGGATCCTGGTGATTGGTAAACGCAACGACGATGAGGTTTACAGACAACTAGCGAGAAAATAACCGCCAGCCGATCCTGACGCGACTCAGTGAAGAGCAGCGCTTTTCCATCCTCGACGCGCGCGGCTTTTTATCAATCCAGATCAATATCCCGCCCTGTCACCCTAGACTGACACTCAACTTTCGTTAAACTGGCGAATCCGTCAGATTCAACTTGTCGAGCCCACATCTTGAACCCCGATACGCCGACTCTCGAAGCACTCGCCGTCGTCCTCGAACAACCCGAACGTCTCTCGCTCCAGCGGCTCGCGCTCACGCCGCCGGGCGACGCCGATGTTGTGGTCGATATCGAATGGAGCGGCATCAGCACCGGCACCGAACGCCTGCTCTGGTCGGGTCGCATGCCGGACTTTCCCGGCATGGGCTATCCGCTCGTTCCCGGTTACGAATCCGTCGGTCGCGTCATCTTCGCCGGCCTGCAGGCCGGGCTGACGGTCGGGCAGCGGGTCTTCGTCCCTGGCGCGCGTTGTTATGGAGAGGTACGCGGTCTGTTCGGCGGCGCGGCCTCGCGCGTGGTTGCGCCGGGCAGTCGGATGGTGCCGGTCGACGAAAAATTCGGCGAACAGTCCGTGCTGATGGCGCTGGCGGCGACGGCCTATCACGCCATCGCCGGTCCCGCGTCGCCGCATGTCGAATTGATCGTCGGGCACGGCGTGCTCGGGCGTCTGCTGGCGCGCATCGCGGCGCTGGGGGAGGGCACGCGACCGGTGGTCTGGGAGACCAACCCCGAGCGCCGGCAGGGTGCCGAGGGCTACGGCTACGAGGTGCTGGCGCCGGACGACGATCCGCGCCGGGACTATCGCTCCATCTGCGACATGAGCGGCGATTCCGCCATCCTCGACAGCCTGATCGCCCGCCTGGCGCGCGGCGGCGAGATCATCCTCGGCGGCTTCTACAGCCAACCGGTGGCGTTCACCTTTCCGCCCGCCTTCATGCGCGAGGCGCGTTTCCGCATCGCGGCCGAATTCCAACCGGCCGATCTGGCGGCGGTGCGCGCGCTGCTGGATTCCGGGCGTCTGTCGCTCGACGGTCTCATTACCCATCGCCTGCCCGCGACCGAGGCCCACGCGGCCTATCGCACCGCCTTTGGCGATCCTTCCTGCCTGAAGATGATTCTTGATTGGAGAAACCTATCGTGAATGTACCCCTCAACGGTCCCGCGTCCAGCGCGTCGCCGGCGATCAAGGAGACCCAGATCATCGCCATCTATGGCAAGGGCGGCATCGGCAAGAGCTTCACGCTCGCCAACCTGTCCTACATGATGGCGCAGCAGGGCAAAAAGGTGCTGCTGATCGGCTGCGATCCCAAAAGCGATACGGCAAGCTTGCTCTTTGGCGGGCGTTCCTGTCCGACCATCCTGAGCACCTCCAGCGAGAAGAAGCGCGCCGGGGAAGCGGTCACCATCGGCGATGTCTGCTTCAAGCGCGACGGCGTCTTCGCCATGGAACTCGGCGGTCCCGAGGTCGGACGCGGCTGCGGCGGGCGCGGCATCATCCACGGCTTCGAGTTGCTGGAAAGCCTGGGCTTCCATGAATGGGACTTCGATTATGTCCTGCTGGATTTCCTGGGCGACGTGGTTTGCGGCGGCTTCGGCCTGCCGATCGCCCGCGATCTGTGCCAGAAGGTCATCGTCGTCGGCTCCAACGATCTGCAATCGCTGTACGTGGCCAACAATGTCTGCTCGGCCGTGGACTATTTCACCGGGCTGGGCGGAAACGTCGGCGTGGCGGGCATGGTCATCAACAAGGACGATGGCACGGGCGAGGCAAAGGCGTTCGCCGAGGCGGTCGGCATCCCGATCCTGGCGACCATCCCCGCCCACGAGGAGATCCGGCGCAAGAGCGCGAATTACGAGATCGTCGGTCGACCGGGCGATGCCTGGGGACCGCTGTTCGAGGAACTGGCCACCAATGTCGGACTGGCGCCGCCGGTGAAACCGAAACCGCTCGCGCACGAGGCCTTGCTGAATCTCTTCAAGGGCGACGAGGTGGGTCGACACGTCACGCTGGAGCCGGCAACGCCGGCCGATATGTGCAATGCCTCGGCGATCGTCAAGCCTTCGCTTGAAGTCGTTTACGATGATGTCTGATTCGCGGCGGGAGACTCCGATGGCAAACGACTTATCCCGGCAGCCTTCCGAGATA
Source organism: Thiocystis violascens DSM 198 (assembly GCF_000227745.2). Lineage (NCBI taxonomy): Bacteria > Pseudomonadati > Pseudomonadota > Gammaproteobacteria > Chromatiales > Chromatiaceae > Thiocystis > Thiocystis violascens. The sequence continues at coordinate 2,186,250 of NC_018012.1, read as the reverse complement.
CCGGAAAACCTTGAAGCCGGCGGCTGCTCTAGCGCCGAGACGCTGAAATCCGCCACCGCCAAGGCGGGGAATGCCGAGTTGCTGAAGCGGTTCGCCGCCGACTATCCGGCTGGCCCCCATGATCAGCCGCAGACCATGTGTCCGGCCTTTGGCGCGCTGAGGGTTGGTCTGCGCATGCGCCGCACGGCCATGCTGCTGGTCGGCTCCGGCTGTTGCGTCTATGGCCTGAGTTTTACCGCGCATTTCTACGGTGCCCGGCGTTCCATCGGCTACGTGCCCTTCGATTCCGAATCGCTGGTCTCGGGCCGGCTGTTCGAGGACGTGCGCGAGGCGGTCCAGAAACTCGCCGATCCCGACCGCTACGACACCATCGTCGCCATCAATCTCTGCGTGCCGACCGCCTCGGGCGTGCCGCTGCGACTGCTGCCCAAGCAGCTCAACGGGGTGCGTATCCTCGGGATCGACGTGCCCGGTTTCGGCGTGCCGACCCATGCCGAGGCTAAGGATGTGCTGTCGGGCGCCATGCTCCATTACGCCCGTCACGAGGCGGAACAAGGACCGGTCCAGGCGCCGCGCGGCGGACGCAGCGAACGGCCCACGGTGACCCTGCTCGGCGAGATGTTCCCGGCCGACCCGGTCGGGATCGGCATGATGCTGGAGCCGCTGGGTCTGGCGACCGGTCCCGTGGTGCCGACTCGCGAATGGCGCGAACTCTATGCCGCGCTCGATTGCGCCGTCGCCGCCGCCATCCATCCGCAATACACCGCCTCCTGTCGCGAATTCGCCGCCGCCGGTCGGCCCATCGTCGGCTCCGCGCCCGTGGGTCGGGATGGCACCGCGACCTGGCTGGACGCCATCGGTCAGGCGTGCGGGATCGCCCAGGACAAGGTCGACGCCGCCAAGAACAAATTCCTCCCGGCCATCGGCGGGGCATTGGCGGCCATGCCCATCAAGGGTCGCGTCATCGTCTCCGGCTACGAAGGCTCCGAGCTGCTGGTCGCGCGTCTGCTGATCGAATCCGGGGCCGAAGTGCCCTATGTCGGCACCGCCTGTCCGCGCACCCCCTGGAACGAGAGCGATCTCGCCTGGCTCGACGCGCATGGTGTCCCGGTTCAGTTCCGCGCCTCGCTGGAGCAGGATCTGGCGGCGGTCAAATCGCTGGAGCCGGATCTCGCCATCGGCACCACGCCGGTGGTGCAGGCGGCCAAGGAACGCATGATCCCCGCGCTCTATTTCACCAATCTGATCTCGGCGCGTCCGCTGATGGGGCCGGCCGGGGCGGGTTCGTTGGCGCAGGTCATCAATTCGGCACTGGCGAACAAGGAGCGGTTCGTCGCGATGCGGGGCTTTTTCGAGGGTGTCGGGACGGGCGAGACCAGCGGGGTTTGGCAGGGGATGCCGGTCAAGCGAGGGACGGAACGCGCCGCCAAGTCGGTTTAAGGTCAGGTTGCGGGCCGATGAGTTAATCGAGTTGTCGGCTGGGGTGAGGATACTTCCCATACTAGGCTGAATGCAGCCTAGTACATGGATTTTTGCATGCAATCTAGAACACGTTATGCAATTTAAGGAAGAGAATGAGTCGCAAATATTATCCATCGGAACATAAGGACGAGACACTTGGTTTGTGGCTCGAAGCCCACATCCATCAATTAGACAGTCACGTTTTATGGTCTGCTAAGTTAAATACGCGCGTTGAAAATAATGATGAAATAAGATCCAAATGGCTCTTTAACAATTACTTCTGCGATTCCGAGATATTACACGAATTTATCAAACGTGGCATCGTGGCAAACGTAACTAAGGATGTAAAAAAACATATTACTGAACACGCATGGAACGAGTTGAGCGAAGTAATCGATTGCTGCAAGCCATATATTTCGATACCTCTAAATGAAGAAACAGAGAATCATTATAAAAAATATCGTACATTAAATGAAATAATGTGGTTTGAGATTGTTGTTGAGCAGTTTTCGGAAGCCCTTGTACAGTTCTCTTTGTCTTTGTTTGGGTATAAATACATTCTGAAAAACTTAGAGCTAAACAAGCAGGAATTTTATGAATTTGCAGATAGGCTGGAAGGGAAGATTCGTTTTAACAATGATTGGTTTCCGCTTGATGCAATGCGTAATAAGTTATTATCTGTTTCTAACAAAGGTGCGTTGTCTTGTATAAGCAGAGATTTGGCTCATGAGTTGGAATTGCTGAAAAAACCAACAAGCAGACAAGTAGTATCCTCTTGTAGAGCGATTTTTCCATTGTTGGAGCGAACATTAAGAGAGCATGTAGGCAAAAAAGAGTGGAAAGGGCGAGCTGATAATATGGATTTGTTGGTAAATATGCATGAAAAAAACGGTAGTGCCCCAATCTATAGGATCTAAAATCTGACTGGATTTATTCAAACATGAATCACTGCCCAACTTGCAACACCACCAAGATCGTGAAGAATGGATTTAATGCAACCGGAAAGCAAAACCATCTTTGTCGGGAATGTGGCCGTCAATTCGTGATTGACCCCTTAGTTTCAGCGATTTCTGAAGAGACCAAATCGCTGATCGATCGACTGCTTCTTGAACGGATTGCGCTTGCTGGTATCGCGCGTGTTGCAAATGTCTCTGAATCCTGGTTGCAAATCTATGTCAATCAAAAATACGAGGGCGTTCCGCGCCAATTAAACGTGCCAAAGTTGTCTGATTTTCGACTGGTTGTCGAGTGCGACGAACTGTGGTCATTTGTTTTGAAAAAAGATGAAAAACAATGGGTTTGGATCGCGAAAGATCGTGACTCTGGATATGTTGTCGGACTTTATATCGGATCTCGTGGCATTAAGGGTGCGCAAGGATTATGGAATTCATTGCCACGCGATTATCAAGAATTGGCCGATTTCTACACCGATTTTTGGGAAGCTTATCAATCCGTTTTTCCAGAATTCCGTCATTACGCTGTCGGTAAGGAATCGGGAAAGACAAATCATATCGAACGATACAACTGCACACTCAGGCAACGTATTTCCAGGCTCGTACGAAAAGCACTTTCTTTCTCAAAAAAGCTTGAGAACCATATTGGAGCTATTTGGCATTTTGTCCATCATTATAATAGCACTCTCTCAGTTAAAGCTCATTCGTGAAATCATATAGAGAAGGGCACTACCAAAAAAACAACTCACTATCTAAGGATGTTATTGAGCTACTGAGGTTTGTTGCTAAACCATTAAGAGACTATACGGGGCATGGAAGAGACATAGACGCGACTGTGGCAAAGGTTGTTTTAGCCACGGCACTTGAATTGCTAATTCTACTTTGTTAGCTTGACATAAGCTTATGATTTTCAAATATTATTTTCAGGGAAAATTTTATTTGGAAATGGCAGATCATGGCTAACGCGATTGGTAGCGAAACCGATGCGATGTTAAAAAACATGGTTGGTAACCTCTCCGCTCATCTGGAGGATTATCACGAATTTTTCAAAACGAAACAGCTGATGGTCATGAACTGAGTCGAGCTTACATCATGGGTCTTCTCAAAACTGAAGCCGGAAAACGGAATCTCGAACGCATCAACGAAGAAATTGATGTGTCCGGTGGTGATGGTTATCAACGGATCCAACAGTTCATCACAGATTCACCGTGGTCGGCGGGAAACCTCATCGGTGCGATCGCCCAAGACACCTCAAGTCTGTATGCGAATCAGCCGAATTATCGCGGTCGGGATGTCGGCTACATCATTGATGAGTCAGCGCATCTCAAGAAAGGCAAGTATTCCGTTGGCGTCGCGCGGCAATATGCCGGTGTCATTGGTAAGGTTGAGAATTGCCAGGTGGGCGTTTATGCCAGCTTAGTTTGGGAATCACAGAGCACGTTAATTAATGAGCGGTTGTTCCTTCCAACGTCCTGGACCGCTGATTTAAAGCGATGTGACCAAGCGGGTATTCCTGAAGAGGCACGTCAGTTTAAAACGAAGATCGAACTCGCACTGGAGATGATTCAATCCGATCTGGCGGCGGGCGTAGACATTGGTTGGGTGGGCGGTGATGGCCTGTACGGACACGGGTTAGAGCTTGGTGTTTCTTTAGATAACATAGGGTTAAATTTTCTGCTTGATGTTCATTGCGATCAGATGATCTATCCCCTCAAACCCATTCTATCGGTTCCGGAATCCGCTGGGCGAGGACGAAAGCCAACCAAACTTCAAGCTGATCGCGACCCCACGCAAGTGAGATGGTATGCCGACCATCTTTATCCTTTCCAATGGCGCACGATGGCCGTTCGCAATGGGGCCAAAGGGCCGATCACGCTGTCCGTTCATACCGCTCCCGTGTGGGTTTGGGATGGCAAGTCGGAGCGCGTGACCGAGCGGGTATTGGTCATCAGCCGAAATCACGCGGACAACAAGATCAAATACTCACTCAGTAATGTCGATTATCGGAGCACCCCGATCGAAAGGCTGGCTTACATGCAAGCACAGCGCTATTGGGTTGAACGGGCATTTCAAGAAGCCAAAAGCGAATTAGGAATGTCAGATTATCAAGTCAGAAAATGGAATGCCTGGCACCACCATATGGCGCTGGTGATGTTGTCGCTGTCCTTTATTGTTAAAGAGCGTCTTTTGCACAAAACCGATTATCCATTGGTGAGTTGCCGTGATCTTCGGCTTCTCATCATCGCTTTACTACTCAACGATCCGGATGCGGTCGAAAAAAGAATCCAGCAAATGCGGGTCAGGCATGAGCAAAGGCGCAAGGATATCGAGCGTTATTACAAGCTGACCGCGACGGGATAGTCAATGCGTTTGAATTAAAGTAACAAAGTAGAACTAATTAGGCTAAATGATGAATTGCAGAGCAAGTAGCAAGTAGCAAGGTAGCAAGGTAGCAAGGTAGGATGGGTAGAACGGCCACGCGATGACATTGATCTTTGCCATCGACGCCGATTGGCCGTGAAACCCATCGAATACTGTGCCAACGCTTGATGAATGACCTCGGGCAAGCGGTATTTATGAATATTACAGCCGGGTAGCAGCTATCGGGGTCACGTCTTGCAATCACGCAATAATGATCCATCAAGCGGTTAAAACGCAGACCCCGCAGACCGTACGGCGCTCATTCTGAAAGTTCGTGCAAGCGGGGCCGCTAACGTATTCATCAGCTCAACATTATCTACAATTTCGATGCAATTTGACTGGGGCCAGCGGAAAGTTGCACCAACGAAGATCGAAAAATATGAAACCACAGTGGCCTATATCGAATCTTCGGTCATCAGTTACCTTGCCTCACGTCCTAGCGTGACATTGTGATTGCCGGTCGTCAGGCAATAACGCTTGATTGGTGGGAAAACGAGAAAGGACGCTTTGAGCTGAGATGAATCGAAGACGACGCTCTTCATATCGGATTGCGGCAACCCAGGGAGCGGATTATTTGCTCACATGGAAATTCAAGCATATCAACAACGCTGAAACCAAGAAATCTATTGTTCTGGTTGTGGAATTCTTTGGCTACGTATGCCCTCAGTTATGTTCTCCAGAAGAACTTGGAAGTAGTCATGACGAAAGATCCTATTGTTGACGAAGTTCGTAAATACCGTGAAGAACATGTTGCGGCTTATGGTCATGATATCAAACGCATCGCTGCCGCTCTTCGCGAGCGTGAAGTAAAATCTCAAAGGCCCTTATTGAATCCAGGTCCAAAGTATTTACTAAAAAAGACTGGGGGCTAACACGTCTGTCAAGCGAACAAGTCTTTATCTTCAACACTCTGAAGCCAAGACACGACGATACCATGAGGTTTCTGGCGTCGATGCTCGGAAATACTTTTCGTATCAAGAAAATATACGAAATTATTCCAAACCTTGGTCGTGACAACGACGCGTATGACCGCGCGTAGGAATCACCAAATCTGCTCGCCCAACGTCAGACAACAAGAGTTGCTTTAAGGAAGGTTGCGCAGCATTTTGCAGCCGCCGCCAAACATCGACAGAAACGAGAACCACAGCTTCAGAGCCACGTTTCGTAACCATTTGTGGCCCTTCTGAAATGCACGCATCTAATAATTTACTAAACCGCGCTTTCGCGTCTTTTACAGGCCAAGCTTGCATGACATACCTCGCAAAAAACTAAGTCATTACTTCGACACAGTCGGACTCGATAACGTGAGCAACCCGTCTCGATAACGTGAGCAACCCGTCTCGATTGCAGGGGCTGCTGTTCGCGTCTTGCCGCTGGAGACAGGGTTTGGCAATCTGATTTCATTAACTTATTCGAATCGCGTTTAGTGTCGTGTTATACCCGCCAAGTCTGATCCCTGGCGAGGGTGTTAAGTTCACGCTCAGTCAAGACGCGGTTTGAATCGAGAGGGCGCTTTGCAATGTTGATCAATGACCTCGACCGCGCGGGCGGTTATTGGGGCTCCGTCTATGCCTTTGCCGCCATCAAGGGGCTTCAGGTCATCATCGACGGCCCGGTGGGTTGCGAAAACCTGCCCGTGACGGCCGTTCTGCATTACACCGACGGTCTGCCGCCGCATGAGCTGCCGGTGGTGGTGACCGGGCTTGGCGAGGAGGAGCTCGGCCAGCAGGGGACCGAGCAGGCGATGCGCCGCGCCTATCAAACCCTGGATCCCAAGCGCCCGGCGGTGGTGGTGACCGGTTCGATCGCCGAGATGATCGGCGGGGGCGTGACGCCCGAAGGCACCAATATCCTGCGCTTTCTGCCGCGCACCATCGACGAGGATCAATGGCAGAGCGCCAACCGCGCCATCTATTGGTTGTGGACGCAGTTTGGCCCAAAAAAGGGTGTTGTCCCCCAGCGCAAGCCGCGTCAACCCGGTGAGCGACCCCGCGTCAACATCATCGGCCCGATGTACGGCACCTTCAACTCGCCCTCCGATCTGGCCGAGATTCGCCGGCTGGTGGAGGGGATCGGCGCCGAGATCAATCTGACCTTCCCGCTGGGCAGTCATCTGGACGAGGTGTCGAAACTGGCGGACGCGGAGGTGAATATCTGTCTGTATCGCGAGTTCGGGCGGACCCTGTGCGAGGCGCTGGAGCGTCCTTTCCTTCAGGCGCCGATCGGGCTGCACAGCACGACCAAGTTCCTGCGCACGCTCGGCGAACTGCTCGGGCTGGATCCCGAGCCCTTCATCGAGCGCGAGAAACACACGACCATCAAGCCCATCTGGGATCTGTGGCGCTCGGTCACCCAGGACTTTTTCGGCACCGCCAGTTTTGGCGTCGCCGCGACCGAGACTTATGCCCGCGGCCTGCGTCATTTTCTTGAAGACGAACTGGGGCTGCCCTGTCATTTCGCCTTCGCGCGCAAGGCGGGCGTCAAGCCGGACAACGATCTCATCCGTCAGACCATCCGCGACAAGACGCCGCTGATCGTCTTCGGCAGTTACAACGAACGCATGTATCTGTCCGAGATCGGCGCGCGCGCGACCTATATCCCTGCGTCCTTCCCCGGCACCGTGATCCGGCGCCATACCGGAACGCCGTTCATGGGCTATTCCGGCGCGACCTATCTTGTCCAAGAGGTCTGCAACGCGCTGTTCGACGCACTGTTCAACATCATTCCGCTCGGTACGGATCTCGACAAGGTTGATCCCACCCCGGCACGGATGCACCGCGAACTTCCCTGGGACGAGGACGCGCGCGCGGTCTTCGATCAGATCGTCGATGCACAGCCAGTGTTGGTGCGGATTTCAGCCGCCAAACGCCTGCGGGATGGCGCCGAACGCGCCGCGCGCAATGCGGGCGAGGAACGGGTGACCGCCGAGCGGGTCGTCGCAACTCAGGACGTTTGATCGCGACCGTTGACTCCCTGTCTGCCGATCCTTTCGGCACGCACCTCAAACGACCATCGAATCCACGGAGATTGCCGAGTTGCTTGCGGTCGCTGCGCATCGGCGTGGCGGCCGGGAGCGCCGACTGCAAATCGGCGATCGCAGGTGACGCGAACCCATCAAAATCCCATGTGGCGACTCCCCCGAGCCGAGAGGCGATTCGGGCATTCATGATCGCCATTTTTCTTTGAACGAGGGCAGGGGCGTCGCGGGTCGCTGAGGGGCGGCCTTGCGGGTGGCGTCTTCCTGTTCCCGGTCATGTCCCGCAAAATCAGGTGTAAATGTAGGTTGACATCCGTGTCAGTCAAGCTAGACTGACACCTAATCCAGGCACCCGCTAATTAGGTCTTTTTCGCCAAGTCCGCGCATACCGATTCGAACAGCAATGGGAAGGGCGAAGAGTCTCAGACTCAGACTCTGCCTCTGGCCTTGGCTCCGATCAAACGCGCATTCAGCGGAAAACCCCGGGCTCGTCGAGCGGACGTGAACGCTCTGATGTGTGGTGAGGAAGAGTCGAGATAAAGGTTTTTCGCGGTTCCCGTTAAGGGGTCGCGTATCGAGAATTTGCCCGTGTATCGGGTGGCTTCTCTGCCGTGGCGGGTTGGCTGCGGCGCACCCCCCGCCGCACGGGCTGAGTGCGGCATAACTGAGGTTTAACTCCTAATTTCGGAGGATTGATCGATGGCTGACAATACCAGCATGACCGGGTTGACCGACGCTGAAGCTCAAGAGTTTCATGGCATCTTCACGCAGAGCATGACGATGTTCTTCGGTATCGTCATTATTGCGCACATCCTTGCCTGGCTGTGGCGCCCCTGGCTGTAGTCGTTGTTGGGTGATGGGCTGGCATTCAGCAATGAGCCGGCCGTAAGCGGAACCCATTACTTAATGATTCGTGGAGAAAATCAATGATTTCATCTGATCTGTGGAAAATCTGGCTGCTGATTGACCCCCGTGTGGTTTTGATTGCGCTGGGCGCTTTCCTGATCGTTCTGGGCCTTGCTATTCACATGATTCTGCTCAGCACCGCCGAGTTCAATTGGCTCGAAGATGGCGTTCCAGCCGCTTCGGTCCAACAAGTGACGCCGGTTGTACCGCAACGGTAATCGCGTCCTTGACGGGGGTGGCGGGCGAGGCAATACCCCATGGCAAGCCTCACCTACCGCCGACAGTGCTAAGAGGAGGCATCCGGCCAGGCTGCCTCCCCAGCAGAGGGTTTTACAATGGCCATGCTCAGTTTTGAGAAAAAATACCGCGTCCGTGGCGGGACGCTGATAGGGGGAGACCTATTCGACTTCTGGGTGGGGCCGTTTTATGTCGGCTTCTTCGGAGTGTCGGCGTTCTTCTTCGCACTGCTAGGAACGCTCCTGATCGTCCTGGGCGCCACCATCGGTCCAAACGCGGAACTTCAAACCTTTAATCTCTGGCAGATCAGCATCGCTCCCCCTGATCTCAGCTACGGCTTGCAAATGGCTCCGATGACCGAAGGCGGTCTATGGCAAATCATTACGCTTTGCGCAATCGGTGCATTTGTTTCCTGGGCGCTGAGAGAAGTTGAGATCTGCCGCAAGCTCGGTATCGGTTTCCACGTTCCTTTCGCATTCTCCTTTGCGATTGCCGCCTACCTCGTGCTCGTGGTGGTTCGGCCAATCCTGCTCGGCGGTTGGGGTCATGGTTTCCCCTATGGAATCCTGAGCCACCTCGACTGGGTCTCGAATGTCGGATACCAATTCCTGCATTTCCATTACAACCCGGCTCACATGCTGGCGATCACCTTCTTCTTCACGAACGCCTTGGCGCTGTCGATGCACGGCTCCCTGATTCTGTCCGTGACGAATCCTCAGGAAGGCGAAACCGTCAAGACCAGCGAGCACGAGAACACCTTCTTCCGGGATATCGTTGGCTACTCCATTGGCGCGCTTGCCATCCATCGCTTAGGTCTGTTCCTGGCCCTTAGCGCCGTATTCTGGAGTGCGGTGTGTATCGTTATCAGTGGGCCTTTCTGGACGCGCGGATGGCCGGAATGGTGGAACTGGTGGCTTGAGCTCCCGCTCTGGTAGGATCTAGGAGACTACAATGCCTGAATATCAGAATATTTTTAACAGTGTGCAGGTACGCTCTCCGGCCTATCCCGGGGTTGACCTGCCCAAAGGCAGTCTGCCGCGGATTGGTAAGCCGATTTTCTCCTATTGGTTAGGGAAGATCGGGGATGCGCAGATTGGACCGCTCTATCTCGGGTTTACCGGTACCTTGTCGTTGATCTTTGGCTTTGTGGCGCTTGGGATTATCGGCTTTAGCATGCTGGCATCCGTGGACTGGAGTCCGATCGAGTTCGTGAAGAACTTTTTCTGGCTCGCGCTTGAGCCGCCCGCCCCGGCGTATGGCCTGAGCATTCCGCCTTTATCCGAAGGTGGCTGGTGGTTGATGGCGGGTTTCTTCCTGACCGTGTCGATTCTTCTCTGGTGGGTTCGTACCTATAAACGTGCCGAAGCCTTGGGAATGAGTCAGCATCTGTCTTGGGCATTCGCTGCGGCAATCTTCTTCTATCTAAGTCTGGGTTTCATTCGCCCGGTCATGATGGGAAGTTGGGCAGAAGCCGTGCCTTTCGGGATTTTTCCACATCTCGATTGGACAGCAGCTTTCTCGATTCGCTACGGAAATCTGTATTACAACCCGTTCCACATGCTGTCGATCGCGTTCTTGTATGGTTCGGCTCTGCTGTTCGCAATGCATGGCGCAACGATTCTTTCGGTCAGTCGATTTGGTGGTGATCGCGAGATCGACCAAATCGTGGACAGAGGAACGGCAGCTGAGCGTGCCGCGCTGTTCTGGCGCTGGACCATGGGCTTCAATGCCTCGATGGAGTCGATCCATCGCTGGAGTTGGTGGTTCGCGGTACTGACGGTCATCACCGCTGGCATCGGCATCCTGTTGACCGGCACGGTCGTCGATAATTGGTATCTCTGGGCAGTAAAGCACGGTGTTGCGCCGAGCTATCCGATTGACGTGCTCGTCCAGGATCCATATACGCTGCAGGGGGTGTCGCAATGAATATTGGAAAGCACGCAGCAGTCCCGTTGGTTGCGGTTGTCGCTTCCATGCTCCTGCTAGGTTGCGAGCGTCCGCCGCCGGAAGTGGTGCAGATCGGATATCGTGGATTGGGGATGGAGCAGAATTACAATCCACGCCTCCTTGAGGCGAGCGTGAAGGCGAATATTCCGCCCGAGGCGCTTCCAGCGGCTGCACCGGGTGGCCCCAAGGTAACGGACGTTTATAAGAATGTGCAGGTGTTGAGCGACCTCAGTGTCGCGGATTTCACCCGGCTGATGGTGGCGGTGACCCTGTGGGTTTCGCCGAAGGAAGGCTGTAATTACTGTCACGTTCCCGGCGATTTCGCGTCCGACAACATCTACACCAAGGTGGTTTCGCGTCGGATGTTCGAGATGACCCAGCAAACGAATGCGAACTGGAAGGATCACGTGGCGGATACAGGCATTACCTGTTACACCTGCCATCGCGGCAATCCGGTTCCAAAGTATGTGTGGGTGACGGATCCGGGTCCGGGTCAGCCCTCTGGCGTGAAGCCGACGGGTCAGAACATTGCGGCATCCACCGCAGCCTACTCGGCATTGCCTTATGACCCGTTCACGCCTTTCCTCGATCAGGCAAACGAGATTCGGGTGATTGGAACGACGGCGCTGCCCGAGGGGAATACGACGTCCATCAAGCAGGCGGAGTGGACCTATGCGCTGATGATGCAGATCTCCGATGCCTTGGGCGTCAACTGCACCTTCTGCCATAACACCCGTTCGTTCTTCGCCTGGGATCAGAGTACGCCGAAACGGACGACGGCCTGGTATGCGATCCGTCATGTACGGGATCTCAACCAGAACTATATCTGGCCGCTGAATGACGTGCTCCCAGCCTCGCGGAAAGGTCCATATGGCGATCCCTTCAAGATCAGCTGCGTGACCTGTCACCAAGGCGCTTACAAACCGCTGTATGCGGCAAAGATGCTGAAGGATTATCCGGCATTGGCCGGCCCCACCAAGGCGGCTGCGCCTGTGGAGCAGGCTCCGGTAGCGCCGGCTCCGGTGGAAGCCGCTCCAGTCGAAGTGGCGGAGCCAACCGCGCAGAAGTTATAACTGGTTTGCCGGTTGGCATGGATGGCGCCGGGTGTCTATCCGGCGTCAGGAAACAGAAAGAAGGCCGTAGCGATTGTCAAATGGCAAAAGCTGCGGAATGTGAGATAGGATTGGCGTGGCTGGTGTAGCCAGTTCGCCAGCCTGACGATCAACGAGGAACCATCCAATGGCTGAAAACCGCTCGATGTCTGGACTGAACGAAGACGAAGCTAAAGAGTTTCACGGTATCTTCGTGTCCAGTTTCGTCGCGTTTACGGGGATCGTGGTCGTCGCACACATCCTCGTGTGGTTGTGGCGTCCCTGGCTGTAATGGCTTGGGGTTTTTCATGTTCGTGAGCGATAAGGCGATTGTTGTGTTCAGCAGCGCCTACCTTAAAAGACCGGAGAATACACATGCACAAACTTTGGCAGATTTTTGATCCGCGTAGAACCCTGGTTGCCCTCTTTGGGTTTCTGCTCGTGCTGGCACTGTTGATCCACTTCATCCTGCTCAGCAGCCCAGCTTTCAATTGGTTGAGTGGCGCTTAAGTCTCCACTTCAGGTTATCGGCAGCGTCCAAGGGCATGTATTGCAAACCTGTCGGACGCGCTGAGAATAATCCCCGCCGCGGGGTAGATCGCGGTAATTGCCGACTGGCATAATTTAATAAGAGGATAATTCAATGGCTGACCAAAAAAGCATGACCGGGCTGACCGATGCAGAGGCTCAAGAGTTTCATGCCATCTTCACACAGAGCATGACCATGTTTTTTGGTATCGTGATCATTGCTCATATCTTGGCATGGCTCTGGCGTCCCTGGCTGTAGCAGTTACAGTACAGCCACGCAACGGATAAAGACGGGAAGCCGGCAGATATCTGCCGCATCCCGTGTCATGATTCAGGAGATGACTCGATGAATGCGATGTATAAACTCTGGCAGATCTTCGATCCGCGCAGAACGCTTGTTGCCTTATTTGGGTTCCTGTTTGTGCTTGCCCTGCTGATCCACTTTATTCTGCTCAGCAGCCCGGCTTTCAACTGGTTGCAAGGTTCGGAGGCGACTCCTGCGGCTGTCTCGCAGATGGCCCCTTTGCCGGCTGGAAAGTAGGACAGTCAGTAGTCCATATACCGACGGGCGGGGGAATGCCGAACATTCGCCTCGCCCGTGGTTGTTTAAGTCCTACCTATGTTTTTTCATCATGAACGTCTTGCGTTGCCGACCCGCACGCCGATCGAGATCATCGATATCACCGAGCGGATCCAGCAGATATATTCTCGTCATCGGGTGCGAGATGGCCAGTTGACGATTTGCTCGACTCATTCGACTGCATTCGTTGCACTGAACGAACGGGAGCCGAAGTTGCAGCAGGATATGCTCGATTTCCTGAATCGGCTCGCTCCGAGCGATGCGGACTACCGACACAACGACAATCCTGTCGATGGCCGGCTCAATGCGCACTCCCATCTACTGGGTCTGTTCATGAATTCCTCTGCGACTATTTTAGTATCAAACGGCGAACTCCTCCTTGGCGGTTGGCAATCCATCTTTTTTCTTGAACTGGACGGCCCCCGCGATGAGCGAACACTTGCGGTGCAGGTTTCTGGAGTTCGTTAGCGCATGAAGGATTCCGATTGGTCGGGGTTCTTCGCCGATGCGGCCGCGTTGAACCCGGATGCCTATATCATTCTCGATTACTATCTCGAATGTATCGGCGATCCACGGATCGCGGCGGCGCATTTCTGTTCCGAGCAGTCGACGGCTCAATGGCGGCGCGTCGGTTCATCCGAAGACCTCAGGCCGCGTTTTGCCGCGCGGGTCGTCGACCTGACCGTTCTGGAATCGGGTCGGCCCGGATTCAGCTACGGAATCGCTCATTCTCAGGGTGGTGACGTGCAGGCTTGCCGGGTGACGATCGCTCATCCGCATGGGAATTTCGGTCCCCGCTTGCCCAATCTCTTGAGCGCCGTCTGCGGAGAAGGCACGTTCTTTTCGCCCGGAGCACCGGTCGTCAAACTGCTGGACATTCATTTACCGGATGCCTATCTGGCCGAGTTCGAGGGGCCGCGTTTTGGGGTCGAAGGACTCCGTGACCTGCTTCAGGTCTATGATCGGCCACTCTTCTTTGGCGTGATCAAGCCGAATATCGGGTTGCCACCAGAAGCTTTCAGCGACCTGGGTTATCAAAGCTGGCTGGGCGGACTGGATATTGCTAAGGACGACGAGATGCTGGGCGACACCGAATGGTGTCCGCTGGCGCGGCGCTCGGAACTCTTGGGCGCGGCACGGCAACGGGCAGAGCAGGCAACGGGATGTCCAAAGTTCTATCTCGCAAACATCACGGATGAAGTGGAGCGTCTGATCGACTTACATGATATCGCCGTCGCGAATGGCGCGAACGCCCTGCTGATCAACGCGATGCCCGTCGGTTTGAGCGCGGTCCGCATGCTGCGTCGACACGCGCGTGTGCCGCTGATTGCGCATTTCCCCTTTATCGCCCCGTTCAGCCGTCTTCCCAACTTTGGCGTTCATTCCAGGGTTTTTGCCAAACTCCAGCGGCTCGCGGGGTTCGACGCGATTATCATGCCGGGGTTTGGGGAGCGAATGCATTCGTCGGATGACGAAGTGAGAGAGAATGTTGCCGCCTGTCTTGCACCCATGGGCGCGATCAAGCCTAGCTTGCCTGTCCCTGGCGGGAGCGATTGGGCCGGGACATTGAAGGGCGTCTACGATAAGGTTGGTACGATCGATTTCGGATTCGTTCCGGGCCGCGGCGTCTTTGGTCATCCGATGGGGCCCCGAGGGGGGGCGGCGAGCATCCGTCAGGCATGGGATGCGATCGTTGCCGGCGTTTCCCTTGGCGAACAGGCCGCGAAGCATGTGGAGTTGCGTGCGGCGATCGAGACATTCGGGCGGAATGACATCGCACCGCCCGACGAAGCCGCTGGGAAATGCACGGGAGACGAATCGTGAGCGCCCAAATTGTTCGCCCCCTTGCCGCCGACGAGTTGGAACGCACCGCGCAGCGCGACGCACTGGAGGAAGTGATCGTCGTGGACCAGGAGGATCGCATGCTTGGCGCGGCGGGCAAGCTCGATGTTCACCGGACCGGAGATCTCCATCGCGCCTTTTCGATTCTCGTGTTCAATGCCGACGGAGATTTGTTGTTACAGCGTCGCGCGGATGTGAAATATCATTTCGCGAAGCGGTGGTCCAATACCTGTTGCGGGCACCCTCGGCCAGGCGAATCGACCTCGATGGCCGCGGGACGACGCCTGAAGGAAGAATTCGGGATTCGCGTCCCGCTCACCGAGCGTGCGCAGCTGATTTATCGGGCCGAGGATCAGGATTCGGGTTTGATCGAGCACGAATACCTGCATATTTTCCATGGCGTTTATGCGGGAGTCCCTCATCCGGATCCGGCCGAAATCGGCGCCTGGCGCTGGATGGGGGTGCCGGTCATTCCGCGTGCCCTGCGGGTGCATCCGGAGTGGTTCACGCCATGGTTTCCGTTATTGATCGGTCGCCTCTTGACCGAATGATCGTCAATGGCCTCCGGCATGGCATGCATCGTTTGACCGCCGCCTTGCGGTTTCAATCGTCCGTTTTTTCTGACTCGCGAGCCCATGCATGTCCGATCCCAGTCACCTGATCACGCCTTCGCGTTCCACCCCGGACACCCATCAACGCGGCAAGGATAAGCTTGCCCGTATCCCGGTCAAGGTGGAGACGGGCGGAGAGATCCCGCGCAAGCCAAGTTGGATTCGCGCCAAGGCACCGATCGGGCCTGGCGTGGCGCGCATCAAGAGCCTGCTGCGACAAAGCAAGCTGACCACCGTGTGCGAAGAAGCCATGTGTCCCAATCTCGGCGAATGCTTCAATCATGGCACCGCCACCTTTTTGATTCTGGGCGATATCTGTACGCGCCGCTGCCCCTTTTGCGATGTCGCGCACGGACGGCCTAAACCGGTCGATACAGAGGAGCCACAGCATTTGGCGGATTCCGTCGCGACCATGGGTCTGCGCTACGTTGTCATTACCTCGGTCGATCGGGACGATCTGCGCGATGGCGGGGCAGGTCACTTTGCCGACTGCCTGCGAGCGGTCCGCGCCAGGAATCCGTCCACCAGACTGGAAGTGCTGGTGCCGGATTTCCGCGGTAGGGAATCTATCGCGCTCGACCAGTTCTCAGGCGATGGTTTGCCGGATGTATTCAATCACAATCTGGAAACCGTACCGCGACTTTATCGTCAGGTCAGGCCCGGCGCGGACTATGCCGGCTCGCTGCGACTCCTCCAGGCATTCAAGTCTCGTCATCCCGCGATCCCGACCAAGTCGGGTCTCATGCTCGGGCTTGGGGAAACGCACGAGGAAGTGTGTGCGGTCATGCAGGATTTGCGCGATCATGATTGCGACATGCTGACCATCGGGCAGTATCTTCAGCCGAGTCGCGATCATCTTCCGGTGACACGCTACTGGACTCCCGGCGAGTTCGACGAATTGCGTGTCATGGGGGAAACAATGGGGTTCTCCAATGTCGCCAGCGGCGCGATGGTGCGCTCCTCGTATCATGCCGATCGCCAGGCGAGCGCCGTCATCGCGTAATTCCGCAAGCAACGGCACGTTATTCAACCCCTTCATCGTCGCTTTCGGGATCATGGTTTACAGCGTTCTGAAAAGCTTGCTGCTCCCGCCCGGCATTTTGATCGTGATGCTGATTGCGGCCTTTTTTCTGGTCCGCGGCGTTCTTGGTCGTCTGCTGCTCTTCACGGCCGTCACGGTCCTGACCCTGATGAGCCTCTCGCCAGTCGGCACCCGTCTCATGGAACCGCTGGAGAGGTATTCCGCCCTGGGTACGCCCGCCACGCCCTTTCCGTCGACGGCTCAGGCGATCGTCATTCTGAGCGCGGGTCGCGTGACCGGCGCGCCGGAATACGGCGGCGACACACTCGACGATGCCAGTCTGAGACGGGTGCGCTATGGGGCGAAGGTCGCTCGGACGACTGGGCTTCCACTCTATGTCACGGGCGGCGCCCAGCCCGGCGAGTATCCGCCGATGGGCGTGTTGATGGCCAACCTGCTACGCGAGGATTATGGCGCGGTCGTCGCGGGGGTGGAGTCGGAGAGCCGAACGAGTTGGGAAAACGCCGCTTATACCGCGCCATTGCTGTCACGGGATGGCATCGCGCACATCCTGCTGGTCAGTGATGCCTGGCATCTGCCGCGCGCCGTCGAGGCGTTCGAGTCGGCCGGCCTGACCGTCACCCCAGCTCCAACCGCCTTTGCGCATCATCCGGGCTGGGAGACGGAACTGACCTTGCGCGATTGGTTGCCGTCCGCGAGCGCCTTCAAATTGAGTTACCTGGCCATTCACGAACACCTGGGGCGTGTCTGGTACCAGATCAGAACCTGGAAACAAGGGCCGCCGCAGGTTACTCAGGCCGCGCCGAGGCTCCAGCAGACAAGTCCCAATCAATAAGCACCAACGCGCGTTGGTCCATCCAAGAGGAATTGCGAGTGAAATACGCGGCAAAGCGAACCTGGCCCGAAAAACAAAAATCCTGGGAATTCCTCGACGAAGCCGATACCCCGGAGGCTTTTGCACTAGAGTTTGCGGCGAGACGAAAGCTCGATCTGGAAACCGAGTTCGTCATCATGGAGAAAGAGGGCGATGATGCGGAAATCCAGTTTTTTCGCGTCACCGGCTGCGCTCCTTATCAAGTCGGCGCTGCCGAGCCAAGGGCGGCCGGGGATGCGTCAGACAGCGCGAGCAAGGATGCGGGCGCTACGACACACGCTCAAGGAGATGACGATTCCGAATCCGTGGGAGCGCCGAATCTCAGTCCAGTCATCTCCATGCTTCTTTACATGGCGAAGGTTGGGTTTATCGCGACTGCCTCGATCGCGGCTATGGGTTTTATCATCAAGTATCTCAGAAGCGTATTGTGACTCGTCGTGACGTCGTCGCCGTGTTGGAATTTGGATGTAAAATCTACTTGACATCTAGCGGTGTCAAGCTAATATGACACTCAGGATCACAGACGGATCCTACTGTTTTAAGTCCCTTTTGAAGGGCCGGTGTGCAACTGAGGGCCTGCTGACGATCGGAAGGCCGTCTAGCGTACAAATACAAAGCTCATAATCCTTGATTAAGGAGGCCAATATGGCTGAAGCAGCAAAAAGTCTGTCGGGTTTGTCCGAGCAGCAGGCGAAAGAATTCCACGAGCAGTTTAAGGTCACCTATACCGCATTTGTCGGTCTGGCCGCGCTTGCGCATCTGTTCGTCATTGCGGCGAATCCTTGGTGGTAATTTAGAGTCGAGGTATTGCAATGAATATCGAATTCATGGGTTACAAGCCGCTTGAGCAGGATTACCGTTTTTGGCTGGTCGTCAATCCGGCTACCTGGTTGATCCCGACGTTACTGGCCGTTCTGGTCGTTGCGCTTCTGGTTCACGCCGTTGCCTTCTCGCTGCCAGGTCAGGGTTGGTCCGCGCCTGCGCCTGCCGCTGTTGAAGCCGCGCCTGCTGTCGAGGCTGCGCCCGCTCAGTAAAGTTTTGTGTTGCCGGGGCAATCAGCTGCGGCAAGAAAATAGCCAACTGTTTCGGCAGTGGCAATGTCATTCATCCCAATGGGAGGTATAACGATGGCCGAGCAATCCTTGTCGGGTCTGACCGAACAACAAGCAAAAGAATTCCATGAGCAGTTCAAGGTCACCTACACCGCATTCGTCGGTCTGGCCGCGCTTGCGCATCTGTTCGTCATTGCCGCGAAGCCTTGGTGGTAACAATCCCTGGTTTCATCCGGTTCTAGTCCATAATTTACGAGGATAATACAATGAGCGAAGTTGCAAAGCCGAAAAATCCAGAAGACGATTGGAAAATCTGGCTTGTCGTCAATCCAGCTACCTGGTTGATGCCAGTTCTGTTTGCTGTCCTGCTGGTTGCGATCGCCGTCCATTGGGTCGTGTTTGCAATCGGGCTTGGCTGGGGGGCTTGATCCCTTCGGATCTGGTTTGCGTAAGCGTTATGTTTTCGTAAAGCCATGGGCGTGCCTCCCGCGCGCCCTAAAGCCAGAAAGGATGAGACACATCTAAACATGTGTCTCCCTTTTGCGACACAGAAGTAGTTAAAGTGTCGTGATGCAAGTATCGCTACTGCCAAGTGTCGATGTGCAGTTCCGTGGTTAAAGTATAAAAATCATAATCCGCTCTACTGTTGCTCCCCGCTTATCTGTGGTTTTCTCTCTGTCCTTCGTGCCGTTTTCTCTCTAGTCCTTCGTTCTGTCGAGTTTGACCAACTCGCTGGAAGCGTTTGTCTTGGCATCTGCTCTGTTTTACGCAGGATCACGCGATCATGAGGGTGTTATGCGTCGCGCGCCAGCCAACGGTGAACTGTCGGCTGTGCGACCGACTGAGGCAGCACATAGACGGAACCGTCCTCGAAACCCCAAGCGCTGTCAGCGCTGGAAGCGATCCTGTCTGATGCGCGCATGGCGTCCAGAAGGGATTCGCATGGTTGCGCTCGGTTTCGTTGGCGGAAAGCGCTGATCGACTTCGTTGGAAAAGCTAAAAAAATAAATCACTTAATACGTGTCAAACGCGACGTGCGTCGATGCCCGGGACGCCAGAGTCAACGCATGCCGTACTGATCCTGCTTAGTCTCAACAATCAAAATCAGGTTTTTTGTCTTGAAAGGTTGACATTCCATGATGTCAAGCTAAGATGACACACAGGATCTCCGGAGTGACATGGGGCTCCAAGATAGGCAGACGGAATCATTCGGATCGGAAGACCCTGTTTGTTTTCGCTGTCAGTCGCAATCACACGAATCATTTTAAAACGGAGGCCAACATGGCTGAAGCAGCAAAAAGTCTGTCGGGTTTGACCGATCAGCAGGCAAAAGAATTTCACGAGCAGTTCAAGGTGACCTATACCGCATTCGTCGGTCTGGCCGCGCTCGCGCATCTGTTCGTGATTGCAGCGAATCCTTGGTGGTAATTTAGAGTCGGGATGAATGTTATGAATATCGAATTCATGGGTTACAAGCCGCTTGAGCAGGATTATCGGTTTTGGCTGGTCGTCAATCCAGCCACTTGGCTGATCCCGACGCTGCTCGCCGTCCTGGTCGTTGCACTTCTGGTTCACGTCGTTGCCTTCTCGCTGCCGGGTCAAGGTTGGTCGGCTCCCGCGCCTGTCGCTGTTGAAGCCGCGCCTGCTGTCGAGGCTGCGCCAGCTCAGTAAGATTTTGTTTCGTCGTGGCATATTCAGCCGCGACAGAAAAATAGCCATCTGTAACAACAGTGGCATTGTTAAATCATCCCCTTGGGAGATACATCGATGGCCGAGCAATCCTTGTCGGGTCTGACCGAGCAGCAAGCGAAAGAATTCCATGAGCAGTTCAAGGTGACCTATACCGCATTCGTCGGTCTGGCTGCCCTTGCGCATCTGTTTGTCATCGCCGCGAAGCCTTGGTTCTAAGAATCTCGCCTTCGACCGGTTTCTAGTCCATACATTTAGAGGTCAATACAATGAGCGACGTCAAAAAGCCAAGCAATCCGGAAGACGATTGGAAAATCTGGTTGGTCGTGAATCCGTCGACTTGGCTGATGCCGATTTTCTATGCGCTCTTAGTGCTTGCGATCGCTGTCCATTGGGTTGTGTTCGCGGTTGGTCTTGGCTGGAATTGATCCAGGTTGTTGGATGAGGGTCTCCGTATAGGCGACCTCAACATCCTTGAGCGCACAAGTCAGTGTGTTAAGGATTGACGGTAGATGGGATGCGGAAAACTGGTATTTCCATCTGCCGTCGAAATCCCTTTCAAATTCTCGAAATTGATTTTCCGCACCGCCAAATTCATATTTCTGGTTCAATGATTCGGGTGATTCTGGCTGATCCGCAACGTAAGGGTGGATTGGCTTTTTTTGTTTAAAAAATGTTGGAGTTGCCATTGCCAGATCGTGTCTGGCTTGCCTTTGGAATGTCAGGTACAGTTTCTCCATCTCACTTTCCTGTTTCGGAGATGAAAACGGCATGAGTCGCCCGGATGAACAACAGTTACTCGCCTGGCGTCAGCTTGTGCGAAGGATTCTTCCTTTCGCCGATGTGGCGACGGCCGATCTGCCGCTGAAGCGTTTATTACGATTGTCGCTGTTCCAGGTCTCGGTGGGCATGGCCATGGTTTTGCTGACCGGGACGCTCAATCGCGTCATGGTCGTCGAGTTAGGCGTTCCGACCTGGCTGGTTGCGACCATGGTCGCCTTACCCCTGGTTTTCGCGCCCTTTCGCGCGCTGATCGGTCATCGCTCCGATTATCACCACTCGGCCTTTGGCCTGCGCCGCATTCCCTACATCTGGATGGGGAGTATGTTGCAGTTTGGCGGCTTCGCCATTATGCCGTTCGCACTGCTGTTGTTGGCCGATGCCGACAACGCGCTCAATGTCCTAGGGAAAATCGGCGCCGCGCTGGCCTTTCTGCTGGTGGGCGCGGGTTTGCATACGACCCAGACCGCTGGATTGGCATTGGCGACGGACTTGGCTCCTGTCGACAAACGCCCGCGCGTCGTTGCCTTGCTCTACGTGACGCTGCTGCTTGGCATGTTGTTCAGCGCCTTACTGTTCGGCCAACTGCTCACGAATTTCTCCCAGCAATTACTGATTCAGCTCATTCAAGGCGCTGCGGTGGCGACCATTGTTCTGAATGTCGTGGCGTTGTGGAAGCAGGAGGCGATCGATCCCAAGCGTGCCGCCGCCCCGGAAAAGCGTCCTCCGTTCATGGAAACCTGGCGCGATTTCTCGCAGGGCGGGCGCGCGAGCCGTTTGCTGATTGGCGTTGGCTTTGGAACGGCCGGCTTTACCATGCAGGATATTTTGCTGGAGCCCTACGGCGGCCAAGTTCTGGGCATGACGGTTTCTCAAACCACGGCACTCACCGCATTGCTGGCGGCCGGGACGCTGGTGGCGCTCGCGTTCGCGGGGCGTTTCCTGAGTCGCGGGGGCAGTGCCTATCGACTCTCGGTTCTTGGGGCGACGATTGGCCTTGTGGCATTCGCGTCGGTGATCCATGCGGCATCGATCGAGTCGGTCCTGGTGTTTCGGATCGGCACCGGGCTGATTGGATTTAGCGCCGGTCTCTTTGCTGTCGGCACCTTGACCGCCGCCATGGATCTGGCCGAAGGCGGTCACAGCGGTCTCGCGCTGGGTGCCTGGGGCGCGGTTCAGGCAACCGCGAGTGGGGTCGCGATGGCGTTTGGCGGAGCGGTCCGCGACCTGGTTTCCGGTCTTGCGCAGTCCGGATCGCTTGGTCCCGACTTTACCGGCCCGGTGGTCGGCTATGCGTTCGTCTATTTTGTCGAGATTCTGTTGCTGCTTGGGACGCTGGCGGTGATGGCGCCGCTTGCGCTCCGCGCGGTGGATAAAACGATACGTACCTCGTCCAATATCCGGCTGGATCAGCTTCCCTAGTGCAAACTGTGCGAAAGTTCCAGGACCGTCTCAGGTCGTTGTCGTAGTCGAATATTCGCCATGTCGAGACCGCGGTCACGATTACGACAACGAGGAGGCTACGGTCTCGGACTTTAGGAACTTGTTTCCCGATTTGAACTGTACTCTGTGCGTGGCGACCTTGAATCCGTTCATGGTTCGACAAGCTCACCACGAACGGATTCAAGGTCAACCTCGGAGTGCGATTTTCCGTTCGTCCTGAGCTTGTCGAAGGACGAACGGAAAATCGGGAAATCGGAAAATCCTATGTGGACAGTTACTTAGGAAGGGCAGCGCTCGCCTGCGTTCGCTTAATGATCGACTCATCGCTTGAGAGCCAAGACGCGGACCTTGAAAGCCGCTGGCTGCAGGCGATCAGTTTCGCTGCGGCAGATGCTCGCGATAACGTTCCATCAGATAGCAGAGACAATCCTGGCGGATGACGGTCTCGTCGCGGGTGAGCATGGATGGCATGGCGGGCTGACGGAGGCGCAGTTCGAAGTCCTCGGCGTGAAAATACCGTTCGCTCACGTCCAGCCCCTGTTCGTCACGGACCTCCAATCGGGCCGCCTTCCCATTCAGTCGTCGGCCGAAGGCCGTACCGCGCGGCAACTCGCAGAAATTCCAATGCTCCAGGGCTGGATTCAAGAGTAGGTCGACCTCGTCAGACGAAAAGCTGAAGCGAACCTCGGCAGGTACCGTGACCTGCGCGACGGAGTGGAAGAGGTCGATGTCCTGAGCCGGTAGCGCATGATCGGGGATGTCGTTCAGATGCAATGCTGCGTCGATGAAGTTCCGCGCATGCTCGATGCCATGTTGCTCGCCCACCTTGCCGCACTCCACGGTGACGGCCGGACAGAGCCGCGCCATGGCCATCGACTGGACGCCGGTCGGGCGTTTGAAATAGACGACTGTGCGGCTGAAGAGTGTCGCAAGCTGAAGGATGCGATTGTCGATCTGATCGATACAGGCATAGTGGGGATTGGAGCCGGTGTTGTTATGCAAATCCAGACTCGCGAAGAGCCTCCGTTCGGCCATGATCTCGACGACGCGCGCCATGATGTCGTGTTCGGGCGTGTGGGGCGTGACGGAGCCGGGCCAGACGCGGTTGTAATCGGGTTGCTCGGGAAGATGGCGCGCACTGCTGGCCGCGGCGGCGACATTTCCGATGAAGATCGTGAGCGAACGGGGTAGGCGCGACTCGCCGAAGCGGGCGAGTCGCGCTTGCAGCAGATTCCTGATCGCGTCCCAGCCGACCGTCTCGTTACCGTGCATCAACACGGAGACGAAGAGCGCCGGTTCGCGCGCGCCGGATAAATGAATCAGCGTGGGCGCGCCGAGCCAGGCGTTTAGTTGGTGGCTCTCCGCGTCCAGGAGTCCGTCGGGCAGGGCGTCGAATTGCTTGAGCATGGAGGGTGTTCGGAATCCGATGGCTGTACTGATGAAACCGCGTTCATCGCATGATACGCGCCGCTTCGAGCGAGTGGGTTTCAAACTCGCCCCACGGTCATCGATATGGGGTCGCGCTAGTCTAACGTCCACCGGTGAGCTGGCTGGCCGCTTTCTTGATGTGCGAGATAGGCCGCGGTCAGGCCGACCATGTCCGGCTGATGCCGTTCCACCCAGGCGCGCTGCCAGCGCGCGCCGGTCTGACCGGTTTCCAGGCGCTCGGCGATGATCCCGAGCCAATGCTCGCGCTCCGCCGGATCGATCCCCAACTCCGCCAGCCCCTGTCGGGCGCGGGGTAGCAGATCGTCCTTGATGATCCGCGTCACGGGCAGGGTCTGGCCGTCCAGCCAGGGGATCCGCGCGGCCAGTCCCGCGCGGGCGCAGGCATAAAATCCCTTCTGCGCATGTAAAAACAGCAAGCGCGACTCGGGTGGTCTTTCATCCCGCGCCAGATTCCGCATCAGACCGAAATAGAACGCCGCATTGGCGATCGCATCCGCCACCGAGGGGCCGGCGGGCATCACCCGATGCTCGATGCGCAGATGCGGACGGCCGCACGCATCGAAGCCGATCAGCGGACGATTCCAGCGCCAGATGGTGCCATTGTGCAGGCAGAGATGGGCGAGTCGCTCCGGCGGGGAATCCATCAGATGAGGGAGCAGCACCGGATAACGGTCGAAATTGGCGCGGAAGGTTTCCAGGATCGAGCGCTCGGCGTAGCGAAAACCGAAATTGGCGCGCTCCTGCAGAATGGGACCGCCCACCGAGACGGCTTGCTCGAACAGCGGGATGCGGGTCTCGTCCCAGAGATCGCGCCCGAAAAGATAGGGCGAGTTGGCGCTGATCGCCACCATCGGACCGCTGACCACTTTCGAGGCATTATAAACGCGCGCCGATTCCTCCGGCTTGACCTTGAGATGGAGTTGGAAGGAGGTGGCCGCCGCCTCCAGCATCACGTCGCGCCACTCCAGATCGAGACGGTCACGCCCTTCGATGAGGAGTTGCAGTGGGCGTCCGTGGCGCAGTTCGAAGATCCGGGCGTTGAGTGCGCGAAAGCGATCGCGGGGGGTCATGAAGTCAAGGGCGAGATGCTCCGGGCGCACCGTCGGCAGGATGCCGATCATGGTCAGGCGACTTTGAAGACCCGAGCCCGCGCGGTTGGCTTGCTCCAGCGTCGCGGTCAGTTCTCCCGCCAGACGCGAGAGCGCATTGCCCTGCAAGCGGGTCGCGGTCCCATTGAACTCGACGTTAAAGGTGGCAAGTTCGGGGACGACCAGCGGATCCGCCACCTGTTTCAGTAAGGCGTCGACCTGTGGCGCGGGGAGCATGTCGGGCGCGACCAGACAGGCTTCCAACTCGTAGCCGACGGTTGGCTCCCCATCTTCCAGCGTGCCGTCCGCGAACCAGCGCTCCAGCAAACGGGTCTCCTGGCGCAGACGCTTGGAAAACTCGTCGAAGTCGTGTTGCGTAAACTGCGAAGCGGCGATTGCCTGACCCATGCGCGCGTGCGAGCGGCGGCAAAATCGCGTTACAGCCCGATCAACTCGGCATGGATGCCTTGCGCGGTCGCGGCCTCCAGGATGGCCGCGCTGCTTGTTTTCTCGGGGTTGTATCCGACAATCATGAGATGGGGGCGGTCCGTTTGGGCATGAACGCTGACCACGCCATCGACGGCGCGGATCGCGGTTTCGATGCGCGCGCGGTTTTCGGCATCCAGGGACTCATCGATGTGCAGGGTAATGTCGGCAATCTGAATGTTCATCATGATCCTCTATCGATTCGTGAATGACGTTCGCGAGAGATGAAGATGCTTTCGGATGGCGCGCGCGGTTGCTTCGCCGTTGCCTGAATCCAGTATAGCGCCCGGTTCGATCTTCGCTCCCGGGATCGCGGTTTACTGACGCCCGAGCAGCCGATCCAACTCGCCCAGTCGCTCCGGAGTGCCGATATCGAACCAACGCCCGGCATGCCGCCGACCGCCGACCCGTCCCGCCAGCATCGCGTTGCGTAAGAGGGGCGCGAGCGGGAAGGCGCCCGCTGAGCAGCCGTCGAACAGCTCGGGGCGGTAGAGTCCGAGACCGCTGAAGGTATAGCGCGGCGACCCTTCAGGATAGACCCGCCCATTGGCAAGCGCGAAATCGCCCGTCGGGTGATGCGGCGGATTGTCCACCAGGATCAAATGGGCCAGGTCGTCCGCGTCCAGCTTCAGATCGGTCAGCGCGCAATCGGTCCAGACATCGCCGTTGACGACCAGAAAAGGCGCGGGGCCAAGCAGTGGGAGCGCCTTGAAAATACCGCCGCCGGTTTCGAGCGCCTGTGCCTCGGCCGAGTAGCGGATGCGCACCCCGAAGTCGGCGCCATCGCCCAGGGCCGCCTCGATTCGCTCGCCCAGATGGGCATGATTGATGATCAGATCACGGAAGCCGGCCGCCGCCAGGCGCTCGATGTGATAGACGATGAGCGGCTTGCCGGCCGCTTCAAGCAACGGTTTGGGCGTGTGGTCGGTCAACGGCCGCATGCGGTTGCCGCGTCCCGCGGCGAGGATCATCGCTTTCATGGTTCAGGCGTTGCACTCGCGGAAGATCCGCTTGTCGCAGGTGGCGCAGACACTCTTGTCCAGCTTCTGGTAGATCCCACGGATCGCTGCCGTCTTGGCCTGGAAGACATTGCGCGCGCCGGTGGCGTCCAGACAACCGCAGCGTTCCAGTTCCTCCCACAGACCTTGTTTGACGTTGATCAGATACATGCCGCCGCCATCCGTCCGGCGCCGCTCGGCCTCCAGCGCCAGCGTTTGACCGCCCTGAAGATCGACGAAGTTGATGCCGTTGGCGATCAGGGCCAGGTGTTTCTGTTCGGGGTGTTCCGCGCGCAGCCGGTCGAAGAACTGTTCGACATGGGCGACCGAGCCGAAGAAGAGCGAGCCGTCGATGCGCAGAATGCGCAACTGCGGACATTGGGGCAGATCCGGGTCGCTGGAGAAGGCGTGATTGGGCAGGAGAGGATTCGGCGCGAGGGTCACGATCCGCGGCTTGGAGGTGCGGTCGAGATACAGCACCAGCGACAGCAGCACCCCGGAGAAGATGGCGAATTCCAGTTCCAGGAAGATGGCGGAGAAAAAGGTCACCGCCAGCACGCCGGTCTCGCGCCGGGAGGCATGCAGGATATGGCCGATTTCCTTGAAGTCGATCAAGCCCCAGGCGACCAGGAACAGCACGCCGGCCATCGCGGCCTTGGGCAGATAGCTCGCGAAGGGCGCCACCAGCAGCACGATGGCCATCAGCATGAAGGCGGCGAAGATCGATGCCAGCGGCGTGCGCGCGCCGGCCTCGTAGTTCACTCCGCTGCGATTGAAGGAGCCGGTCGCGACATAGCCCGAGAAGAAGGAGCCGGCGATGTTGGACAGCCCCTGGCCGATAAACTCCTGATTGCCGTCGATGCGATAACCGCCGCGCGCGGCGAGCGAACGGCCGATGGAGACCGCCTCGGTCAGGGCGAAGAGGGTCACGGCCAGCGCCGTTGGCGCCAGTTGGCGGATGTGATCGAGCGTCAGCGAGGGCGAGGAAAGCGGCGGTAGGCTCGCGGGCAGGGCGCCCACGGTGGCGATGCCAGTTTGGTCGACCCCCAGCCAGAGATCCAGGGCCACGGCCAGCAGACTGCCGCCGATCATGGCGACGATCATGTAGGGGATGCGCGGCAGCCAGCGTTTGCAGACGATGCCGATCCCAAGCGTCACGGCGGCGACCAGCGTGGCGAGCGGGTTGATCTCGACGATGTGCTGACCGAACTGGAACAGGATGTCATGCAGATGGCCGCCGCTGTCCATCTCGATGCCGAAGAAATATTTGAGCTGCTTGGCCGCGATCAGGACCGCCGCGCCGGCGGTAAAGCCGACGATCACCGAATGCGAGATGAAATTGACCAGCGCGCCCATGCGCGCAAATCCCAGCGCCAGTTCCATTACGCCGACCATGAAGGTCAGGGTCAGGGCCAGGGTCACATAATCGGGCGTGCCCGGAATGGCCATGATGGAGAGCGACGAAAAGAGCACCACCGAGGCGGCCGTGGTCGGCCCCGACACCAGATGGCGCGACGAGCCGAACAGCGCGGCGATGATGGCTGGCACCATGCCGGCGTACAGACCGTACTCGGGCGGCATTCCGGCGATGGTGGCGAAGGCGACACCCTGCGGCAGCACCACGATGGCGCCAGTCAGCGCCGCGACCAGATCGGCCTTGAGTTCGACGCGCCCAACCCCCGGCAGCCAGGTCATGAAAGGCAGCATCCAGGACCAATTGGGCGAGCGGGCGGTTTTCATGGCGAGTCGAAGTCCTGGGCAAAATAGACAGAGGGGAGAGAATCGATGCCGCTGGAGGCGGTTGCGACGGACCGGATTGGCTTCGGTCATAGCCGGTTCCTTCGCGGGCAACCAATATTAAAGATTTATAATGTGATTGAACAGTTTGGATGTCCTGCCCGGCGATGCTCAATGCCGACGTAGAAGCCCGCTGGCGGGTCGCGTCAATATCAACCGCGCGAGTGTCAGCGACATGTAGTGGAATCGCGTTCCGGCGTGCTAGCCTTCCGACGCATTCGAATCACCGGAGGCTGCCTGAATTGTTCAAGATCGTCTCGTTCAACATCAACGGAATTCGCGCCCGGCCGCATCAGGTCGAGGCGCTGAAGGCGGCGCATGCCCCCGACGTGGTCGGTCTTCAGGAATGCAAGGTTGTCGACGAACAGTTTCCGTTCGACTGGGCGCGGGGACTGGGGTACGCGACCCACGTTCACGGTCAGAAAGGCCACTATGGCGTGGCCCTGCTAAGTCAGATCGAACCGCGTGCCGTGACCCGTGGGTTTCCAAACGACTCCGAAGACGCCCAGCGACGCCTCATGACGGGACGCTACCCCTTGTCGAACGGCGATGAAATCACGGTCATCAACGGCTATTTCCCCCAAGGCGAGAGCCGCGACCATCCGCTGAAATTCCCCGCGAAACGCAAATTCTACGCGGATCTGCTGGACTATCTGCGCGCGGACTTCGCGCCGGACCAAAATCTGGTGGTGCTCGGCGATATGAACGTGGCCCCCCTGGATCTGGACATCGGAATCGGCGCGGATAACGCGAAACGCTGGCTGCGGACCGGCAAATGCAGCTTTCTGCCGGAAGAGCGGGACTGGCTCAAGGCGATCACGGACTGGGGACTGACCGACGCCTATCGGGCGCTTCACCCCGAGGCCGACGACCGGTTCAGTTGGTTCGATTATCGCTCTCGGGGGTTCGAGCGCGAGCCCAGGCATGGGTTGCGGATCGATCATCTGTTGGTGACGGCGCCACTCCGAGAGCGTCTCCTTGGCGCCGACATCGACTATGCCATCCGTGGCATGGAGAAGCCCTCCGATCACTGTCCGGTGTGGGCCAGCTTCGACCTGTGACCGGAACGGCGATCATCCGCTTCGATCTACTCATTCCACCTCATTTCGCCCATGCCGGAGGAGGCTCCGGTGGACTTGCATGGCGCGCGCTCCATCGGCTCGGATTCGAAGGCGGAGAATTCGCTTCGCTCGTCGATGTTGTTGGGCCAGGCGTAAGCGACATGGCGGTGCGTCTTGCCAGCGACGTTGACGGTCTTGATCAGCGGATTGCCGGCAACGTCCGCCCGCACCCGATAGCTGCCGGCGGGTAGATCGACCAGCAGGATCGGCCCGGAAACAATATCCAGGATGGTGTCGCCGCTCCGATCGGCGATGTTGACCTTGACACCGGCGAGATAGGCGCCGCTACGCTCGGCAAAGGTCAGCATGAGGTCGTAACGACCAGCCGCCGCCTTCATCGCGGTGGACTCGGGCTGGCCGATACCGCCGGTGATATAGGTGATGCCATTGTGCATTTGAGCCGGCGGCAGGGCGCCGAGATCGGCCGTCAACGCCGGAGTCGCCTGCAGCATGCCGATCGCGAGCAGGCTCAGCGTGAGATTGCCTACGGTTTTCATCTCGATACCTCCCAGGTGGGACAGGATTCGTGCCGCGATGTCCGGTGACCGAGACGGTTTGACCCGCGTCCCGTCACCCACGGCACTTGTCACAATGTTCGAGTTCAGGGTAGCGCGGCGAGTTCCGAGTAAAACCGATGTGAATTTTGGGCTTGATTCGGTCGCTTGCGAACGACAGGCCATGGGCTGCCGGGGCCGATGGATGGCCCCGGTCGAACAACCCGCGTTCCGTTCAGGTCAGGGCACAGCCTTCTGGGGCTTGGTCGAATCCTCGATGATCTTGCTCAGATCGGCGGGCGTGAGCCGACCGTCATAGATCCCTGCGCCGACCTGGATATCCGACTTGAACGAGACCGCGGCGCTGTGGGCGTAGGAAATCTTGCGCGAAGCCTTCGCCTCGCCGGGTTTCGGCCACCAATACTCGACCCAGCCGCCATCCTTGTTCGCGCCGGCCTTGCAGAGATCCTGAAACAGCGGGTGATCCTGATCGTCGCGCATCTGCAGGATGGGCTTGCCCACCAGATCGGGACGCAGGGGATGGGCGATCATGACATCCTCGCGGCAGCTATAGACGAACACATAGCTGTCTTTCCACACCCAGCGGGCGTCCTTGTTATTGTTGAAATCCGAGAAACCGGCCAGACCCTTTTCGTTCAGGTAGTGGACGGCCTCGCGCACCTTCGCCACCACTTCCTCGGCGCTGGCGGCGTCCGCGGCCCAGCTCATGGCGGGCGCGGTGCTCAGTGTCAAGGCCAGGCCGGCCAAGGCAAATCTGTGTTTTCCCATCGTTGAATCCTCTTTTAGCGAGCGGTTCGGAAGGCGTGATCGCCGGGGCGCTCAATTCACCCAGGGCTTTCCCGCGGGCAGCAGCTCGCGCTCATAGACCTCGTTCAGGATGATGCGCGCCATCATGTACCAGGCCGTCAGGGCACAGGCCATCAGGACGTAGCCGGCAACGACCGTCAGGCCGGGATAACCGAAGTGCGCCAGATCCAGCAGGATGAAGCCGGCCAGCAACAGGGTGAAGGTCATGGCCATGGCGCCGTGAATGCGTAGCGAGCCGACCCAGAGAATCGCCGTGAACAGGGTCCAGGCGACCAGGAACCAGCCGACGTCCTGCGTGCTGGCCTTGAAGAGATCGTAGTTATTCGCGATCAGCATCAGCGCCAGCGCGATCCAGAAAGCGCCGTAGGAGGTGAAGGCGCAGTAGCCGAAATTGTTGCCGGTTTTTTGCTCCTGAAGTCCGGCGAAGAATTGCGCCGCGCCGCCGAAAATCAGCCCGAGCCAGATCACCGGCCCAATGCTGGACATCCAGCCGACGTTATGGAATTGCAGCACCATGGTGGTGAGTCCGAAGCCGGCCAGGCCGACCACTGCTGGATTACCGAGTTTTTGTTCCGCCATCGATGTCTTTTCCGCGTACTCATGATTAAGGAAGAATGAAAGCCCCGCGCGAGGACGGGGCGGGGCATGCTAACCCAGAATCCGCGGTTAGCACGGAGATTCGGACGGCGCTGCCGATCGACGTCGGCAAGAGCGACCCGACCGCCGGTATCGCATCGACGACCAAACAGTGACGCCCGTCACGGAATATTCATTTTCTTTCAGGATAGACTCTGGGCTAATGTGCACTTTCACCTCTTTCAAAGGAAAGCGTCCCATGCGATCAAGGTTGTTTTTTGTGCCTTTGGCAGTACTGTTATTGGCCCTGAATCCAGCCTTGGCGGCGGAGTTCGGCACCCACATCGCGATGCGGGAGAAGGCGGCGGCAACCTTCTATGTTTCTACCCATATCCAGGGTTTTGGCGATACGGAACTGATGGTCGACACCGGTTCTGGCTATGTCACGATCAACGAGGGCACGCTTCGCACACTCAAGCGCCAGGGCGGCGTTCGTTATGTCAAACGGCTCCAAGGCATCCTCGCCAATGGCAGCGAGATGGAGGTTTCGGTCTATGCCATCGGCGCGCTGAACATCGGCGGCAATTGCTGGATTCACGATGTGGAAGCGGCGGTATTCCCTGCCGGGACGCGCCAGATCCTGGGCCTGAGCGCTCTGCGCAAGGCCGCCCCCTTCATCTTTTCGGTGGATCCGCCGTCGCTGGTGTTGAGTCACTGCGCGGCCACGGCCGCCGCCGTGGCGTCCCCGTCCCCATCGGCGATTGCTTTTAACGTCGCCACCGACTGATTCCGAGCCTGCCACCGCAAGGGCGGGGCAGGTCGCGTTCATGTCGCGGGCGTTCGCCGCCTGAAAATACCCCTTGCTGTTCCCTCCTCGATCACCGCCGCAATCCGCCAGGAGCGGTGACAACATGGCGTAACCGACCGCAAAATAAGCTAAAAACCGCGCGGTTTTTTTTCTGGAACTCGCTATCCATACTTTTAATCGAGTTGACCATCCTGTGTTAGGGGCGGCGCGGAGGCGATTGCTCGCGGGTTCTGCCGTTCGGGCACAGAGGCCAAGGTACGCATGGTATTTCGTATTTCCAATGTGGAGGTATCGAGATGAAGACGAAAAACGGTTTCGCGCTAAGCCTGCTTGCGGTCGGTCTGTTGCAGACGGGTCTGGTGTCATCCTCAAACATGCCCGAGTACGGCGGAGCGGAGCGGAGCGGCGTCGAGGTGTGGAGTGGTTGGCGAACCAACAACTTCCTCAACTACGAATCGCCCTATCTTGGGACGAGCGGGGAGCGGGCCGAATTCTCCGCCTTTGAACCGAAGTACGGCGGCGGGTTGAATCCGCGTGGCGCCGGTGGGTGGAGTGGTTGGCATACCAACAACTTCCTCAACTACGAATGGCCTTACAATCAGACGAGCGAGGAACGGGCCGAGTTCTCCGCCTTCGAGCGCATGCCGATGGGATCGTCATCCGCCGGCATTTATGCATCCGGCACGGGCGCGGGCATGGGATCGGATGGGAGCGATTTTTGGCGTCGAGATTCCGACAGCAACATCTTCTTGCGCTATGAGGACTAACGCGCGTCCAGCGTGAGATTTGGCTCCGGGGCGGTCATCGATCGCCCAGGGGGGCAGGCTGGCGGTCGAGGCGCGCACCCGCGTCCTGGTCGAGAAAGTCGATAGATTGGATCGCGCATCCTTGATGTCAGAATCCTTCCTTATTCCTCGCCGTACTCGGGATCGGGCGCGAAGGGATCCTCTCCGAAACCGATAGGCGCGGCCTTGTCCGGTTCGCCGCGAAGTTGGCTTCTGCGCCGAACGTCGGCCGGCGCCTGACCGTCGGGCGTCAGACGGACCTCCGGGGGCCGGCCCAGTTCGACATCGCCGGGCAGGATGGCGTTCGGATCCGGTTCGTCGAAATTCGACTCCTCCAGATCCGACGGTGGCGCGAACGGATCCTCACTCTCGTCCTGCGTCTGCTCGGAGAAGGGGGCAGACTCCAGAACCCGATCCGACGGCGGAACCTCGGGCGCGGGCGGCGTGGGATCGATGGCGCTGGGATTCTCGGTCAGCACGGGTGCCGTGGCGAGCACATAAAGTAGGGAGGAGGGCGGCGCGGCGCCGTCTTTCGGTCCCTGTTGTAGCGTGCTGACCGGCAGGCTTCGACTCCAGCGCCGACGATCCTCGGAGACCAGAAAACGTAACGCGGTGCCATCCTCGGACTTGAGTTCGACCGGCGAACCGGATGGCTCGCCGGTCAGCGGTTCGATCCGCTCCGCGACCACTTCCACCAGTCCGTCCAGCGCGTCGGCCGCCAGCGGCACCCCGGCGAGGCGTCCGAAAACCGGCACGAAGCCGCGCGGCAGCAGGCGACGCGAGACATAGTCGAGCGGCGGCGCGATCAGCAGCGGATAGAAGCGGTCGTCGATCAAATGAATCAGACCTTCGCTCGCCACATAGCGGTATTGACTGATCGGATCGATGCCGCCGAAGGCCAGTTCGAGGGTGTTGAGCCGCAGCCGGATGCGGGGCGACGCCAGACCGAGTTGGTCGAGCGCCGCTGAGGCTTGCGGGATACTGCGATGCACCGGAGTGTCCAGAATCGCGAGCAGTCTGTCGATCCGCTCCGGATCGGCGTCCGCCTCCATCGGCGCTTCCAGCCGCCAGCCCTGAAGCGACTGGCCAAGCTGAATGGCCGGCTCGCCCTCGCGGGCGATCTCGATCAACAACAGATCGGACGCGATCAGATCCGAGAGGGTCGGCGGCGTGCGCCCCCGGCTCAGATCGCGCTGGATCAGCGAGACCAGCACGAGCACCAGCGCCAGCAGCAGACCATTGATCGCCCAGCGCACTGTCATCGGCCCCTCCAGCGCTGCCAGCGCACCGTCAGCCCGATACTCAGAAAGAGTCCCGGCAACAGGAACAAGGCCCCGAGACCCAGCAGCATCCGCCGGGTGTCGTCCAGGATCAGGGGCGCGACGGCGCTCGGAGGCGGGGGCAGTTCCAGCAGCGCCTCGCCGCGACTCAGCCAGCGCAGCATCCGGATCCCGAGCGCTCGGTTGCCATGGCTGCCAAGCTGGGCGTTGCCGATGAAATCGCCATCGCCGACCACCAGCACCCGCTGCTCGCGGTCGGCGCCTGTCTCCGTCTCGGGGAGCGTCCGCGTCAGGGCCAGGACGACGGGCAAGGGGCCGGGCTGTTCGCCGACCACCTCGTCACGGTCGATTTTACCCTCGATCCGGCCGGTTTCGTTCCAGCTTTGCGCCCCCGTCGCGAGGTAGGAGTCAAGCGTCCAGCCCGGCGCGACCTGGGTCTCGAAGGCGAGACTCCCCGGCAGCAGCGCCGGGTCGCTGAGTTCGCCCGCCAGCTCGTCGTCCGGATACTCGGTAATCACGGCGGCAGTCGGCGTATCCACGCCCAGACCGGCTGCGGCGGCATCCACGACGATGCCCGGCAGGATCGCCAGACCCAGTTGCTCCGCCAAGGGCTCCAGCCCGTTCAGCGGCCCCGGATCCAGCAGCCAGAGCAGGTTTCCGCCGCGATCCAGATAGCGGTTCAAACCCTCGACCTCGCCCGGAAAAAATGGAATGGTCGGCGTCGAGAGCACCACCAGACGGGTGTTGTCCGGCACGTCCTTGAGAAGCGCCAGATCCAGTGGACGCGCCAGATAGCCCTGTTCCCTGAGTTCCTGCCCGAAACGGCCCAGATCCGTGCCGCTCTCGCCGAGGATGGCGCGTTCGCCGTGACCTTCGATGACCGCCACCCAGGGCGCGCGGGTCTCGGACAGACGGGCAATGGCGGCGGAAATGGCGCGCTCGCTCAGTTCGTTCAGGGTCTCGCGCCGGCCGCGGTATTCCAGCAGGATCTGACCGACCAGCGACACGTCCGCGTCGCGCGCCTGCTCGGGAAAGCGTTGCGGATCCAGATACTCGATCCGCAGGTCGGGCAGGGCCTGCGAATAGGGAGTCAGGAGTCTGTCGATCGCCTTGCCGAGCGGCGTGTCCGCATCGGCAAAAACCGTGGCGCGCAACGGAGCCTCCAGGCGTTCGAGGATCGCCTGACTTTCGCGGGTTAGGGTGTTGCCGGCAGTGGCGGTCCAGTCCCAGTAACGATCATGCCGTGCCACCAGCCAACCGGCGGAGATCGCCAGAGCCAGGAGCAGCACGACGAACGCACCATCGGCCAACTGGCGTTCCAGACGGCGCAAGCGACTCCGGATCGCGTCGTTCAACCCTTTCATTGCAGACGCCGATTGGCGAGCCGGCGATGGGTCAGGGCCAGAAAGACGCCGGTAAAGAAGATGAAATAGGCCAGATCGCTCAAGCGCACGGCCCCCAGCAGAAACCAGAACAGATGCTCGTTCCAGGACAGCCAGCCGAACAGCGAGAGTGTCCGGTCCGTGAGCGATTCGGCACGCCCAATGATGGAGAACAACAGCAGGATCCCGAACGCGACGAACACCGATGCCCCCGGCTGGTCGGTCAGACTGGAGGCATAGAGCCCGATGGCGCAGAACAGCAGGGTCGCGAGCCAGAGCCCCAGCGTCGCCGCGGCCACCTGTCCGACATCCAACTCGGCCGCGCCGGCCAGCATCAGCAGATTGACGGCCGGCAGCAGACAGAGCGGGGTCATCAGCAGCGCCAGACCCAGAAACTTGCCGATGGCGACCTCCGCGAGTCGCACCGGCGCCGCCTCGATCAATTGATAACTACCGTCGCGAAACTCGCCGCTCAACATCCGCATCGCCATCAGCGGCGCGGCGAGCATGGCGATGACGGCGGCGAAGCCGAACAGGTTCAGCGCCAGTTCCTGGGTCAGGCTCGCGACCCGTTCGTCCGCGCCCAGACCGCTGAAGTTCTCGATCACCCGCAGAAAGATCCAGGCGAGCACCACCTGTCCCGCCCCCAGCAGGATCCAGGGCAAGGGCGTCACCAGCCCGCCACGCCACTCCCGCCCGACAATGGCGCCGATCATGCGTCTTCCTCCACCCCGATCAGGTCGAAAAAGGCGCGTTCCAGATCGCTATGCTCCGGTACCAGTTCGCGCAGTTCGAGACCCGCCTGGACGATCTGACGTGCCAGCTCCGCCGAATCCGCGCCATCGGCCAGCAGCACCCGATAGCGATCCTCGCCCATATCCACGGCACCGAGGAGACAGCTCAGATCGGTCAGCTTGACGAGCGTTGAGCGCGGCCCCAAGCGTACCCGCCAGCCGTAGGTCGGCTGTTCCTTCATCAGATAATCGTTGAAGCGGATCCGCCCCTGGTCCAGGATCACCGCTCGATCGCAAACCGACTGGATCTCGGGCAGCAGATGGCTGGACAGGATCACGCCACAGTCGCTCGCGAGTTCGCGGATCAGACCGCGCAGCTCGCGCATCTGGAAGGGATCGAGTCCTTCGGTCGGTTCGTCGAGGATCAGCAATCGTGGGTGGTGCAGGATGGCCTGCGCGATCCCGAGCCGCTGCCGATAGCCTTTCGAGAGCTTGGCGATCAGTCGGCGTCCGCTGTCAACCAGACCGCAGCGCTGTTTGACCTCATCGATGGACTCGGCGATGCGTCGGCGCGGGATGCGATGCAGCCGGGCGCAGAAGGTCAGATATTCGTTGACCCGCAGTTCCGGATAGAGCGGCGGGCGTTCGGGCAGATAGCCCAGATGGCGCTTGGCCTCCAGCGGTCGGCGCGCCAGGTCGATGCCCTGGATTTCGATGCGACCGCTCGTGGGCGCGAGCATCCCGCCGAGCAGACGCAGACAGGTCGTCTTGCCCGCGCCATTGGGGCCGAGCAGACCCAGCACCTCGCCGCGTTCCAGGCACAGGTTGACCTCGGAGAGGGCCGGATGGCCGCCGAAGGATCGGCTGAGATCGGTGACGCGAAGGAGTGTCTCCATGGGGATAAGAAGATAACCCGTCGGAGCCGTGTTGCCAAACGCGGGGGTTGGCAGTTTTTGGAATGCCCGAACGTGAAAAGCTCCGGACGCCCCCCGCCCGATGACAAAAAGTCTGACACCCGATATGGCCATTCGAGGCGATTGC
The DNA here is from genome assembly GCF_000227745.2 of Thiocystis violascens DSM 198. Classification (NCBI taxonomy): domain Bacteria; kingdom Pseudomonadati; phylum Pseudomonadota; class Gammaproteobacteria; order Chromatiales; family Chromatiaceae; genus Thiocystis; species Thiocystis violascens. The sequence continues at coordinate 2,148,949 of NC_018012.1, read as the reverse complement.
AGGGCAAACATCGTGCAGCCGGCTCCCAGCCGGCGCAGATTTTGATGCCTGGATATCCGTTTGGACGGCTATAACGACCACTGACCACTGCCGTGTGAAAACAGATCTCTCACTCCACCCACTCATAAATCTCCACCGAGGCCATGTCGCAACTGCTGCAACCGCCCCCGCAGGGGGTATTCGCGGGCAGCAGGCGCACCCGGCCCTTGCGCTCCAGGGTGCCGAGCATGCCGCGCAGGGCGTCGGGGTCGGCGTCGAAACGGTAGGACAGATCGCGTAGCGCGGCGCGGCGGTTGTCGCGCAGATACTGCGAAAGCTCGGAAACGATCATGTTGTCATTTTCCTTCAGAGACTGTCGCGCGCCAGGGCGGGCGCGACTGGACCGCGCCGCGCCCAAGCGCGCATTCCGATGGTCGTGGCGATCAAAATTGCCAGCATCCCGCCGATCCAGGCCGCCGAGCTGGCCGGGTCACGCGCGAAGATGGCCGTCTGATAGAAGACGGTCGCGGTCAGATAGCCCAGCCCGGTGGTCCAGGCGGCGGCGAAGATCGCCCAGCCTGTCGAGGTCTCGCGAGCGATGGCGGCGATGGCGGCCACGCAGGGCGCATACAACAGGATGAACAGCAGATAGGCGAAGGCTCCGGCTGCTCCGTCGAAACGGGATGCCATGGCCCCAAAGGTGCCCGTGGTGACGGCCTGTTCCGCGGCGGCTGTCTCCAGGTCGCTGACATCGCCGATCCCAAGCCCCATGGGATCGGTCCAGCCGCCGAGCGCATCGACCAGATTGACCGGGACGGTCGCGAGCGCCGCGCTGAGTCCGCCGAGCAGACTGTAGGGCTCGGCCTCGGTGTCGGCGTCGTCCGGCGAGTTTCCGAGCGCCGAATAGGTCGCGTCCAGGGTGCCGACGACCGCCTCCTTGGCCAGGATGCCGGTGAAGATGCCGACGGTCGCCGGCCAGTTTTCCGCGTCCAGCCCCATGGGTGCGAAGGCCGGGGCCATGGTGCGACCGATCGAGGCGAGCACCGAGCGTTCGCTGTCCTCGTTGCCGAAGCTGCCGTCCGTTCCGGTGGTGTTGAGCACGTTGATCACCAGCACCATGGGCACGATAACCGAGCCGGCGCGCACCACGAAGCCGCTGGTGCGATCCCAGGTCCGCAGCAGCACGCCTTTGATCGTCGGCAGATGGTAGGGCGGCAGTTCCATCACGAAGGGCGTCGTCTGACCTTCGAGCAGGGTGCGCTTGAGAATGAAGCCGGTGAGCATGGCGGCGGCGATGCCGATCAGATAGAGCGCGAAGACGATGTTCTGACCGCCGACCGGGAAGAAGGCCGCGGCGAAGAGCGCATAGACCGGCAGTCGCGCGCCGCAGGACATGAAGGGCGCCATCAGCACGGTGAGGATGCGGTCGCGCGAATTCTCCAGAGTGCGCGCGGCCATGATCGCCGGCACGTTGCAGCCGAAGCCCACCAGCAGCGGGACGAACGACTTGCCGGGGAGCCCGACCGCGCGCATGAAACGATCCATCACAAAGGCGGCGCGTGCCATGTAGCCCGAGTCTTCCAGCACCGACATGAAGAGATAGAGGAAGGCGATGATGGGGATGAAGGTCGCGACCACCTGGATGCCGCCGCCGATGCCGTCGGCGAGTCCGACGATCAGCCAGTCCGGCGTGCCGAGGGCCGCCAGTACGAACGCCGTCCCGTCGACGAAGATGGTCCCGGCGGCCTGATCGAAGACATCGATGAAGGCGCCGCCGATGTTGATGGTGAACATGAACATCAGATACATCACGACCAGGAAGATCGGGATGCCGAGCGCACGATTGAGCATGACCCGGTCGACCCGGTCGGTGAAATTCCGCGAGACCGTGCCGGAGTGCGATACCGCCGCCTGGACCACTGCGTGGGCGAAACCGTAGCGGGCATCGGCGAGCAGGATGTCGACGTCATCGGCGACGTCTCCCAGCAGCGCGCGAATCTCGTTCTGGCCGATCCGGTCGCCGACCAGACTCCGGGCGAGATCGTCGCCTTCGAGCAGACGCGAGGCCAGCCAGCGCGGCGGATCGGACTGGGCGACGGCGATGGGCGTCAGGCGCGGGAGCAGCGCCGCGATGGCGTCCTCCAGCACTTGGCCATAGTGGATGCCGACGGGTTGCGCCACGTCCTTTCCGCGCGCTGCGGCGGCCGTCTCCAACAGGGTCTGACGCAGCGCATCCAGGCCCTTGCCGCTGGCGGCGACGATCGGCACCACCGGGCAGCCGAGCCGCGCGGAGAGCGCCGCGACCTCGATCCGCAGACCGCGCTCGGCGGCGGTGTCCATCATGTTGAGCGCCAGCACCAGCGGGCGGCCCATCTCGATCAGTTGGGTGGTGAGATAGAGATTGCGCTCCAGACTGGTCGCGTCGAGGATGTTCAGGATCAGGTCCGCCTCGCGGGCGTGGACGAAATCGCGCGCGATCCGCTCGTCGAGCGAGACCGACTGCTCCGAGACATCCAGCGAATAGGTGCCCGGCAGATCGACCAGGGTGAATTCGGTGTCGCCGAAACGATAGCGCCCGGTCTTGCGTTCGACCGTGACGCCGGGCCAGTTGCCGACCCGTTGGCGGGCGCCGGTCAATGCGTTGAAGAGGGTCGTCTTGCCGCAATTGGGATTGCCGACGACACCGATGGTGTAGGTCTGGTTCATTCAGGTGCGCTCCACTTCAAGGACCGACGCCTCGTTCCGGCGCAGGCTGAGCGCGGTGCCGCGCACCCGCAGTTCCACCGGATCGCCCAGCGGCGCGACCCGCGTCACCTGAATTTCCACGCCTGGGGTGAGGCCCATGGAGAGCAGCTTGCGTCGATAGGCACCGCCCCCGGACTGAAACCCGAGCACCCGGCCATGATCGCCGACCACGAAATCGCTCAGAGTCATGTTCATGGCGCGACCGCCATCACCAGGATCTTCGTCGCCATCCCGCCGCCGAGCGCGATCCGGGTCTCGCCCCGCGCGACCACCAGACCGCCGCCCTGACGCTGCACGACGCGCAGCTCGGCGCCCTGATTCAGACCCAATTCGGTCAGACGCAGCATCAGACCCTTGCCGCCCTGGAGCGACTGAATCCGTACCCGTTCGCCGTCGGTTGCCATCGCTAAGGGGAAGGGTTTGGCACTGGTTTCGGCGGTTTGCGTGGCCGGATCCCGCATCGGGCCGACGGCGAAGACGGGCGCCAGATCGCGCGGACAGTCCTGGAGAAGGATGGCTTGGTTCATGGAAAACTGGTCCTGACAGATCAAATAACAAGAATGATTCGCATATTATGGCGGTCGCTTTTCAAATGCAAATCCTTCTTATCCAATGATCGACGGCATCGCAAGTGTTTTTAAAAATCCTCGGTGACGTGACGTGACGTGACGTGACGTGTTTTGTAAAACGCATTGCCCGCGCCCAAGCCCGGCGGCACAGGGTCGGCGTTCGGTCCGATGCCTGGCTGGCACGCGGAACAATCCATCAAGACGCGGTCGCCGACCGTGCCCGCGCCTGCGTCCGCGCGAGAATCCCGTACACCTCGGCGAGGGCATCGTCGCCGCCGACATTCCCCGGAAAGATCACCACCGGCAGATCGGGAAAGCGGGGATGGTCCGCCGGACAGCGCACCACCGAGCAGCCGGCATGCACCTGACCGAGCACGCGCGCCGTGCGTAGCGCCAATCCCTTGCTGAGCGTGTCGTTGGAGGTGATGCCGCCCTTGCTGACGAGAAAGCCGATCTCGCGCGGCAGATCCCGCGTGAGCCCGACCAGGAAGGCGGAGACCCGCTCGCCGAACGCGAGCCGTTCCGCCTTGCTCGGAAATTGGCGCTCGCCCCGGCTGGTATAGAGCACGGCGCCGCGATTCCCGCGCTGCGCGCTCGCGAGCCGTTCCAGCAGATCCTGGCGCAGGGACGCCTCGTCGTACATCAAACGCTCCAGATCGATTTCGAGCGGAACCACGTCGGTTTTTTCGATCAGCGACTCCAGTTGCCGGGTCGATTTCGCCACATGCGAACCCATCAGCACCACGCCAGGGCGTCCGTCGCGGACGAATGCGGACATGGCGTCTGGCGCCACCGGCTGCGGCGGCAGGCCGGCGAAGGCTGTCAACAGACTGGCCGCGCTGCGGAACAGAAACCGTTTTCCGTCGCCCGCTGCCGCGAGCACCTGACGGGCGAAACCGTCGAGATCGGATTGACGCTCGGCGTCGACCACACAGCAGCGGTTGCCGTGCAGTGCGTGCAGACGCGCGCCGAGGTCGCCGCGAATGTCCGCGAGTCCGAAGCGTTCGACCTGATCCGCGGTGATCCGTCCGGCGGTCTTTTCTTCCACATAGTCGGGCAGGAAGGCGTGGCTGAAGCCGAACACCGAATCGCGCGCGAATTCGGTTTCGTTGACGGGCACGGGCACGCCATCGACGATCAGATAATGCACGCCGTCGCGGGTGATGCGTCCGCCCTCGAAAAAGGCCGGAACCAGGAAATGGGCATCGAAGGGGCCCAGTTCCTCGGCGATGATGTCGGTCTCGACCGGATAATGACCGCGCAGGGTCGAATCCGAGCGGCTGACCAGAACGGGATGGATGATCGTGCCAGCGTCGGCAAGCTGCGCCAGGGTCGCGCGGAGGTTGACGCAAATCTCGCGGGTGACGGACGCCGCCTCGTTGGCGCTCATGCCGCGCGTGTTGCTCAACACGAAGAAGAGCGGCGAGTCGTCGGTCAGTGCCTCGCGCAGGGTGTCCCGATCCCAGCGTGTCAGCAGCAGGCAGGAATGCACCGTCTGCGAGCCGGTCGGGTCGTCGTCGATGGCGATGATCTTGGTGGTGGGTGTCTGGCTCATGGTGCGGGTGCTCGAATGATTTTTTTCTCGTCAGGTTGCGATGCTCGCGAGACCGCACCGCTGGCAACATGCCGGCGGTCCCAGGGGCGCCGACCCTCTGGGAGCGCCGACTTGCTGTCGGCTCTTCGGCGGTTAGGCCGGAGCGAAGAGGTCGAGTGCAACTCGACGATCCCGGAGGAGTTGTCCTTAAGCCGCGTGTCGCATCAACTCCTCCGCGCGTCCCGCCAGCCCCTCTGGCGTGATGCCGTTGAACGCCATGATCTCGGTCGGGCTGGCGGTCGTCTCTCCGCGCTGCCAGCCGAAGAGATCCCGCGCCGCCGCACGCGAGCGCAGCAGCACCGGCTCCAGCGCCACCGTGCCGCCGCCGCTCACGCCGATCAGCGCATCGCCATGGAAGAGCGCCTGAAAGTCCGCGTCGCTCATGAACCGGTCATCGGCTTCGGCACTGTGCGACCAGGCCACCTCGTGCGGGCGATAGAGCCGGCGCGGGTTGGCCACGGCCACGATCCGCACCCGATAACCGGCGCCTTCCAGCCGCTCCTTGGCGGCGAACACCGGCAGCAACACCATGTCGCCAGTCACGGCGAACACCACCGTGCCCTTGGAGCCGCTCGCGGACTCATAGAGACAGATCGCTCCCTGCTCGATCGCCGCGCGCGCCTGATCGGGCGTGGTGTGCACCGGCAGGGCGGACTTGGAGGCGACGATGCTGATGCACTTGTTGGACTGCTCCACCGACCAGGCATAGGCGGCCTGGATCATGTTGGCGTCCGCCGGATAGAGCAGATAGACGTTGCCGTTGCGCACCTGCCCGCCGATGTAGTTCTCGATCTCCGGGCGCTGATGGGTCCAGCCGTTGCGTCCCTGCTCTAGCGCGCCAGCGGTGAACATGGTCACCACCGCCGGGGTGCGATGGCGCAGTTCGGCCATCGCCTGACCCACGGTCTGCACGATCGGCCAGCCGTTGATGGCGAAGCTCTCGTAGGACAGCCATAGCGAGCGCCCGCCGAAGAGCGCGAGGGCCGCCGCGAACCCGGCGCAGGCGTCCTCGTTCAGCGGCTCGTAGACCTGACCGGTTGGCATCTGGTTGTAGAGCGGATCCTCGGTCGGATGGCGGATCTTGAGCGCATCGTTGATGGCCTTCATGTTCGACGCCTCGTTGCCGTCGGCGTTGGTCACCACGAACTCTGGATCGCGCTGACCCAGCGCGGCCACCATCTGGGCCATGGCGCTCGCCGGCACCGCCTGCTCGCCGGGCGCGAACGCCTGCATCGGCAAGGTTCCGATGTCGGCGAGCGGGCGCTCGAATTCGGTCACCACGGTCTTGCCCGCCGGGCCGCCGCCGGCGCGGCTCAGGTTGGTCCGCACCAGTCGCCAGATCTCGGGCGCCAGCGCGCGGCGCTCCAGTGCGGCGGCGATGTTCGGCTTCTCGGGCGTGTCGCCGGGATAGAGGTTGTGCGACTTGGCACCAACGGTATGCACCCCGGCACCCTTGAGCTGCTTGACGATCACGGCGGTGAGGGTGCCGCTCAGGGCCGAGTCGGCGGCCTCCTGCATGCCTTCCAGAATCGCGCGACTGAAGGCCAGACGCGCCTCGGGTCCGAAGCGGGTGCTGTCGACATAGGCGCCCTCCTGTCCGGCGTCGTCATAGGTCTTGGCGTCGATCAGGATCACGCGCGCGAAGTCATGCGCCGTCCAGTAGGCCGTCATGGCCGCGTTGTCCATCAGCGACACCATCGAATGATGTTCCTGACTGAAGCCGTTCCAGATCAGCACCGGCAGGAAGTTGGTCACCTCCGGATAGGCGGTATGGAAATGCTTCATCGCCGAGAGTATGTAGGGTTCGCCCAGACCGCCGTCGCCGATGGTGCAGGGAAAGAGCTTGCCGCGATTGAGATAGGCCCCGGCCATGGCGAAGTGCTGGCCCTGACCGAGCGGACCGGCCGGCGCCAACAGGCCCGGAATCGCGCCCGAGAGATGCCCGAGCAGACCGCCGCGCTCGCGGAAGCGGGTTTGCAGCTCGCTCAGATTCCGGATGCCCATCGCCTCCAGCGAGCCGTCGAGGAACATGGCGCTATAGAAGCCGGGCGCATGATGGCCCACTTCGGTCACGATATTGGTATGTCCCAGCATCGCCAGCGCGGCATAAGCATCGGCGGCACTGGCGAAACCGCCCGGGTGGCCGGATTCCTTCGAGGCGCAGAGTTGCAGGGTGAGATAGCGCAGCGCATCCGCCGCCAGTTGGGTCTGATAGATAGCGGCCGTATCGATCCGGTCGATACCGTTGCGTCCTTCCGCGATGACTGGTTCCGCGCAGAGCGAGGCGAACTCCGTGGGCAGCGCGCCGAAATGCAGCATGCCTTCACAGAAGTCTGGGGTGGAATCGAGCCTGGTGTGTGCCGAGTCGGTCATGATGGTCTCTCCAGTGGGATAGCGTTCTCAGCCGGCCGGTTGTGTGTGGCCGTGCGTTGGGTGAACTCTACGGAGAGGCGTCATTTTCCGCAATAGTGAATAAATTTCATAATGCGGAAAATCGAAGCGTGCGACGCGGTATCCCTGTAGGGGCGAATTCATTCGCCCCGACATCCCCTGGATCCGTGCAACCGTGCAACCGACGCGGCGAATGAATTCGCCCCCCTTCATCCGCGCAACCTCGGAACGAATCGGAAGACAAAATCCCTCGGACTATGATTTCATATCCTGAAATAAATTTCCGATCCTCGTAATATGACCCAGGAAAACACCCCCACGGCATCCCGCATCCAGGTCATCGACCGGGCGGCGGCCCTGCTCGACGCTTTCGCCCGCTACCCGGATCCGGTCAGCCTCAAGATCCTGGCCGCCGAAACCGGGCTGCACGCCTCGACCGCGCATCGCATCCTCGCCTCGCTGATCCAGAACCAGTTCGTCGAGCGCGACGGCGCCGGCCATTACCGGCTCGGATTGCGGCTGCTGCAACTCGGAGTACGTCTGCACGGCAACGTGGACGTGCGCGCCATCGCCCGGCCGATCATGGAGGAACTGCGCGACCGGCTCGGCGAGACCATCAATCTCACCATCCGCGAGGGCGATTCGGTGGTCTATATCGAGAAGGCCACGCCCAACCGCATGATCCATGTGCAGCAACTAGTCGGCTCGCGCGCGCCGCTGCATGTCACCGCCGTCGGCAAGCTCATGCTCGGCGCGGCCGGCGAGGATGCCATGCGCGCCTATGTGCAGCGCACCAATCTGCCCGCCTATACCCGCAACACCATCACCACGCTGCCCCGACTGCTGACGGAATGCCGGGAATCGCTGGCGCGGGGTTACGCGCTGGACAACGAGGAGGCCGAAATCGATGTCGGCTGCATCGGTGTGCTGATCCATGACAGCACCGGCAACGTCAGTGCCGGTCTGTCGGTCTCGGCGCCGATCGAACGGCGGCGGCTGGACTGGGTCGCGGATCTGGTGGACGCGGGCCGGACGCTCTCCGCGCGGCTTGGATATCGGTCGACCCCTGTCGGCAGTCCAGCACCGGACGATTGACTGTTGCCATCCCAGCCGGTTGCTCGAAATGACAGCGGCGATGCTGGAAGCGGTTTCAGGATGAAAGACCCCGCTAGCCGAGTGGGAGTAGACTGTCCATTTCAGATCGATCTTCATTGCCGAGGGAATCCAATGCTGCTCCGTCATTCCCATACCTCGCCCTATGTCCGCAAGGTGACCGTGCTGTTACACGAAACCGGCTTGTTCGATCAGATCGACATCGAGACGGTCGACGGGTGGTCCGAACCCGAGTCACTGATCGCTGACAATCCGCTCTCAATGGTTCCGACCCTGGTGCTGGACGACGGTCAGAGTTTGTTCGATAGCCCGGTCATCTGCGAATACCTCGATCGCTGCCATGTCGCTCGGCGCATGATTCCGCCGACCGGCGAAATGCACTGGCGGGTTCTGCGCGATCAGGCGCTGGCCGATGGCATTCTCGATAGCGCGGTGCTGATTTTCATGGAGTTGCACCGCCGGCCAGAAACGCTGCGTTGGGACTGGTGGCTTGAGCTGAAACGTCGCGCCATCCAACGCGCGCTCGACGGCTGCGAGCGGAACATCGCCGAACTGCTGGACCGGGTCGACCTCGGGGCAATCTCGATCGCCGTCGCGCTGGGGTATCTCGATCTGCGCGGCGCCATCGGCGAATGGCGCGCGACATGCCCCGCGCTGGCCGAGTGGTATGAGGTTTTCCGTCAGCGTCCGTCGATGGTCGCGACCGCTCCGCCGGGTTAGTTCAATGCAGTACGCATCGCGTACCGTTCGGCGCATAAAAAACCGCCGTGTTTCGGGAAGAAACACGGCGGTTGAATCAAGCGATCCGTTTATCTAAGTGGCGTCCGTGCCGTTTGAGAGGGTGAAAGGTACGCGATGCGTACCCTTGCTACGGGCCGAAGCGAAAAAACGCTTTTAGGCGATTTTTGGAAAAGATCTTACCCAGACTACATCCATTCGTGGTGACATTGCATCCGTTCGTGGTGAGTCCTGAGCGCAGTCGAAGGGTCGAACCATGAACGGATGCAATGTCGGCCTCGGAGCGCGATTTCCGCCCGTCCCATTCGACAAGCTCATGACAGGCTTCGACACGCTCAGGACGAACGGAAATCGGTAAAGTCATTCCCGTAAATCACCTTAACACCAAAGCCACGATTCCGCCCAAGACCAAACCAACCATCCATTTCACAACCAGCATTTCACGTTCCACTCGATTGATATCCGCTTTTAACTCGCGCTCCAAGCGATTGATGTCTGCTTTCGTGGCAAGCTGAGAATCCATCGCTTCGGAAAATGCGGAGACCAGCGCTTCGGCTTCTGCTTTCGTATGTTCTTCTGCAATGCCCGCTGATTTCAGTTTTTCAACAAATTTCAGCGTATCCAATGTAATCGTCGCCATCACGTTGATCCATTGGTAAACATCAATGGATTGAATACAGCATTCCGGCCCCCGCAACAAAACATCCGGGTTTACGTAGGATGGGTAGAGCGAAGCGAAACCCATCGAATCCACGCGCCGACGTTTCAGATTCGCGCCCAACAAAAAAACGCCCCCGGTTTCCCGAGGGCGTTCAAGTTTTACATCAAGCGCGGTGGTTCGATGGGTTTCACGGCCAATCGGCGTCCGTGCCAATCATGACGCGTCGTGCCATGGCCGTTCTACCCATCCTACCTTGCCAATCAATGGCCAGGCGGGTGATGTTTGAGGTACCAGATCAACGCACCCCCGATAACATTGACAATCAGCAAGAGCATCAAGAGAGAGATCACTGAACTCGTCATGGCGGATTCCCCGAGTCACGAACGTAAGACCACACCCAAACGGCCACAAATTCGATGTTGAAAAAACCGATGATTGACAGCGTGAGTTGCACCCAGGCAACAGGTTGAGCGATCAACGCGGTGTAGCCAAAGACCGCAAACTGCGCCAGGGCAATCGCGTGCAAGGCGGCGGCAATATGTTTGAGTTGCTCTTTGTTCATTGGTTTGATCGTAACACCCCAAAAGGTGACGAACAATCAATGAAATCAGTGTTTCAGAGGGTGTCGGTGTAGGATGGGTAGAGCGAAGCGAAACCCATCGAACCCACGCGCCGACGTTGCAGAATCGCGCCCAACAAAAAACGCCCCCGGTTTCCCGAGGGCGTTCAAGTCTTCCATCAAGCGCGGTGGTTCGATGGGTTTCGTGACCGGCGGGCGTCCGTGCCTAATCTTCAATGTCGTACCGCAGTCACTCTACCCATCCTACTTTGCTAATTTTAAGGGCAAACGAACATGCCAAATTATCGACGATTACGGGTGGCTGGCGGGACGTATTGGTTTACGGTGAAGTTGCGCGATCCGGAAAGTCGGTTGTTGGTGGAGCAGGTGGCGGTGTTGCGGGCGGCGTTTCGTTCCGTGATGACGGCGCATCCGTTCACCATCGATGCGATCGTGATCATGCCCAATCATTTGCATACGTTGTGGACGTTGCCGCCGGGGGATAGCGATTACAGCCTGCGATGGCGTCAGATCAAGGCGGCATTTTCGCGCGCCATTCCCAAGGGCGAACGGATTTCGGCCAGTCGGCAATCCAAGGGCGAACGCGGAATTTGGCAGCGGCGGTTTTGGGAACACACCGTCCGCAATCAACGCGGATTCAACCATCGATTCGATTACATTCATTACAACCCAGTCAAACATCGATACGTCGCGCACCCCCACGAGTGGCCGTATTCATCATTCCATCGCGCCGTGCGCCAAGGCGTTTATCCCGCCGATTGGCATACCGACGACAGCAATCCATTCACGCTCCCCCCCGACGAAGACGATTGACCCGTTCGATCGTAGGGTGGGTAGAGCGATAGCGAAACCCACCGATCCCACGCGCCGAGGTTGCAAATTCACGCCCAACAAAAAAACGCCCCCGGTTTCCCGAGGGCGTTCAAGTCTTTCATCAAGGTCGGTGGTTCGATGGGTTTCGTGACCGGCGGGCGTCCGTCCCAATCTTCAACGTCGTACCGCGGTCACTCTACCCATCCTACCTTGCTACCTTGCTACCTTGCTACGCGGCTTCACGGCGATGATGGGTCATATCTCCCTCGCCGTTGAGCAACCCCTCAATTGAAATATCTTCATTCAGCGTGTCCCAATGAATTCCCTGCGGGCTGAGTTCAAAATCATTACGTTGTTCGGGAGTCGCCGCAAGCAAGCGAGGAAACCATGCCAGCGGAACGCCAAGCGTGCGCCCGTCATGCAATTCAACCCATAGGTTGTTTTCATCGGTTCGAGCAGATTTAGGTAAAGTATTCATGCCAATTTCTCTTTAATTGCGTTTGATGGCTTGCCACGAATCCAGCGATGCGCCGCAATGTTGGGGCATCGAAACCGTCATTTCTAGCGAGTTGTACTTGAGGTTCTAGCCAAAACTTCGCTTCAGCGCCGGACTTTCTGATGTGAATATGAGCAGGCTCGCGTGGATTACCCTCGTTTGCATAGAAGAAAAATTTGAATCCGTCCAAACGTAAAACGACTGGCATCAATCAATCCCATGCGAATGATCACGAAATGACGATGCGAGGTTGATCATGACGAGCAATCTCAAGCAATCGATGAAGCAGGATGCGTAAAGTATAGCCGCGTTAGAAAGGTCGTGCATGAGTTTGCTGGATTCGTCTAGGGATTAAGTAAACTGTCCCCGGAACTGCCGGAACTGCCGGAACTGGAACTGTCCGGAACTGGGAACTGCTCATGCGCCGACGCATCGGATTCACACCCAACAAAAAACGCCCCCGGTTTCCCGAGGGCGTTCAAGTCTTTCATCAAGGTCGGTGGTTCGATGGGTTTCGTGACCGGCGGGCGTCCGTGCCCAATATTCAACGTCGTACCGCGGTCACTCTACCCATCCTACCTTGCTCACAGATCTCCCGTTAAAGAAATTTCACCAGTGCCGCAATAGAAAAAACGGCCGCCATCATCATGGCGCCCATTTTAATAATCAAGCGATATTCAAGCTCACGCAAACGCATTTCGAGTTCACGCAAAGGCATATCCAAGTGGTCTTTTGTGACCAACGTGTCATCAACAATCCGCCGATGCTCAGTGGCAAATACCTCGGCTTGTTCTTGCGTAAAACCCACGGATTGCAGTTTTTTCACAAATTCATGAGTGTCGAAGGAAATCGTTGTCATGATGTCGAGTCCGTCAAGATGCAATGTCGTCCAATCTCATCACCTATCAGTTACTCACGGGCATGAAAAGCGGGCAACGGGAGGTCGTTTTGAAGGCACCGCTTCAGACGGCGCAGGCCGCGCGTGAACCACGAGACCAGGCTACGATAGAGTTTCCTGAAGCTCCAATGCGCGGGGTCGTTCTGCGCCTGGACTTTTTTTCGAGTGGTGTCGGATCGTTCAGCCCCTCGTCTCGGCCGGCGCGAACACACCAGTACATGGCCAAGGCCATGATGAGCACCAGTCGCTCCAAACGCTCGGCATGCTGGAGTTGCGAATCCTCCAAGTCGAAGCCCCGGCCCTTGACGTCGGAGAACATCGGTTCGATGGCCCAGCGAGCAGCGTCGTCAAGCACGCTTGCCCGTGTCGGGGCGGCGTCCATGGCAATGATCCACGGCTCGGGGTGGCCATCCTCGTGCAGGATCCCGAGGTTCGTGATCACCCCCTGCGCAAACAGGCGCACACCGGTGAAGTAACGTTCCGTCACCCCGTGTGCCAACGCGCCCGTCGTCGTCTCATCGCCCTGCCCGGTATCCGTTAGCACGTTGCTCTTCAGGCGCAGCCGGTAGCTCCAGCCCCGGGCTTGGAGCCACCCGAACAGGCCCGCCGACGGATAGAACCGGTCCGCCGATAGCAGCACGCGCGCCCCGGACGGCAGCCCAGGCCAGGAGCGGCTCCAACACCACCTGCTGGCCCGCGAAGCCGAGATTGGCCGCCCCTTCCTCAGCCCGCCACGCCAGCGGTATCGCGCGATCACCCACCCGCAACGCCACCATCAGCAGCGCCATCCGATCACCCAAATCGGTTTGGTCCAGGCTCAACAACACCGTCTGACCATGGCTGGCCGCCTTCGCCAACTCCGCTCGCGCAAAGGGCTCGATCACCATCCCCGGACCCAACCGCGGATTCTTCAGCAAACGCCTCAGCCATTGCTCGCGCAGATCCTGCCGCTCGGTGTCCAAGGGCAGCAGATTGGCCAACTCCACCGTGTTCGGGGTTTGGCCTTCGATCATCGCCCCGACCGCCAGCGCCAGCTTGTTCACCACCGTCTTGCGCAGGCGCGGATGTACCTCGCGCAGCCCGCGCGCCACTTCATCAGCCAATCGTTTGACGCTTCCCATGATCCTCACTCCACTCAACATCGCCTGAGCGGCAGTTTGCCAGAATGTGATAGGTGATGAGGTCGTCCAATATAGCATTTCCGCACGGCAACAACCCACTCCGGTTTGCGTAGGGTGGGTAGAGCGATAGCGAAACCCACCGATCCCACGCGCCGAGGTTGCAGATTCACGCCCAACAAAAAACGCCCCCGGTTTCCCGAGGGCGTTCAAGTCTTTCATCAAGGTCGGTGGTTCGATGGGTTTCGTGACCGGCAAGCGTCCGTGCCCAATCTTCAACGTCGTACCGCGGTCACTCTACCCATCCTACCTTGCTTAACCCAACGGGATCGAGCGGTCATACAGCGTTTCAGGCGCAATATCGATGTCGCCCGGCCAGACCACCGTTCCGTAATCGATCGAAGCACAAGCAAAAAGCGATAATGGTTTCAATCGGATAAACGGTTTTTTATCCATGTAAGAAGACATATCGAAAAGGCGGCGCTCGCCGTTTTCGAATACCAGTTCGAGATGATAATCGGGTTTTACCCGCACAGACGTTACGTCAAGTAGCTGATCCATGGCGTTAACTCACTGAAGGGGTGCGATTTTAAAGGGGGGGTCGCCCTGGACGGCAAGCTCCCAATCCGCCAATAACTCATCGCGATGGATTTCCACCCAAGCCTGGACCATTCTCAGTTGTTTTCGTGGAAAATCTCCGGCAAGAATACGTCCGTCTTCAATGGCGATGGACGCTTTTTGACCCTGATAACGAACATGAATATGAGGTAAATGATGGCGGTCGTTATCCTCGAAAAGGATTGTGACAAGAATTCCGTAAAACATGCTGATTGTCGGCATCTTCTCAATCGTCAATCTCTTGGTTTGTCGAGAGTATAGCCATGTTCTCAACAAAAAACGCCCCCGGTTTCCCGAGGGCGTTCAAGTCTTTCATCAAGGCCGGTGGTTCGATGGGTTTCGTGACCGGCGGGCGTCCGTGCCCAATCTTCAACGTCGTACCGCGGTCACTCTACCCATCCTACCTTGCTTGTTCTTGCGTAAAACCCACGGATTGCAGTTTTTTCACAAATTCATGAGTGTCGAAGGAAATCGTTGTCATGATGTCGAGTCCGTCAAGATGCAATGTCGTCCAATCTCATCACCTATCACATTCTGGCAAACTGCCGCTCAGTCGATGTTGAGGTGATTGAGGATCATGGGAAGCGTCAAACGATTGGCTGATGAAGTGGCGTGCGGGCTGCGCGAGGTGCACCCGCGTCTGCGCAAGACGGTGGTGAGCAAGCTGGCGTTGGCGGTCGGGGCGATGATCGAAGGCCAAACCCCGAACACGGTGGAGTTGGCCAATCTGCTGCCCTTGGACACCGAGCGGCAGGACATGCGCGAGCAATGGCTGAGGCGTTTGCTGAAGAATCCGCGGTTGGGTCCGGGAATGGTGATTGAGCCCTTTGCACGAGCGGAGTTGGCGAAGGCGGCCAGCCATGGTCAGACGGTGTTGTTGAGCCTGGACCAAACCGATTTGGGTGATCGGATGGCGCTGCTGATGGTGGCGTTGCGGGTGGGTGATCGCGCGATACCGCTGGCGTGGCGGGCTGAGGAAGGGGCGGCCAATCTCGGCTTCGCGGGCCAGCAGGTGGTGTTGGAGCCGCTCCTGGCCTGGCTGCCGTCCGGGGCGCGCGTGCTGCTATCGGCGGACCGGTTCTATCCGTCGGCGGGCCTGTTCGGGTGGCTCCAAGCCCGGGGCTGGAGCTACCGGCTGCGCCTGAAGAGCAACGTGCTAACGGATACCGGGCAGGGCGATGAGACGACGACGGGCGCGTTGGCACACGGGGTGACGGAACGTTACTTCACCGGTGTGCGCCTGTTTGCGCAGGGGGTGATCACGAACCTCGGGATCCTGCACGAGGATGGCCACCCCGAGCCGTGGATCATTGCCATGGACGCCGCCCCGACACGGGCAAGCGTGCTTGACGACGCTGCTCGCTGGGCCATCGAACCGATGTTCTCCGACGTCAAGGGCCGGGGCTTCGACTTGGAGGATTCGCAACTCCAGCATGCCGAGCGTTTGGAGCGACTGGTGCTCATCATGGCCTTGGCCATGTACTGGTGTGTTCGCGCCGGCCGAGACGAGGGGCTGAACGATCCGACACCACTCGAAAAAAAGTCCAGGCGCAGAACGACCCCGCGCATTGGAGCTTCAGGAAACTCTATCGTAGCCTGGTCTCGTGGTTCACGCGCGGCCTGCGCCGTCTGAAGCGGTGCCTTCAAAACGACCTCCCGTTGCCCGCTTTTCATGCCCGTGAGTAACTGATAGGTGATGAGATTGGACGACATTGCATCTTGACGGACTCGACATCATGACAACGATTTCCTTCGACACTCATGAATTTGTGAAAAAACTGCAATCCGTGGGTTTTACGCAAGAACAAGCCGAGCAAGGTAGCAAGGTAGGATGGGTAGAACGGCCACGGCACGACGCTTCATGATTGGCACGGACGCCGATTGGCCGTGAAACCCATCGAACCCACGCGCCGACGTTTCAGAATCGCGCCCAACAAAAAACGCCCCCGGTTTCCCGAGGGCGTTCAAGTCTTCCATCAAGCGCGGTGGTTCGATGGGTTTCACGGCCAATCGGCGTCCGTGCCAATCATGAAGCGTCGTGCCGTGGCCGTTCTACCCATCCTACCTTGCTACCTTGCTCGGCTTGTTCTTGCGTAAAACCCACGGATTGCAGTTTTTTCACAAATTCATGAGTGTCGAAGGAAATCGTTGTCATGATGTCGAGTCCGTCAAGATTCAATGTCGTCCAATATAGCATTTCCGCACGGTAACAACCCACTCCGGTTTGCGTAGCGTAGGGTGGGTAGAGCGATAGCGAAACCCACCGATCCCACGCGCCGAGGTTGCAGATTCACGCCCAACAAAAAACGCCCCCGGTTCCCCGAGGGCGTTCAAGTCTTTCATCAAGGTCGGTGGTTCGATGGGTTTCGTGACCGGCGGGCGTCCGTGCCCAATCTTCAACGTCGTACCGCGGTCACTCTACCCATCCTACCTTGCTACCTTGCTACCTTGCTAAGCTATAACATCGAAATTCGTACCGACGATGCCGGTAAGACCAGCAAGTGTCGTGATGTTATCAAGGGTAGCTAGCTGTTCTGGGGTCACGCCACCAACGGTGGTCATATTTGCCTCATAATACACTTCAGCGCGACTTGTAGTCGTGTTGAAGAATACAAGAACCGTACCATCCGCCTCAGCAATCGCCGTCGATGCATCTAAGGCATTGATCGCTGCGACAGCGCTTGCATAGCCCAGGTCAGTAATTACAGCAACATTGACGTTATTAGCGTCAACACCTAGCTGCGTAGCCACTTGCGCGGTCGTCCCAATTGCAGCAACCAATGTGTTGACTCCCGCAACTGCCGTAAGCGCTTCACTGATTTGGATTCTATCTCCACCGACTCCTACAGTGAAGTCTAGGATCACATCAGATGTAGCGCCTGCGTCATCTACTCGGAAGGTGTCAATTCCTGTACCACCGGTCACCGAATCATTCGTTTGCCCGAGGATGATCGTGTCTGCACCAGTGCCAGTTGTAATCCTATCCGCCCCCGCACCGCCTGTGACAATGTAGGCGGTCGCACCGGTACCAGTAAATGTCTGCCCACCCGTTCCGAGAGTGAAAGTACCACCAGCCGAAGCAGTAGTTGTCACAGTCGCGCCATTTTCGATCGTCAAACCAGTTTGGACAGCGGTCACATTGACTGTTGTTGCTGCGCCAAAGACATAATTGCCGGCTGTGGCGTTCATGTCGTAAGCTGCTCCGAAATTGGCCGCGATGTTCAGGGTGCCACCTGCCGCCATGTTCAAAATACCCACGCCATCGGTAATTGAAACATTTTGAGTAACAGTGTCAGCCCCCGTACCACCCAAGGTGACCTGCGCTCCACCAGAGCCTGCATTGAAAGTCACGGTATCGAGGCCATCACCGCCGGTGACCGTATCGGCCTGCGACAAGGTAAAGGTGTCGTTGTTGTTGGTGCCAAGCACCGCCTGTGGCCCAACCCCGGAGGTAAAGACAATCCCCGTCGCCCCGGCCACATTCGCCGCCGACCCCATCACATCCACTCGACCGACAGCATCGTTGCCATTCAGCACCGCAGCGGCCCCAACAGTGGGTAATGCGGCTGTCAAGGCGGCAAGGGTGGCATAGGTCACGCCGTTGTAGACGTAATTCACTGTCACGCCAGCGCCGGTCAAGACATTGGTATCGATCGAACGTGCAGCGACCGATGCCTTGACCGCATTCGTGGCCGTGTTAAAGAGGTCGGTCACGTCGATGGACACCACATCGCCCGCTTCCAATGCATTTCCGTTGGCGGCATTGTTGGTGCCGATCTGGAACACGGTGTCATTGATGCTCGTCGTTGCGAACACGAGATCACTTGCCTTGGTGTTGGCCAGCAGGAAGGCTTCGGTCATTTCCAGCGAGAAGGTCGTGTTGCCCGTGCCGCTTTCGACCAGCACCAGTCCCTCGAAATTACTGGCATTGGCAATGTCGGTCCGGTCCAGCACGGCATTATCGATCACGGTGAGAGTATCGTAGTCGCCCGCCACATTGCCGACGGAGGTCTCTTCGGTGCCGCCGTTCAATTCCATGTTCTGGTTGAACGCCGCGTTATCGAGCACGAGCCGATCGGAGCCGGAGCCGCCGACAAACTTCACGCCTTGACTGCCGCTCAGGTCGGTCAGGTTAATGACGTTGACCAGTGCGTCCTCAGTGCCATTGGTGGTGCCAGCGGCTGGGTTAAGCGCATTATCCACCGCCGTGCGAACCACACGGTCAGTGTGAATCTCGAACTTGCCGGCATCCGCGCCATCGACGAGCGTGCTCGAGACGGTGACGGTATTGACAGCGCCACGCAGATCCAACACGTCAATCCCCGTGGTGTTTTGGAACTCGGTGGTGCTCAACGTGTAGGTGCCGACCCCGTTCATGCCGAGCAACAGGGTGTCGGCGCCATCGCCGCCATCGATCGTGTCGCCAGAACCGTAGGTGGAGTTGGTGACACCCGCCGCCCGCGTGATGAAGGCGAAGGTGTCAGCACCGGCATTGCCGGTCGCGGTAACGTTGCCCAGCTCGAACTCGGCATAGTCGCCGGCTTCGCCGCCCTTGAAGGTGACGTTGGTGGCCGCGCCATCGGTCTTTGCCGTGAAGCGCACGTTGGCCGCCGCAGTCATGGTCGTGGCATCGATCTCGGTCACGCGCGAGCCGACCGACAGCAGGTTGGACGAGGAGGCGGCGGTGGTGAGACCCAGGTCGCCATCAACAAGACCGGCAGCAGGGGAGGCAGCCCAGACGCGATTGGTCAGACCATTGGTCGCGCTGACTACGCCCGCGACGCGGCCGATGGCGGTGTCGCCTTCCAGCACGACCTTGGTCAGCGTGCCGTTGGACAGCACGTCGGCTCTGACGTTGTTGTTGCCGGTGCCAACGTCGTTGTAGATCACGCCATTGAGGACGCCAGCGTTCACCGCCTGAACGTTATTCAGGGTGTTCTGGGCGACGGTGCCGGAGGAGGTGATGGTGATCGTTTCCATGCCGCCCGCGATCAGCAGGGTGCCGTCATCGGTGCCTTGGGAAAGCGGTTGCGCCGCATCCACGTTTCTCAGCTCGACCGCTTGGTTGTCGGCGGTGCCCGCGATGGTCGCTTGACGATAAGTGGTTGCGATCGTGCCTGCCGCAGAGCCGGCTTCATTGGCCCACACCAGCGTCGGGGAAACCCCGCCCGCCGCGACCGGCACGACATTTTGTACCACCAGACGCTCGTTGGTGGTGATCTGGTCGTAGGTGAGCGTGTTGACGCCCGTCACCTCGAAGGCCCCTTGGTTGACGTTCATGTCGAACGCGGTCAGGGCATCATTTGCCAGGTTGGTACCGATCTGCAGGGTTTCGATGTTTTTGACAGTGGCGCCGCCCAGGTACTGCGGGCCGGTCATGTTGACCACCAGGCTGTCGTCGCCCGCGCCGCCGTCGAGGATGTCGGAGGAATTCAGCGTGGTCTGGTCCTGCTGACCGACTTGGACGCCCGCGACGCCGCGGATGATATCGGCGTTGGCGCCGCCGTTAAAGATGTCCTGATTGGTCGTGAGCGTGAAGGTCTGCCCGCCGGTGCCGTCGTCGACGACGCCGTTCGGGCGACCCTCGGCTTGGCCATAGAGGACGAAGTGCTCGTAGCCGCTGGTGAAGATGCCTGCGGCGACGGCGTCGGCGACATCGGTGTTGGCGGCCAGGTAGGCGGCTTCGTCAAAGGTGTTGGCACCGGGCGCGCGGCCCTCGGTGACGCCGTACAGCTCGAAGTGCTGGAGATAGGAGTTGAAGACGGAGGGCACCGCGCCGACCACATCGAGGTTGGCGGCGACGTAGCCGGCGGTATTGAAGACGGCGTTCGGGTTGCGTCCCTCGAACTGGCCGTACATCAGGTAATGCTGCTCGGCGGTGAAGAACCCGGCGTTGACTGCTTGCGCAACATCGCCGTTCTGGGCCAGGTAATAATTTGCGTCGAAGGTCTGGAGAGCCATGGTGTGGATTCCTTAAAGGTTGGGTGACAAAGAGACCTGAAGACCGGGTCGGCCGGCGTCCCCGGAAGCTACCAGCAACCGGGATCGTGCACAAGCGTAAGCATAGGGAAAACACTCGGATGCAAGCATGATTTGGGTACTGAGTGTCTCTACTTGGTTGTGAGCAGTCGGCGACTGCCTGGTTGAGCCAATACCACGAGCAGACGCCTCCGGAGCCAGCCTGTGGCAAAAAACACTACGAGACGGCGCGTGCCTGAGTGGTATTTTACCCAAGTGTTGCCAGAAAGCAAGTTATGTGTTGCGCGTGATGATATTTCTTCATCTTTTGGCCTGTGGGCACTGTCGTTCTCCGGGGACAGAGGGCGATGCTGTTGTATTTTTATCGCAAATGGCCGGTGCGGGAGGTTGGCTGGCGGTGGCTGGGACGCGGCGGCTTTTTCAAGGGCTGGATTATAGGGTTGGGATGGAAGGTGGGCAAGGGATGGGCGGGAAATCCTTAGAGTCGATGTGTGAACTCGGTCTTGGTTCGAGGGGGGCGGGTGGAGTGGTTGTGGGGTTTTCGGGGATCAAGGGTCTCTGAATCAGGTCTTCGATGGCGATGACGCGATCGGTGCGTGTCAGTTGGTCCGACAGTTCATGCAACCTCGATCCCGAAGTCAACGCCCACCGAGGGGTCCAGCGGTGCGTGCGGGTTGTACGCCTCGGTGTCGACCAGGGCGGAGGCGAAGAAGCGCCCGGCGCGCTTGCTGATTGGTGTGGCCGGCGAATCGAAGCGGCTGACGCCGCGCTTCACGCGCCGAAAGAAGCCTTGGAACGCCGAATCGAGATCGTCGATGGCATTGCGCGCCACCCGGCTTGAGGCCTCGCGAGACCAGGGGAATTCGACACGCAAGACCGTGATGTCATCTTGATACGCCGCCGCTTTCGACCACGTGACGCTCGGCTGACTAAGCGGCGCAAGGGGCTGGTTGTGACACTGCCGCCGCGTCCCGCACGCCCGATCGAGATCATCGGCTTGATCCGGCGGCGGGCGCGGTTCGATTTTATGGGCGATCGGCATGCGCGGAGTTTGCAGCAGGCGCGCGAGGCGATACGCTGAATTGCGTGTGAAAATCGCTGTAATTTGTCGGTAAATAATTGGTTTTGATGGGATTTTTAATGAGCTGTTAAAACCTTTTGGCTTCGCTTAGAGGGTGTAGACAAAATCAAACCGTTGTGGTCAACCGCCGCAGCAGGATGCGCGCCTCCGCCAGCCAAACCCAGGTTTCGGAGACCGCTGGCAGACGGTCATGATGCATGATCAATCGACGGGCACGCTCATTCCACGCATGGGTGCGCTCGACAACCCAGCGCTTCGGCAGCGGAACGAAGCCGTCGGCGTTGGCGATCACCACTCGGTCAGGCGCCCCGTCCACGTGCCAGGAGCCAACGCTTTTGTTGGCTGGATGGCGCACGACTTCCACGCGGATCGCGTGGGTCTGCTCGGTGGTTTGGGCAAATTGACCGGCGTAGGCGCTATCGACAAACAGCGTGTTGATCTGGGGGTACTTGGCGGCCGCGTCAGCGACGGCGCCCGAGGCGGCATCGCGGTCCTGAAGATTGGCCGCGACCACGCTCACCGCCAACACGAACCCCAAGGTATCGACCACCAGGCTGCGCTTGCGCCCCTTGACCTGCTTGCCCGCATCAAAGCCGCTCGGTCCACCCTGCGGCGAGCCGCGGGTCGATTGCGCATCCAGCACCGCCGCCGTCGGCGCGATCTCACGCCCCTCGCGTTCGCGCCATTGCCCCCGCAGTCGATCATGCATCTGCTCAAACTTCCCAGCCGCACTCCAACGGCGAAACGTCTTGTAGACATTCTGCCAAGGCGCGAAATCGTGCGGCAGCATCCGCCACGCGCACCCCGTGCGCACCACGTAGCAACACGCCTCCAGGATGCTCCGGCGCGACACGCGGGGCGGTTGACCCCGCCCGCCCGGCACTCTCAAAGAGAGCGGCGACCAAGTCCCACTCCGCATCGGTCAGACAACTTGGGTAGCTTTGGTCGGGGTCGTGGCGACGATGCGCATCCGTATACCCATACCGACGCGGCGTTGCGCGCGCTTGCGCCTCGAGACCACTCTCGCCCCGGAGGCGCGTGACGCCCGCCTCCCGCAAGGACTTGCGAATCGTTGCTTCATGAGCCTCGATTCCCGTCCGTGCCGCGAGTTCCCGGGCAATCTCTGACAGCGTGGAGGTCGGGCGATCCGTGACAATTTGACGCAATACCGCTTGCTCCGCCTCGTGAATCTTGGGGGGACGACCAGCTTTCGACATCAGCGCACACCAGCTCAGTTGTAGACTGGTATACAAATAGCAGCTCAATTATTTTTGTCTACACCCTCTGAGGCAGGCTTGTCGAGGGGGGCGGGATAGCTGGCATCGGCGCGTGAAGCCGTTCGTGGTTCGAGGGCCTCACCACGAACGGCTTCAGGCTCACCACGAACGGCTTTGGGGAGACCGCGAACGGCTTTGGGGAGACCGCGCATGGCTTTGGGGAGACCGCGCATGGCTTTGGGCGAGGGCGTCGGTTCGTCGGGTGGTTGGGCCTCGGCGCGTGAAGCCGTTCATGGTTCGAGAGCCTCACCACGAACGGCTTCAAACTCACCACGAACGGCTTTGGGCTCGCCACGAACGGCTTTGGGCACACCGCGAACGGCTTCAGGCACACCGCGAACGGCTTTGGGCTCGCCACGAACGGCTTTGGGCAGAGGGCGTCAGACGGACGGTCGGTCAAACGCTCGGTGGATTTCCCGTTCGTCCTGAGTCCTGAGCTTGTCGAAGGGTCGAAGGACGGACGGGAAATCCGGGCCTCGGCGCGTGAAGCCGTTCATGGTTCGAGGGCCTCGCCACGAACGGCTTCGGGCAGAGGGCGTCGGACGGGCGGGCGGCTCGGCGCACACCTTTTGCCCTGACGGGCGCGTGGGGTTTTGGTATGATGCCCGGCATTCGTGAGCGCGGTCAGGTGCCGTGCCGTTCCTTACGGTACGCTTCCCTTAAGGAAACTCGGGACGGAGGCCGATTGCCGCTTGGCTTTGGGATGGCGGGTTTTCGCCGATTCCGCCTTTTCCTCTCCGGGTTGCGGGGTCGCCCGCAATCCGTGAACGCGCTCGCTTGTCTTTACATAACCTCTGGTATCCCCTCGTGAACAAGCATTCCCGTCCTGTCGACGAACTGCGCGCCGTGTTGCAGGCGAGCCGTAATTCCTTCATTTATACCGGTCTGTTCAGCGCCTTCATCAATCTGCTGCTGCTGGTGCCGGCGCTGTATATGCTGCAGGTCTATGACCGGGTGCTGGCGAGCGGGAGCGCGATGACGCTGCTGGTGCTGACGCTGCTGGTGGTGGGGCTGTACGCGATGATGGGGGCGCTGGAATTGGTGCGCTCGCGGATTCTGGTGCGGGTGAGCGCGCGGCTGGATATGGCGCTGAACGGACGGCTGTTCGCGGCGATGTTCGATGCGAATCTGCGCGGGGGCGGGCAGACGGGGATTCAGCCAATCCAGGATCTGACGGCGCTGCGACAGTTTCTGACCGGACATGGGCTGTTCGGGTTTTTCGACGCGCCCTGGATTCCGGTCTATATGGCGGTGCTGTTCCTGATGCATCCGATGATCGGCTGGCTGGCGGTGGGCGGGGCGCTGATCCTGATCGGGCTGGCGATCGCGAACGAGTTGACGACGAGCAAGCCGCTGGCGATGGCGAATCGGCAGGCGGTGGCGAGCAATAATTATCTCCAGGGCAATCTGCGCAACGCGGAGGCGCTGGAGTCGATGGGGATGCTGGGCAATGTCCATCGGCGCTGGCTGGCGCAGCATGTGGCGATGCTGAAACTGCAGTCGCTGGCGAGCGATCGGGCGGGGCTGCTGATCAATGCGAGTAAGACGATTCGGATTACGCTGCAGTCGCTGATTCTGGGCGTCGGCGCCTATCTGGCGATTCAGCAGATCGTGACGCCGGGCGTGATGATCGCGGGCTCGATCCTGATGGGGCGGGCGCTGGCGCCGATCGATATGCTGATTAATTCCTGGAAAGGGTTTTTGACGGCGCGCACGGCCTATGACCGGCTGCGGAATCTGTTGCAGTCGGTGCCGGCGCGGGCGGTGAATATGCGCCTGCCGGATCCGACCGGACAGGTCAGCTTCCAGGAGGTGGTGGCGGCGCCGCCGGGGTCGAACGTGGCGGTGTTGAAGCGGATCAGTTTCGAGGTGGAGCCGGGCGAGGTGATCGGGGTGATCGGGCCGAGCGCGGCGGGCAAGTCGACCCTGGCGCGGGTGATGCTGGGGGTGTGGCCGTCCGCGGCGGGCGCGGTGCGTTTGGATGGGGCGGAGATCAGCCGCTGGAATCGGGAGGATCTGGGGCCGCACATCGGGTATCTGCCGCAGGATATCGAGCTGTTCGACGGGACGGTGAGCGAGAATATCGCGCGTTTCGGAACGGTGGATGCGCAGAAGGTGGTGGCGGCGGCGCAGCGTGCGGGGGTGCACGAGATGATTCTGGGTCTGCCGAAGGGCTACGACACGCCGGTGGGCGTGGGCGGGGCGGTGCTGTCGGGCGGGCAGCGGCAGCGGATCGGTTTGGCGCGGGCGATGTATGGGCAGCCGGTGCTGGTGGTGCTGGACGAGCCGAATTCCAATCTGGACGAGCAGGGCGAGGCGGCGCTGGTGCGGGCGATCGCGCAGTTGAAGTCGGAGGGGTCGACGGT
Organism: Thiocystis violascens DSM 198; assembly: GCF_000227745.2. Taxonomy (NCBI): domain Bacteria; kingdom Pseudomonadati; phylum Pseudomonadota; class Gammaproteobacteria; order Chromatiales; family Chromatiaceae; genus Thiocystis; species Thiocystis violascens. The sequence goes on along the minus strand of NC_018012.1, from coordinate 2,123,933 downwards.
GTTCATCATCACGCATCGTCCGAGCGTGTTGAATGGGGTGGATAAGATTCTGGTGTTGCGCGAAGGGATGTTGCATTTGTTCGCGCCACGCGAGCAGGTGTTGCCGCAGTTCGCGCGGCCGACGGCGGTGAGTAGCGTGCCGGGGACGAGTATGGCGGTGGGGTGAGGGGGTTTGGGGTTTGAGGTTGGTTGGTTTGCCTGAAGCCGTTCGTGGTGAGCCCTGAGCGGAGTCGAAGGGTCGAACCATGAACGGCTTCACGCTCCGAGGCCCGGATTTCCCGTCCGTCCTTCGAGTGCCTCAGGACGAACGGGAAATCCTACGGATGTTCTGCTGGTTGGCTGGTTGGCTGGTTGGCTGGCTGGTCTGAATCCCGTGCAAGGCTTGCCTGAAGCCGTTCGTGGTGAGTTTGTCGAACCATGAACGGCTTCACGCGCCGAGGCCCGGATTTCCCGTCCGTCCTTCGAGTGCCTCAGGACGAACGGGAAATCCTACGGATGTTCTGCTGGCTGGTTGGTTGGCTGGTTGGCTGGTTGGCTGGTTGGCTGGTCTGAATCCCGTGCAAGGCTTGCCTGAAGCCGTTCGTGGTGAGTTTGTCGAACCATGAACGGCTTCACGCGCCGAGGCCCGGATTTCCCGTCCGTCCTTCGAGTGCCTCAGGACGAACGGGAAATCCTACGGATGTTCTGCTGGCTGGCTAGTTGGTTGGCTGGTTGACTGCAATTTCACATCGCAATCAAGGAGGCTGCTCGATGAGTTTTTGGGTTTACATTCTCCGATGCGCGGATGGCAGCTATTACACCGGTCATACCGATCAATTGGAAAGACGGATCGCTCAACATGTGACGGGGGCGATTCCAGGTTGCTATACCTTTTCCCGCCGTCCGGTCGATCTGGTGTTTTCGCAAGATTTTCCGAGCCGTTTGGAGGCACTTGCCAGCGAACGGCGGATCAAAGGGTGGAGCCGCCGGAAGAAGGAGGCGATGATGCGCGGCGATTGGGCTGAAGTGTCACGCCTCGCTCGGTCATCCCGCTCGACGGCACCCCAATAGATCGCTCAAGATTGCAGTATCACCCAGAATTTTCGATTTTTCAGGAGGCGCATTGCCTTGGATATTAACGTTGTTCCCAAAACCCTGGCGCCGGAACCGGCGATTCCCGATCTGCGCACGAGCGATGGGCCGGAGCGTATGCTGGGCTTGCTGGTGCTGCTGGCGGGGCTGGGCGGTTTCGGGGTGTGGGCCGCGTTCGCGCCGATCGATAGCGCGGCGGTGGCGCCTGGGGTGGTGACGGTGGAGTCGTCGCGCAAGACGGTGCAGCATCTGGAAGGCGGGATCGTGAGCGAGATCCTGGTGCGCGAGGGCGACGCGGTCCAGAAGGGCGCGGTGTTGCTGCGCATCGACGATACCGAGTCGCGGGCGCAACTGGAGATCGCGCGCGGGAAGTTTCTGGCACGCCGGGCGGAGGAAGCACGCTTGATCGCGGAGCGGGATGGGGCCGAGAAGGTGGCCTTTCCGGAGGATCTGCTGGCGGCGAAGGATGACCCCAGGGTCGAGGAGGCGATGACCGGTCAGGAGCGGGTCTTCCAGGCGCGTCATCAGGCAATGGCGGGCGAGGTGGGCGTGTTGGGACAGCGGGTCGAGCAGTTGGAGGAGCAGATCCGCGGTCTGGAAAGCCTGGCAGCGAGCAAGGCGAAACGGATCGGGTTGTATCAGGAGGAGATCGACGGTCTGAAGTCGCTGTTCGCGAAGGGGCTGGGCGATAAGAGCCGCTTGCGCGAGTGGGAACGTCTGGCGGCCGAGCTGGAGGGCGAACGGGCGGAACATCTGTCGTCGATCGCCGCGTCGCGGGTGAAGATCGGCGAGACGCAATTGCAGATCGCTCAGGTGCGCCGCGTGTTCACGAGCGAGGTGGTGGAGCAACTGCGCGCGGATCAGACCGAGCTGTCGGATCTGCGCGAGCGGATGCGCGCCCTGGAAAGCGCGCTGGATCGCACCGTGGTGCTGGCCCCGACGAGTGGGGCGGTGGTGGGGATGAAGATCCATACGGTGGGCGGGGTGCTGCGTCCTGGCGATCCGATTCTGGATCTTATTCCGGAGGGCGAGCCGCTGATCGTCGAGACGCGGGTGCAGCCGCAGGATATCGATCAGGTGATTCCGGGGCTGAAGGCGGAGATTCGGTTTTCGGCGTTCAATGCGCGGGTGACGCCGACGGTGTTCGGGACGGTGCAGACGATCTCGGGCGACCGGCTGACCGATCCGCAGACGGGCATGCCCTATTATCTGGCGCGGATTCAGGTGACGCCGGAGGGGATGGAAACCTTGCGCGGGCTGACGCTGCTACCGGGGATGCCGGCGGATGTGATGATCAAGACCGGCGAGCGGACGTTTTTCGAGTATCTGATCCGGCCGATTACCGATCGCATCGCGTTGGGGTTGAAGGAGGAATAGGAGTTTTTTTGGGGTTATTGGAAGCGCGGCGCGGCAGATGAAGGTGTTCGTGGTGAGGGCTAGAAGCCGTTCGTGGTGAGGCCCTCGAACCACGAACGGCTTCGCGCGCCAGCGTCCTGGATTTCCCGTCCGTCCTTCGAGAGCCTCAGGACGAACGGGAAATCCTCCTGCCATCTCACCGTCCCATCCTTCGAGCGCATCAGGACGAATTTGAAGCCGTTCGTGGTGAGGCTCTCGAACCACGAGCGGCTTCACGCGCCGAGGCCCGGATTTCCCGTCCGTCCCATTCGACCGGGCTCATGACAGGCTTCGAGAGCCTCAGGACGAACGGGAAATCCACCGTCCAACCGACCGACCGACCGACCGACCGACCGTCCGACGCGCCGATGCATCTGATCGCTTGGCCGCATCCCCCGTCGCCCGCAAGCGGGCTCCTACGGGGTTTGCCCCCTGATCAAGCGATTTCCGAAATTCGCTCTATTCCTGACCCGCGGGCAATCCGAGCGGGCGGGGGGGGCGGGGACGAAGCCTGTCATTGAGCCCGGTCGAATGGGACGGGAACGCGAACGCCGTTTGAGCCGCTGGTCGATCAGGTTCTTAAACGCGATCATCAACCCTAATCCAATGAAGGCGCCGGGCGGTAGGATCGCGATCAGGGCGCCCTGAAAGTCGTCGCCTAGCCGTAGCGTCAGCCCGCGGGCGCCCTCGCCAAGCAGCAGATGGATCTGGTCGAAGAGCGTGCCTTGCGCGGCTAGCTCGCGCAGACCGCCGAGGGTCGTCAGGACCAGCGTCGCGCCGAGGCCCACGGCGAGGCCGTCGAGCAGGGCGCGGTCCAGCCGGTTTTTCGAGGCGAAGGATTCGGCGCGGCCGATGATGATGCAGTTGACGACGATCAGCGAGATAAAAAGCCCTAGCACCAGATATAGCTCGTAGAAAAACGCCTGCATGAGGAGTTCGACGAGGGTGACGAAGGAGGCGATCACGAGGACGAAGACCGGAATCCGGACCTCTGGGCGCACCAGATGGCGGACGAGCGAGACGGTGCCGTTGGAGCAGGTCAGGACGGCGGTGGTGGCGATGCCCATGCCAAGTCCGTTGGTGGCCGAGGTGGTGGTGGCGAGCAGCGGACAGAGTCCGAGCAGCGCGACCAGCATCTGGTTGTTGCCCCAGAGCCCCTCGCCAAGGATGGCGTCATAGCCTTTGTTGTCTGACATCAGGATTCCTCCGGTGAGGGTGATGTCGGCGCGGTGGCCGCGCTGGGGGCGAAGAGCGCGTCGCCCTGGCGCTCGACATAGAGCAGGGTGTTCTTGACCGCGCCGACGATGGAGCGGGGCGTGATGGTGGCGCCGGTGAACTGGTCGAACGCGCCGCCGTCACGCTTGACGGCCCAGCGTTCGCGGGGCGGATCGGTCAGCGATTTGCCCTTGAAGCTCAGAATCCAGTCCGATTTGGCCTCTTCGATCTTGTCGCCAAGACCGGGCGTTTCGTGATGCGAGAGCACGCGCACCCCGCCGAGCGAGCCGTCGCGCAGCACCGAGACCAGCAGCCGGATCGGGCCGGCGTAGCCGTCGGGAACCACGGGTTCGAGGACCACCGCGACCGGCGCGTCGGCGTTGCGCACGCGATAGATCTGGGTCTTGGCGGCGCCCAGAAGATCCTTCGCCTGGACCTCTAGGGTGTCGCGCAGCGGATCGTTATCCGATTGTCCCGCCGGCAGGATGGTCGCGAGTTTGCGCTCCATGGCCTGGCGCTGGTTGCCGGCGATCCGCGCGTCGACGGCCTCGTGGGTGACCGACACCAGGGCCACGCCGGTGACGGCGAAACTGCCGAGCACGACGCCGGCGAGCAGAATGGGGTGGGTCTTCATCGGGGTTCTCCGCCGTGCCCGAAGACACGGGGTTGCGTGTAGTAGTCGATGGTCGGGGCGGCGATGTTCATCAACAGGACCGCGAAGGCCACGGCGTCCGGATAGCCGCCCCAGGTGCGGATGATAAAGAGGAGCGCGCCGATGCTCGCCCCGAAGATCAGTTGGCCCTTGCGGGTGGTGCAGGCGGTGACCGGGTCGGTGGCGATGAAGAAGGCGCCCAGAATGGCCGCGCCGCTGAAGAGATGGAAGGCCGGAGAGGGATGCGTTTGCGGATCGACGAGCCAGAAGAGTCCGGCGCAGACCGTCAGGGCGAGCAGCATCGACACCGGGATCTGCCAGGGAACGATCCGCCGCCACAGCAGATAGAGCCCGCCGAGCAGGAACCCGTTGGCGACCCACTCCCAGCCGCGACCGCCGAAATCGCCCCACAGCGGGCTTTGGCGAATCGCGTCGATCGTCATGCCGAGATCGAGTTTGCCGCGCATCTCGTCGAGCGGCGTCGCCGAGGTGATGGCGTCCCAGGTCAGTCCAGCCGGCGGGCTGCCGTCCAGGATCAGCCGCAGTGATTCCAGGAACGAAAACGTATGTTCGGCCAAGAGGTTGGGCGCGGTCCAGGCGGTCATGGCGACCGGATAGGAGATCAGCAGGAACACATAGGCCGCCATGGCGGGATTGAAGGGGTTGTAGCCGATGCCGCCGTAGAGTTGCTTGACCAGCACGATCGCGAACAGCATCCCGATCAGGGTCAGCCACCAGGGCAGGGTGGGCGGCACCGAGATGGCGAAGAGCACGGCGGTGACCACGGCGCTGAGATCGCCGATGGCGGGCAGGGCAGGACGTCCGCGCGCGGTCATCACCGCGGCTTCGGCGAGGACGGCGAAGGTGACGGCCAGCGCGATGTTGATCGGCAGGCCCCAGCCGAAATACCAGGTCATGGCCAGGATACCCGGCACCAGCGCCAGCAGCACGTCCAGCATGACGCGGTCGACCCGGTTGACGCGGGGGACATGGGGGGAAGAGGCGATGGCGGGTTTCATTTGGTTTTTTGGGAGTTGGTCGTTTTCAGTGTTCAGTTGTCGGCCTTGATCAGATCGCCGAACGTCCGAAGGATTTCCCGTTCGTCCTGACGTCCGAAGGATTTCCCGTTCGTCCTGAGTTTATCGAAGGACGGGCGGGAAATCCGGGTCTCGGCGCGTGAAGCCGTTCATGGTTCGAGAGCCTCACCACGAACGGCTTCAGGCATACCACGAACGGCTTCAGGCATACCACGAACGGCTTCAGGCATACCACAAACGGCTTCAGGCATACCACGAACGGCTTCAGGCATACCACGAACGGTTTCGGGGGCGCCACGAACGGTTTCAGGCGAGCCTCGGCGCGGGCTTCAAGCCAGCCAACCAGTCCGCCAGAAAAACATCCGTAGGATTTCCCGTTCGTCCTGAGTTTATCGAAGGACGGGCGGGAAATCCGGGCCTCGGCGCGTGAAGCCGTTCATGGTTCGAGAGCCTCACCACGAACGGCTTCAGGCATACCACGAACGGCTTCAGGCATACCACAAACGGCTTCAGGCATACCATGAACTACTTCAGGCATACCACGAACGGCTTCAGGCATACCACAAACGGCTTCAGGCATACCACAAACGGCTTCAGGCATACCACAAACGGCTTCAGGCACACCACGAACGGCTTCAGGCATACCACGAACGGTTTCGGGGGCGCCACGAACGGTTTCAGGCGAGCCTCGGCGCGGGCTTCAAGCCAGCCAACCAGTCCGCCAGAAAAACATCCGTAGGATTTCCCGTTCGTCCTGAGTCCTGAGCTTGTCGAAGGGTCGAAGGACGGGCGGGAAATCCTGGGCCTCGGCGCATGAAGCCGTTCATGGTTCGAGAGCCTCACCACGAACGGCTTCAGGCACACCACGAACGGCTTCAGGCACACCACGAACGGCTTCAGGCACACCACGAACGGCTTCAGGCACACGGCTTCAGGCACACGGCTTCAGGCATACCACGAACGGCTTCAGGCACACGGCTTCAGGCACACCACGAACGGCTTCAGGCATACCACGAACGGTTTCAGGCACACCACGAACGGCTTCAGGGGAACTACGAACTACGAACGGTTTCAGGTTCAAACCCTTGCCCCTTGCCCCTTGCCCCTTGCCCCTTGCCCCTTGCCCCTTGCCCCTTGCCCCTTAATCCCCCGGCGTGGCGGCCTTCTTCGCCGCAACCCGCTGGCGGGCGGCTTCGATCATGGCCTTGCGCGGATCCTCGCTAGCCGCGTCCGGCGACGGCTTGGCTTCAAGCGCCGCTTTCTGCCTGCGCAGACGGTCTTGGCGCTCGTGTTCCTGCCGTTCCAGTCGCGCCTGTTTGGCCTCGTGACGGGCGCGGGCCTGTTCGGCCTTGCGTTTTTCCTGCTCGCGCGCATACACCTCGGTCTTGGCGTAGCGGTAATACTGGACCAGCGGGATGTGACTCGGGCAGACCTGGGCGCAGCAGCCGCACTCGATGCAGTCGAACAGGTTGTAGTCCTGGACGCGGTCGAGATCCTTGGCGCGGGCGTGCCAATATAACTGTTGAGGCAACAACTTGGCCGGGCAGACATCGGCGCAGCGACCGCAGCGGATGCAGGCCAGCGGGGGGCCAGGATCGGGGCTCTCGGCGGCGGTCAGGGCCAGCAGACAGTTGGTTCCCTTGGTCAGGGGAGCCTCGGGATGACTCAGCGCGAAGCCCATCATGGGGCCGCCGCAAATCAGTTTGCGAGGTGTCTCGCGGTAGCCGCCGCAGTGCGCGATCAATGCGCTGGCGGGCGTGCCGATGCGGACCTCCAGGTTACGCGGGGCGGCGATGGCCCGACCCGTCACGGTGACGATCCGCGAGATCAGCGGGCGCCCTTCCAGTACCGCGTCGGCGACCGCCGCCGCCGAGGCGACGTTCTGGCAGACCATCCCGATGTGCGCCGGAAGTCCCTGGGTCGGTACCTCGCGGCCGGTCAGGATGCGGATGAGCTGCTTCTCGCCGCCGCTCGGATAAAGCGTGGGGATGGGGACGACCTCGGTGGCGTCGCGCAGATCCGTCTCGGAGAGGGCGTCGCGCAGGGCCGCGATGGCCTCCGGTTTGTTGTCCTCGATCCCGATCAACACCCGCGCGGCTCCGAGCAGATGACGCATGATCCGCGCGCCCTCCAGGATCCGATGGCCATGCTCGCGCATCAGGCGGTCATCGCAGGTGATATAGGGCTCGCACTCGGCACCGTTGAGGATCAGGGTCTGGATCTCGCGGTCGGTTCCGGGGCTGAGCTTGACGTGGGTCGGGAAGGTCGCGCCGCCCATGCCGACCACGCCGGCCCAGCGGATGCGCTCGCGCACGATTTGCGGATCGAGCCGGGGGTAGTCGGGCAGGGGCGGCGGAAGCTCGGCCCAGGTGTCCTCGCCATCGGTCTCGATCACCGCGCACAGGGCGGAGAGCCCCGAGGGATGCGCGACCGGACGTTCCTCGATCGCGATCAGGATGCCCGAACTCGACGCATGCACCGGGGCGCTGATGTAGCCGTTGGCTTCGGCGATGGTCTGGCCCTTAAACACACGCTCGCCGACGCCAACCAGGGGGCGGGCCGGGGCGCCAAGATGCTGTTGCAGCGGGATGACGAGAAACCGGGGTAGTGGCGCAAGCTCGACCGGCGCGGCATTCGACAGCGCCTTTTCGTCCGGGATATGGATGCCGCCATGGAAGGTCCAGAGCCGGCGGTTGGCGCCGAACCAAGGCACGGAGCGCAGGCGCGCGAGAGCCATCAGGCAGCCTCCCGCCGTTCGGGTTGCGCGTCGGATTCCACATCGGGCGGTTCGCCGGGATAGGGCCAGCGCCAATGGGGGATATCCTCGGACACCGGAACCATGCGGATGCAGTTCACCGGGCAGGGCGGCAGGCAGAGTTCGCAGCCCGTGCACTCGGAGGCGAGGACGCCATGCAGCTGCTTGGCCGCGCCAATGATGGCGTCCACCGGACAGGTCTGGAGACAGAGCGTGCAGCCGATGCAGGATTGCGGATCGATGACCGCGACGGCCGGGTGTTTCTTCCGGGTGCTGGGGGCGACCGCCTCGCGTCCGAGCAGGTCCGCCAGCGCCAGTGTCGTTGCCTCGCCGCCGGGCAGGCAGAGATTGAGATCGGCCTCGCCCCGGGCGATCGCCTCCGCGTAGGGGCGACAGCCGGGATAGCCGCATTGTCCGCATTGGGTCTGGGGCAGCAGCTTGTCGATCTGATCGGCGATGGGATTGCCCGCGACCTGAAAACGGATCGCCGAATATCCGAGCAGAACCCCGAAGACGACGGCAAGCGCGGCGATGGCGAGGATGGCGGTCAGCATCCGGGCGCGGCTCAGTTCGCGACCAGTCCGGCGAAGCCCATGAAGGCGAGCGACATCAGACCGGCGGTGATCAAGGCGATGGCGCTGCCCTGGAAGGGTTCGGGCACATCCGCGACGGCGACCCGTTCGCGGATTCCGGCAAACAGGGTCAGCACCAGCGAGAAGCCCACGGCGGCGCCGAAACCGGACAGGAGCGCCTCGACCAGGGTGTGTTCCGACTGCTGATTCAGCAGCGCGACGCCGAGCACGGCGCAGTTGGTCGTGATCAGCGGCAAAAAGATGCCCAGCACCTGATAGAGCATCGGGCTGGTCTTGCGCATGACCGTCTCGGTGAATTGGACCACGGCGGCGATGACCAGGATGAAGGCGATGGTGCGCAGATATTCGATGTCGAGCGGGACGAGCAGGTAGCGATCGACCAGCCAGGCGATGAACGAGGAGAGGGTCATCACGAAGGTCGTCGCCAGTCCCATCCCGGTGGCGGTTTCCAGTTTCTTGGAGACGCCCATGAAGGGGCAGAGCCCGAGAAATTTGACCAGCACGAAGTTGTTGACCAGGACTGTGCCGACCAGGATGAGCGCGTATTCAGTCATGCGGTCTCGTCAGATACGGGGCGGTTTGGAGACAGGGGTGAGGTCGGTCGGGTTCCTGGGCGATTTCCGGTCGATCGCGCTCCTGGGGGTGACATGGAAGCTGTTCATGGTTCGACCCTTCGACAAGCCTGTCCTGAGCGAAGCCGAAGGGCTCAGGACTCACCACGAACGGTTTCAATGTCGCCACGAATGGCTGCAGGGTCGCCGCGAGCGCCAGCAATGTCGCCGCGAACCGAGGCAATCCGGTTATGGCTTTCCCAAAAATCGCCTCAGGAGAATACGCCACGCGCTTTCTTGCTACAACCGAGGTGCGGTAGGGTTATCGAAACGCTCGGAGGATTTCCCGTTCGTCCTGAGTCTTGAGTCTTGAGTCTTGAGTCCTGAGTCCTGAGTCCTGAGTCCTGAGTCCTGAGTCCTGAGTCCTGAGCCCTTCGGCTTCGCTCAGGACAGGCTTGTCGAAGGGTCGAAGGGTCGAAGCCTGTCATGAGCCCAGTCGAATGGGACGGACGGGAAATCCGGGCCTCGGCGCCTGAAGCCGTTCATGGTTCGACAAACTCACCACGAACGGCTTCAGGCAGGGGGCGGTGGGCGGTCGGTCGGTCGGTCAAACGCTCGGAGGATTTCCCGTTCGTCCTGAGTCCTGAGCCCTTCGGCTTCGCTCAGGACAGGCTTGTCGAAGGGTCGAAGGACGGACGGGAAATCTGGGACGCTGGGCGTGCGAAGCCGTTCGTGGTTCGAGGGCCTCACCACGAACGGCTTCAGGGCCTCACCACGAACGGCTTCAGGGCTTCACCACGAACGGCTTCAGGGCCTCACCACGAACGGCTTCAGGATCTCACCACGAACGGCTTCAGGCAGGCGGCGTCGTGTAACATAGCGCCATCCAAAAACCGCTGGCGGGCGGGCGTACCTCCCGGTCCAGACCAGAGGCCCGTCATGCCTATCGAATCCGCCGACTCGAGACGCTTCCGGCGTCTGCGCTGGAGCATCTTCGCCATCCTGATCCTGGCCTATATGACGGTGTATTTTCACCGCATGGCGCCGGGCGTGGTGGCGGCGGATCTGATGGCCAGCTTCCAGACCAGCGGGGCGGCGCTCGGTTCGCTGGCGGCGATGTATTACTACATCTACACCGCCATGCAGATCCCCGCCGGGGTGCTGGCGGATACCCTGGGGACGCGCGTCGGGGTGGCGCTGGGCTGTCTGGTGGCGGGGGCCGGTTCGATCCTGTTCGGGGTCGCCGAGACCTTCGATGCCGCCGCGACCGGCCGCTTTCTGGTCGGGCTCGGGGTCTCGGTGGTCTTCGTCGGACTCATGCGCTCCAACACCCAATGGTTCAGCGAACGCTCCTACGGCGCGATCAGCGGGCTGACGCTCCTGCTCGGCAACATCGGCTCCATCCTGGCCGCCGGTCCGCTGGCGGTCCTGCTCGTCGCCGCCTCCTGGCGTCATGTTTTCGTCGGGATCGGTATCCTGTCCGTGCTCATCGCGCTGCTGACCGCGCTATTCGTGCGCAGCCGGCCGGAGGACGCGGGTCTGCCCTCGGTGCGCGAGTTGGAGGGATTGCCGGCACATCCCGCGCGCCATCGTCACTGGCTGCACGATCTGCGCGGGGTCTTTGCCACGCGCGCGGTCTGGCCCAGCTTCTTTATGATGTTCGGAGTCACCGGCAGCCTCTTCGCCTTCGCCGGACTCTGGGGCGTGCCGCTGATGCGCGACGGTTTCGGGCTGGCGCGGACCGAGGCGTCGCTCTATACCACCGCCGCCCTGACCGGTTTCGCGCTTGGCTGCTTCGTCATGGGTTGGCTGTCGGACCATCTGGGTCGGCGCAAGCCGGTCATCGTCGGGGCTAGCGGGCTCTCGGTGCTGGTCTGGCTGGCGCTGATTCTACTGCCCTGGGGGCCGGGCTGGAGCGGGTTGACGCTCTATGCGCTGCTCGGTTTCGCCGCTGGCGGGTTCGTGGTGGGCTATGCCGCGGCCAAGGAGGTGGTGCCGCCCGGCGTGGCGGGCATGGCCATCGCGCTGGTCAACACCGGGCTCTTTCTTGGGGCGGCGATTTTGCAGCCGGCTTTCGGCTGGACGCTGGATCTCACCTGGGACGGCGCGCTGGTCGATGGGGTCCGTCAGTACGCCCTGAGCGATTATCGCCACGGCCTGTGGCTTTCCAGCGGTTTCGCCCTGCTGGGTCTGGCGGCGGCTCTCTTCGTGCGCGAGACGCGGTGCCGGAATCTGACGACGGCATGCGCGTCCAGCATGACCGAGGCGGTTTCGGGTAAACTCGACGGCGTCCAAGCCAGTGCCCGTCGTCCTTGACCCGATGGCGATTTCCGGGAAGAACTCGACCGAGTTTCCGTGCGTTCCGAGTCCTGAGTTCGTCGAAGTGCTGAATTCGTCGAAGGGTGCACCGCGAACGGATTCCAGTTGGCGTGCTTGTTCCAGGAAATCGCCTCTCGCCCCCCTCTCGCAACATTAGGGAGACCCAATACCATGTGCGGAATCGTCGGCGCTATTGCGCAACGTCCGGTCGCGGCCATCCTGCTCGAAGGTCTGCGGCGCCTCGAATATCGCGGTTACGACTCCGCTGGGATCGCGGTGCTCGATCCCGTGGGTACGCTCAACCGTGCCCGCACCCTCGGCAAGGTCGCCCGCTTGAGCGAGGAGGTCGCCGCCCAGCCGCTGCCCGGAACGCTGGGCATCGCCCACACGCGCTGGGCCACCCATGGCGAACCGGCAACCCATAACGCGCATCCGCATATCTGCCGCGACCGCTGCGTGCTGGTCCATAACGGGATTATCGAGAATCACGAGATTCTGCGTCGGGAGCAACGCGCGGCGGGGCACCGCTTCACCTCCGAGACGGATACCGAGGTGGTGGTGCACGCGCTTTACGATGAACTCATCGCCGGACACACGCTGATCGACGCGGTTCGTCAGGCGACGGTCCGTCTGCGCGGCGCCTATGCGCTGGGCGTCATCGACATCCAGGATCCGGACCATCTGGTCGCCGCCCGGCAGGGTAGCCCATTGGTGATCGGGGTCGGCTTCGGCGAGCATTTCATCGCCTCCGATGTGTTCGCCCTGCTGCCGGTCACCAATCGCTTTATCTTTCTGGAAGAAGGCGACATCGCCGAACTGACGCGCGAACGGGTCCGTATCTGGGACCGCGACGGGCTGCCGGTCGAGCGCCCGGTCAAGACCTCCTCGGTCGCGGCGGAGTCCGCCGAGCGGGGGGAATACCGGCATTTCATGCTCAAGGAAATCTTCGAGCAGCCGCGCGCCATCGCCGACACCCTGCAGGGTCGGCTGGTCGGCAATCGGGTGCTGCCGGAAGCCTTCGGCAATCAGGCCGCCGAGCTGTTCAGCGCCATCGAGGCGGTCACCATCGTGGCCTGCGGCACCAGTTATCATGCCGCGCTCGTGGCCAGTTATTGGATGGAGGCCATCGCCGGGCTGCCCTGTCGGGTGGAGGTCGCGAGCGAATATCGCTATCGCGCGCATGTCGTCCCCCAGCATGCGCTGTTCGTGACCATCTCCCAGTCCGGCGAAACGGCCGACACGCTGGCGGCGTTGCGTCTCGCCAAGGCGTCCGGTTATGACACCACGCTCGCCATCTGTAACGTGCCCGAAAGCTCGCTGGTGCGCGAATCCGATCTGGTGCTGCTGACGCATGCGGGGCCGGAAATCGGTGTCGCCTCCACCAAGGCCTTCACGACTCAACTCGTGGCCTTGCTGTTGCTGACAGCTGTGTTAGGGCGTTTCCAGCGTCTCGATGAGGTGGGCGAGGCTCGGGTCGTGGCGCTGCTGCGTGCCTTGCCGGGGAAGATCGAAGAGGTGCTGGCGCTCGACGACCGCATCGCGGCGCTGGCCGAGCAATTCGTCGACAAGCATCACACCCTGTTTCTGGGGCGTGGCGAACAATATCCCATCGCCATGGAGGGGGCGCTCAAGCTCAAGGAAATCTCCTATATCCACGCCGAGGCCTATCCGGCCGGCGAACTCAAGCATGGCCCGCTGGCGCTGATCGACGAAGACATGCCGGTTGTCGTCGTCGCGCCGAACAATGCCCTGCTGGAGAAACTGAAATCCAATCTGGAGGAGGTGCGCGCCCGTGGCGGCCAACTCTATGTCTTCGCGGATTTTCAGGTGCCCATGGAGGAGGGCGACGGGGTCACCGTGATCCGCCTGCCCGAGACCGACGACCTGATCGACCCCGTGGTGTTCACGGTGCCGCTTCAGCTTCTGGCCTATCATGTTGCCGTGCTCAAGGGCACGGATGTCGACCAGCCGCGCAATCTTGCGAAATCGGTCACGGTGGAGTAGGCGCGGACCGCGAGGAATGTTATTGGGTTGGCATTCGCCGCCGGCACGGCCTCCTATACTCTGGCTCAGGAACGCCGCCGATGACTCATCGCCCCCGACGCTCGGTCAGGTGGATGCACCCAGCCGCCTGCCCGTTCGCCCCGCGTGAGACACCCTGGCATGCATTCCCGGCAATTTGCTGAAATCGAAGATCATCGACCCATGGCCGAGACACCGATGTCGAATGTCATCCCATTTGGAGCCCATGACAACTCTTTGCCCAAAGAGATGCCAACGGCGATGCCGGAGGATGCGCGGTCCATCCTCGCGACCTGCCGCGACCGACTGGCGCAGGGCGTCATCGCGGTCTTTGTCAAGCATCTCGGACGTGCGAACGACGAATTTCTGGGCCTGGCGGATCGCGCCATCAACCTGGAGCAGCAGCAGATCTGCTTCGCCGCCATGCACTTTATCGCCAATCGCGCCCAACCCCTGCTGGATCGGTTTCAGAAGATCTATGTCGCCGCCTTCGACGCCAGCGTGGCCGGATTGGGCGGTGAGCGTCCCCGCTCCAGTCCGCGCGGGCTTGACGAACTTCAGCTTATCGATACCGAGGAGTTCGAGCAGGATCTGGCCATCGGAAAGGTGTCCACGCGCGCCGCCTTCAATTGCTCCCAGCAACTCGTCGCGCTCGACCGTCGTCTCGCCGTTCTGCTGCGTTTGCAGCGCATCGGGCAGGACGAAAACCCACTGTATCCAGGCCATCTGTTCAGCGCCATGCTCCAGGCATTGACCGAGATGGATGTCGACCGCGAGCTTTCGCTGGCGCTGCTCCAGTCCTTCGAGCGCCAGACGGCCAACGAACTTCCCGGTCTCTATGCCGATCTCAACCGCCATCTGGCGCAGTCGGGCATTCTGCCGACCATCCCGCTGGGCGCTCCCCAGTCGCTTTCGGACGCTCCGTCCGCAGGTCAGCCGGGCGGTTCCGGCATGGCCTCTGGCGGTTCCGCCGAGCCGTATCGGGGCGCGTCGCTCGGCCAGGGTTCGGCGTCCTATGGCGCCGCGTCGGCCAATGTCCAACAGGATATCTTCAGTCAGCTGCTGCAGGCGATCCAGACGGCGAATCCGCTCCACGCGCCAGCCAATACCGGATGGCCGTCGGCTCCGAGCGCGGGTCTTGGACCGTCGCCGTCCGCGAACGTCAGCGTTCATCAATTGGTCGATGCGCTCAGCGGTCTGCAGCGCGGTCAGGCGGACCCCCAATCCATGCCAGGGCTGGGGGCGGTCAGGATCGATCCCGACCGCGGCAATGTCCTGCGGCAGATTCGCTCGACGCCGATGGCCAATTGGTCGCATCCCATGGATGCCATGACCATCGACATCGTTTCGATGCTCTTCGACGCGATCTTCAACGACCCCGATCTCTCCGCCACCATGCGCGCCGAGATTGCGAAATTGCAGATTCCGGTGCTCAAGGTCGCGCTTCTCGACAAGAGCTTTTTCTCCGACCGCAAGCATCCTGCCCGCCATCTGCTCGACGTTATCGCCAATTCCGGGATTGGCCGCGGCGAACACGACGAACCGCGATTGACCCAAAAGATCCACGCCATTGTCGAGAGCGTAGTCAGCGGCTTTGACTCGGATATCCAGATTTTCGCGACTCAGGTCCAGAAACTGGAGGAGTTTCTGCAGGACGAGGATGGCCGCGCCCAGGGCAAGGCCACTCAACAGGTCGCCAAGCTCGAACATGACGAGCGTTCGGAGATCGCGGCGAGCCGGGTCAACGAGGCCATCGCGCCGCGCGTCCAGCGGAGCCAGATTCCGCGGTTGATCGTGGCGTTTCTGGAGCGCCATTGGCGCCAGGTACTGACGGCGATCTTCATCCGTGCCGGGGACACCGGCGCGGAGTGGGCCGAGGCCATTCGTCTGATGGATGAATTGATCTGGAGCGTGGAGTCGAAGAGCGGCGCTCAGGAGCGCGACCGGCTGCTGGCCCTCCTGCCCGACCTGCTCAAACGGCTGCGCCAGGGTCTCGAACGGGTTCAGTTGGATGGCGCCTGGGACGACTTCTTCAGCGAGTTGATCCGTCTGCACATGGCGGCCCTGCGCAATGATCCCGCGCCCGACGCCGGGCCTTCCGAGGGTCAGGCGTTATCGTCGCAGCCCCTTCCCTGGCCGGGCGAGACCGGGATGACCGACAGCGTCGTTCAACCGCCGCCTGCCTCTGCTCAGGCGCCCCCCGAAGGTACGGAGGATCGTCATCTGCGGCTGGTCCAGGCACTCGAAGTTGGCGCCTGGATCGAATTCCAGAGCTTCCGCGGTACCCGCAACACGCTCCGGCTGAACTGGGTCAGCGAGTTCAAGCGTGTCTATTTGTTCACCAACCGTCAAGGCGAAAACGCCATGACTCTCGCGGCGACGAGTCTTGCCGAACACTTGCGCAAGGGAACCGCACGCCTGCTCAGTCAAAATCCGCTCACCGACCGCGCCGTCGCCCAAGTGTTGGAAAAGATCAAGCCGCCGACTCCGTGAACAGCAATTCTCGGTTTGCACGTCACGGTATGAGCCGTGGTGTCATTGAAGCCGTTCGTGGTGACTGCTTTGAAGCCGTTCGTGGTGACTGCTTTTGAAGCCGTTCGTGGTGAGGTTCTCGAACCACGAACGGCTTCAGACGCCGAGTCTCGGATTTCCCGTTCATCCTTCGAGAGCCTCAGGACGAACGGGAAATCCTCCAGCGTGTCGAGAGCTTCGGGACGAACGGGAAATCCTTAATTTCATGGCAGTGAGCCGAAGAGATCATGATTCCTGCGCCATTCGATGCGATTGTCGGACAGAAATCGTGGCGCCGGCTTCTCGCCGGCGCAGATTTTGATATATGGATATCAGTTTGGACGGCTATATCGTCACTTGCCAGCCGGGTTCGTATCGAACTCACGCTGCCATTGGCGGCTGCGGAAGCGCCAGACGCTCCACGGTCTGGCGTAATTCATCCGGATTGACCGGCTTGGCGAGAAATCCATCCATGCCCGCGTCGAAACAGGCTTGCCTGACATCCGCCGCCGCGGTGGCCGTCAGCGCGACGATCGGCAATGGATACTCCGGAGCAAGTGTCCGATATCGCTTCGCGAAGCCGATGCCATCGAGCTTCGGCATATGAAAATCGACGATGGCGATCTGATAGCCGCCGTTCAGGGCCGCCGTCAGCGCGGCCTCGCCATCGCGAAAACGCTGGTTCGCGAATCCCATCTTGGTCAGAAAGGTGGTGATGACCTTTGCCGCAATCTCATTGTCCTCAGCGACCAGGACGCGAATCGGCCGCGCCGAAGGCGGGTTTTCGCTTGGGGCAGACACGGATTCATCCTGGCGTGCCCGTGTCGCGACATCCGCCGGCGCGCGACCGAGCAGGGACTCAATGGCGTCCACCAGATCCTCGGCCAAAAACGGTTTATTCAGACAGGCCACGCCCGGCGGCGGCGCGATCAACTGGTGCCCCGGATAGCTCAGCAGGAGACAGGGCGGATGCTCGCCGATGGACTCCCGGAGGTTGGCCAGTGCGTGCCCCAGGTTATGGACCGCCGGGACATCGGAGAGGATCGCCAGGGCGATGTCGCGCTCGCCCGGAATGGTGTCCATGGGGCTGGACGCATCGATGTCCTGGATTCCCGCCACGCAGCGAACGATGGCCGCTTCGCGCTCTAGAATCGCGCCAATCAGCGCGCGTTGCATCGGATTGGACTCGATCGCCAGCACGCGCAGTCCGCGCAGTCTGGCCGCCGATGGCGTGGGGGAGGGGAGAGCGCCGTCGCCGAGCAGGGGGAGACTGACCCGAAAGCAACTGCCCCGGCCTTCCTCGCTCTCGACCGTGATGGTCCCTCCCATGAGCAGGGTTAACTCGCGGGCGATGGTCGTGCCCAGGCCTGAGCCGCCAAAGCGGCGGGTCGTGGAGTCGTCGGCCTGACGAAAGCTCTCGAACAGGGTGGGGAGTTTGTCTTGCGGGATGCCGATGCCGGTGTCCGCGATCTCCAGCAGCAGATAGGGACGCGAGAGCGTCGCGTCCGGCGCTCGGGCGCCGACCCGCAGCGAGACCTGGCCCTGTTCCGTGAATTTGATCGCGTTGCCGATCAAATTGAACAGGATCTGACGGACCCGCAATGGATCGCCGGTGGCCTGGCCGGGGACATCGGGGTCGACCTGGCAGATGAGTTCCAGGTTCTTCGACAGCGCGAGACCCACCAGGATTTCGCAGACGTTTCGCAACATGGCGCGCGGGTCGAATGGAATGCATTCGAGCGTCAGCTTGCGGGCGTCGATCTTGGAAAAATCCAGGATATCGCCGATCAGACTGTTCAGTGCCTGGGCTGAACTCGTGATCGAGTCGACATAATCGCGTTGTTCCAGGTCGAGTTGGGTACCCTTGAGTAGCGTGGCCATGCCGATCACGCCGGTGAGCGGCGTGCGTAGCTCATGCGTCATGAAGGCCAGAAAATCCCCCTTGGCCTGGTTCGCGCGCACGGCATCCTCGCGCGCCTGTTGCACCTGGCGCAGCAATGACGCCTGGTAGAGCGGCAAGAGCACCAGCAGGAGCAGAAAAAAGGCGGCCTCGAAGGTGTGCCGGCGCCATTCGTCCAGTTCGATCAGGACGAAGTTATAGGCGACGACCGCCACCACCGCGGCGACGATCAGATGCAGCTTGCCGAAGCGGGTGCCGGCGGAGATGAAGATCAGGATATAGAGCAGGTAAAAGGGGCTGATCGCCTCGCGGGTGAGAAAAATGGCGAGGCTGACCGCGATGATGTCGAGACTGAGCGCCAGAAAACACCGGGCCGGCCAGACGGGACGACGGGCCACGCTGATCAGAAACAGGAGATTCGAGATCAGGTACAGCGCGAACAGGGTCAGATAATTGGGGATATCGACTCGGTAATAATCGGTCCAGGCACCGAGTCCGATATAGAGCGCGCCGAACAGACAGGCCGTGATCCGGACGGTCGCCGATTGAAATTCCGGGTTTTTTTGTAACTCGGGCGATACGCCGAGACGCTCGCGAAACCGCGCTCCCCATCCATTCATTCGTTCTGTGACTCCATTCCAATTCCGGATGGCCCAGACCGCGAGATCCGGGGCTGAATTAGCCGCGCGAGTGGGGATCGAAACGCGCCTGGCGTTGACGATCATGAGTAACAGTACGACGACTGAGCCTGGATGTCGAACGCGACGTTGCGAAGATCCTGTCAGGAGTAGCCCATAAGGGGAATTGAAAAATCCGCTTCGAGGCGCCGCCGAATACCTTCTCGCGTCACGATGGAAGATCCCTCTCATGGTATATTAGCGCATCATTTCGCACTGGTTCTCGGGTTATGGACCCGGATGCGAAGATCACGAAGAAAACGGGGAGAGACTCATGTCCAAGAAACATCCGATTGTCGCCGTCACCGGATCCTCCGGCGCGGGCACCACGACCGTGAAGCGCGCGTTCGAACACATCTTTTATCGCGACGGCATCAGCGCCGCCGTGATCGAGGGCGACAGCTTTCATCGCTATAACCGCGCGGAGATGAAGGCCGAGATGGCGCAGGCCGCCGAAAAGCACGTCAATCTCAGCCATTTCGGTCCCGAGGCGAATCGCTTCGACCTGCTCGCGGAACTTTTCCACGATTACGGCGAGCGCGGTAACGGGAAAAAGCGTTACTACATCCACAGCGATGACGAGGCGATGCAACTGAATGCCCGTCTCGGCACCGATCTTTCTGCCGGGCAGTTCACGCCTTGGGAAGATCTCCCGCCCAACACCGATCTGCTGTTCTACGAGGGCCTGCACGGCCTGGTGGTGACCGAAGATGCCAATGTTGCCCAGCATGTGGATCTGGGCGTCGGCGTGGTTCCCATCGTCAACCTGGAATGGATCCAGAAGATCCAGCGCGATAATCTGGAGCGCGGTTATTCCGCCGAGGCGATCGTCGACACCATCATGCGCCGGATGCCGGACTATATCCGGCATATCACGCCGCAGTTTTCGCTGACCGACATCAACTTTCAGCGTGTGCCCACGGTGGATACCTCCAATCCGTTCATCGCGCGCGATATCCCGACGCCCGACGAAAGCTTCGTCATCATCCGTTTCAAGGATCCGGAAAAACTGCAAGTCGACTTTCCCTATCTCCTTGCCATGATCCACGATTCCTTCATGTCGCGCCGCAATAGCATGGTGGTGCCGGGCGGCAAGATGGGCTTCGCGATGGAGGTCATCCTGCAACCTATCATCGAGCGCATGATGGATGCGCGGAAGGTCTAAAACGAATCGCCCCTGCTCTCTCCGAGGGCAGGGGCGGCGTGAAGTGCTGGCGGACTTGGGATGGTTATCCGCCATCTTCTGACAATTGCTTTCTTAAAGCGACGATCCGTTCTCCCAAGGTTTTCATCTGATCGATCTGATCCTGAAGATAATCCACTTCTTCCTTTAGGCGCTGCATGGATTGCGATTTTTCGCGCATGCCGCGTAACTCGGCCAATGCCTGTTTGAGTTCAGTCGAGCCCTGCTCGCGACGCATCAGTACCTTGCGCGGGGTCACGGAATTGCTCGCGATGTCGGTGCGCGTGCTGGGATCGGAGCGATAGATTCGATCCAGGATCACATCCAGGTCGCGGTCAAAATGATTTGAGGATTCTGGAAACATCACTTTAGGCGGCTTGCTCGGAATTGATCGAACCATCGAGGGATGCCGGATGTCATCCAGGGCGTTCAGGACGACAAGGCGCTCGGGTTCAGTATACGCAAGGTCGCTGCCTCGATACTGTGTGTTGGTTCCAGGAATTGACATCCGTCGGCAACGCCAGCTCGCAAGCGCGATTCAATTGGAACCCGTCTTCAAAAGCGACAGGGAGTCATCGGGGGCGAGCTTGCGAACCCAGGGAGCCAGCTTGACCAATTCCGCGGGCAGTCTCGCAATCTCCTCATTTGCCGATTCGCGGCTTGCATGCAGGCTGTGAATCAAGACGAACCAGGGGCGGCCCCGATAGGTTTTTTCCTGGTGATACACTTTGGCCGGTAGCGGGAAACGCCGGGCGAAATCCAGAAGCTCTTCAAACGAAAAAAAGCCAATCAGTTGGAGCGCGTAGGGCGTTTGGCCGACATCGATCAACTCTGAGGCCGTGGATGCAGCCGGCTCGTCGCTGGCTTCCTTCTCGGTCAAGGGTAAGACGGGTTTTGGCGACGTGATTGCTTCCGTGGTTGGATGGATGTCCGGTGCCGTCGAGGATCCGTCGGGTGTGGATATGGTCTCCGGCGGAGCTGCAACCGCCGGCTTGTCGGTCGGGGCGTCGTCGGTCGACGCATCCTTCCCGCGATCGGCGATCTCCGTCTCGGCGGCCAGATCCGGCGGTTGCAGCTCCGCCGGCTCGTCGGTCGGGGCGTCGTCGGTCGACGCATCCTTCCCGCGATCGGCGATCTCCGTCTCGGCGGCCAGATCCGGCGGTTGCAGCTCCGCCGGCTCGTCGGTCGGGGCGTCGTCGGTCAACGCATCCTTCCCGCGATCGGCGATCTCCGTCTCGGCGGCCAGATCCGGCGGTTGCAGCTCCGCCGGCTCGTCGATGGGGACGTCGTCGGCCAACTCCTCTTGAATGGGCGCCGGACCGGGCTCGGTGGGAACTGGTTGGTCGATCGGTGTGGCGATGGCCGCGACCGGTACGTTCTTGAGGTTGTCCAGCGACGCGGAAATGGATTGGATCGCGATGGATAAGTGCGACAGTTTATCTTGCGTCAACCGGCTCTGCATGACGCCTTCGGGAATCTGGGTCTGGAGTTGTCCGACCATGTGCCTGAGTTCGGCAACTTCGTCGACCAGCGTTTGACGGTTCTGGTCGAAGCGGACATAAAAATAGGCCAGGGAAATCGCAACCAGAATTCCGAACAGCAAAAGGATGCCGGTCAGCATCGCCCCCTTGCGTTTCAGAAGATCAGCCATCTCATCGCGATGGCTTTGCCAGGTGCGCTGGAGTTGACTGGCGGTGAGACGTCGGTCGTCATCGACATCGGCAATCCGTGATACCAGCGCGGACTCGGCGGTCTTGAGGTCGACTCTTTGCTGTTCCAGGCTGGTCGAGAGCCTGGCCATCTGGGCCGCCTGTGTCGCCAGATGTTTCAGAATGTCGCGACCCGGCGCGTTTGGCTCGCCTGGGTCGCTGGCGAGTTTGACGGCTTCGGGCTGCAATGGCTTGGAGTGTCGCGCGGAAGAGATGTCGTCTTGGTTCGGTTGATTCCGGCGATCCAGATCTTTGTCGTGTTCCATGGAAAATTCATCCAGATGATGGCTGATGGCGAATCGGCGAGCGACGAGATCGATGCCTGCCGAACGCTTCCCCGCCATTCGTCGCGAGGATCCGGTCGGATCGGCGACCAGTCTCTATTATCCCGGATCGACCGTGACCACTAGCGAATCGCCAGCAATTCCAAGGCGAACGTCAAGTCCCGGCCGGCGAGCGGATGGTTCCCGTCGATCGTCACCAGTTCCGAGTCAAAAGACTTGACGACGAACGAGATGGGTATCCCATCGGGGCTCTCCGCGCTCAGAATCAAGCCTTCGTGGAGTTCGATGTCATCCGGGATCGCGGTGCGGGGAACCTCCTGGGTCATCTCGGCCCGATAGGGGCCATAGGCATGATCGTAGGCGATCGTCACGGTTTTGGACTCGCCGACCGACATCCCGAGCACCGCCGACTCGAAGCCGGGGATGACGTTACCCTCGCCGAGGGTGAATTCCATCGGTTCGTGGCTGACGGTCGAGTCGAAGCGCGTGCCGTCATCGAGCGTTCCGGTGTAGTGGATTCTGACGGTATCGCCGAGTTTGGCGTCGGACATGAAAAAGGCACCCGTGCAAGAAGTTGGAGTTGACCACGGATTCGCGACCGAGCGTTGGCTCCAAGGCCGGTTGCCCATGCGATCGGCGACCGATTCAGTTCACCTCTAACACTCTAGGATAGCCCGCCGACGAGTGCAAACCGGTTTTGACCGGGCGGATTCAACGACGCCCGATCATCCGACTCAGGGCCGTCCGGGCGCGGTTGCTGGGAACGGCGAAGCCGATGCCGACGTTGCCGCCGCCCGGACCGATGAGCGCGGCGTTGATGCCGACGACCTCTCCGGCCAGGTTGATCAGCGGACCGCCGGAATTGCCGGGGTTGATGGAGGCGTCGGTTTGGATCAGTTCGCCGAGCTGGTTGCCGGCGATCCGGCTGCGTCCGACCGCGCTGACGATTCCCGAGGTCACCGTCTGCCCCAGACCGAAGGGATTGCCGATGGCGATCACGAAGTCGCCGACCTCCAGTCGATCCGAGTCGCCGAGCGGCAGGGCGCGGATCCTTACGGGGGGAATCTTGAGGATGGCGACATCGGTCGCGGTATCGGAGCCGAGCAATCGCGCCCGGAAGCTGCGCCGATCCTTCAGTGTGACCATGATGGTCGTGGCGTTCTTCAGCAGATGGTCATTGGTCATCACATAGCCATGCGCCGCATCGACAATGACCCCCGAACCCACGCTCTGGCGCTGCTCGGGTTGATCCAGATCCGGAACCGTCAGACCGAAACGATCAAGGAAACGACGGAAATCGGGGTCTCGCAGAAAGGGATGGTCATCCAGCGATGCCTTGGACTCCACAGAGATGTTGACGACAGCTGGCGTGACCTGTTGCATCAAGGGGGCGAGGGAGGGATAGCTGGCGCCTGCTTTCCAATAAGGAAAGCCGCCAGGATGGGGCGCGGCCGACCGGTCGGTGGCGGTGGTGCAAGCCACCAGCAGCATGGCGAGCGCCAGTGGCCCAGATCGTATCGCCTGGATGCCGGCGCGGTGGAAATGACGCGATCCTGGGGCTGATTCTGGCACGGAGTAAAATCCTGTTGACGCGAGCGGACAAGCGGTTTGTCGATCAGCGTGCCAGGTTGCTCGCGACGCGCTGCCTAAGCGTGTATTCCACTGGCTGATTGATCAGCAGCGCGAAGGGCAACCAAGCGCTCTCGCGTCGCACATACCCAGCGTAGCAGCTCACGCCACGCAGCGTTCCAGTCTTGGCGCGCACGTTCGGGTTGCCATCCTGTTCCGACAGTAGATCACGATAAGGAGCAAAGGCATCCAGCAACTCGACGAGTTGCCGTGCGCTGAGTCGGTTGCCACGCGACAGGCCGGCGCCATCCTCAATCCTGAATTCGCGCCAACCGAAGCGGCGACGCGCGAAGTCCGTCATTTTCAGTCTGGCGGAGGCCATGCTCACGCCGGTGTTTCCCTCCGGGTCCGCCAGTCGCAGAAAGAGTGAGTTGGCAATGAAGTTATTGGAGAATTTGAGCATGGGTTCGACGATCTCCACCAGGGTGCGGCTGTTGGCGTGGCGATAGAAGCGCTTGGCGTGACGTGGCATGGGGGCGATTTTTCGCTGATCTCCGACGCGCACCCCCGTCTGTTCCAGCTTGGCGGCCAGCAATTCGCCGAAATAGCGCAGCGCAACCTCGCGTTCGCGCAGATTCACCCGCTGCTTGCCAGCGGCGCCGGCCAGTCCGAAGCGACGGGCGGTTGCGGTCAGCGGAGTTTGGGGCTCGGCACTGTGCACCTGATCGCCAGTGCGAACCAGATTGAGCGTATTGAAATTGGCCGCCAACGCGGTGACCGGCGCGTCATAAGGGTTATCCGAGGAGGACCGTCCGGCAATCTCCACGTCCGGGCCGAAAAAGCTGTCATCGATGCCGATACCGGCGACCTCGCGCAGCCCTTTGGATTTGAGCGCGGCGACCATCCGATCCAGTTCCTCCGACACGAGATAGGGGTCGGCATAGCCCTTCACCCAGAGCCCATTGGCGTCATCGCGGTGAACGTCGGTCAGGAAGCGATACTCCCGTCCCCAGGTTTCCAGTGCCGCAAAGGCCGTCAGCAGCTTCATGGTCGAGGCCGGGACGCGTGGTGTGTCGGGATGATGAGCGACCAGATCGCGCCCACGCTCCTCAAGCAGCAGACTGGCCTGGTCCATGCCCTTGACCTGAGCGACCGGGTCCGCCGCCATGGCTGGCGGGATCGATAGCGCCAGCGCAAGCAGAATCGGTAGGGCGTTAATCCAGTGACACGGACGGGAAACGAGGGGGTGGGTCAGTGGTTTCATCCTGGACTCAGCGCGTTTCGATTAAAGAACCCTGCCGAGAGCAACAAAAGCCCACAACGCTCAGGGCAATAAAAAACCCGCAATGAAGCGGGTTCGACTCTCAAGATGGTGTTGAATAGTTAGTCGTTTGGTGGAGCCGAGGGGGATCGAACCCCTGACCTCCGCATTGCGAACGCGGCGCTCTCCCAGCTGAGCTACGGCCCCATGATTGAACATCCAGTTCATGAATCGACTGGCGACCCACGAAACCGGTCGACTTCGCGACCGGTCAATTCTGCATCTTTTTGGCGCTTGGATACAAGGCCCAGTTTAAACGGAATCACGTTTTCAGAACAAATTCCAGGACCGCCTTGGTGCCGAAATAGGCGAGGATCAGGATGACGAAGCCGCCGAGTGTCCAGATAATCGCCGTGCGGCCGCGCCAGCCCTTGCGGAAGCGGCCGATCAGTAGACCGCCGAACACCAGCCAGGCGAGCACCGAGAGGACGGTTTTGTGCACCAGATGCTGGGCGAACATGTTTTCCAGAAAGGCGAAGCCGCTCAACAGTGCTAGCGTAAGCAGCACGAAGCCGGCGGTGATCATCTCGAACAGCAGGCTTTCCATGGTCTGAAGCGGTGGCAGGGTGCGGATAAAACCGCTGGCCCGACGCCGACGCAGATGGCGATCCTGTACCGCGAGCAGGATTGCCTGGACGGCGGCAAGCGTCAGCAGGCTGTAGGCGAGCATCGATAGCAGGACGTGGATCTTCAGTGCCCAACTCGCCGTGGGGCGCAGAAAACCAACCTCGGCAAAATTGGTCTCCAGGACGATGCTCAGGGCCGCCACGGGCAGGAGGATCAACCCAAGATTATCGACCGGTTTGGTCAGGCTGGAAACAAGCAGCAGGGCAATGATTGTCCAAGTGGTCAGCGCCAATGCGTGATAAAAGCCCAGATTGAGCCCCGCGCTGCTGAAGATACTATCCCACAACAGCCAGCTATGCAGGGCCAGGCCGGCGAAGCCGACGAAGATGGCGAGATTGCGTTCGGGGATCCATCCCTCCTTGCGAAACAGGCGCAAACCGATCAAGGCGGTGGCAGCCAGGTAGCTGAGGGTGGCGACGGCGGCAAGGAGGGTATGAGTCATAAGCTCGACAGCATTGTGCAAGTGAAAGTGAGGCTGAAAACGACGCGGGGCGTTTCGTGCGTCATATTATACTCGTAAGTTATACGCTACATAGCGGACGGCTACACTTTATGGCTGCCCGCTATCTTTATTGAGGTCGGATCATGTTCGAGAATCTCCAGGACCGTTTTGAAGGCGTCCTGACTAATCTGCGGGGGCAGGGTCGCCTGACCGAGGACAACATCAAGGAGACCCTGCGCGAGGTGCGCATGGCCCTGCTGGAGGCGGATGTGGCGCTGCCGGTGGTGCGCCGGTTCGTCGAGGAAGTCCGCGAGAAGGCGCTCGGCGAGGCGGTGACCCGGAGTTTGACCCCAGGTCAGGTGCTGATCAAGATCGTCAACGACGAACTGGTCAGCATCATGGGTCAGGCCAACGAGCAGCTTGACCTGACGACTCAGCCGCCAGCGGTGGTGCTGATGGCGGGCCTGCAGGGTTCGGGCAAGACCACCAGCGTGGCCAAACTCGCCCGCTGGCTCCAGGAAAAACAGAAGAAATCGGTCATGGTGGTCAGTTGCGACGTGTACCGTCCGGCCGCCATCGAACAGTTGAAGACGGTTGCCGCCGAGGTGGGTGCGGAGTTCTATCCCAGCAGTGGCGACCAGGATCCGGTCGAGATCGCCAAGCGTGCCCTGGACAGCGCCCGCAAGCATTATAAGGATGTGCTGATCGTCGATACCGCTGGCCGTCTGCATGTGGACGTGGCGATGATGGACGAGATCAAGGCCATCCATGCCGCTTTGAATCCCATCGAAACGCTCTTTGTTGTCGACGCCATGACCGGCCAGGACGCGGCCAACACCGCCAAGGCGTTCGACGAGGCGCTGCCGCTGACGGGCGTGATCCTGACCAAGACCGACGGCGATGCGCGCGGCGGCGCGGCACTCTCGATCCGCCAGATCACGGGCAAGCCGATCAAGTTTCTCGGCACGGGCGAGAAGACGGCGGCGCTCGAACCCTTCCATCCGGACCGGGTCGCCTCGCGCATCCTCGGCATGGGCGATGTGGTTTCGCTGGTCGAGGAGGTCCAGGCCAAGGTCGACCGGGACAAGGCCGAAAAGCTGGTCAAGAAGCTCAAGAAGGGAAAGGACTTCGATCTGGCCGACTTCAAGGAGCAGTTGGAGCAGATGAACCAGATGGGCGGAATCGCGAGCCTGATGGAGAAGCTCCCCGGCATGGGACAGATCCCGGAGCATGTCAAGAATCGGGCCAATGACCGAGAGATGGGCAAACTGGTCGCCATCATCAACTCCATGACCCTCAACGAGCGCCGTTTTCCGGCCGTCATCAAGGGCTCCAGAAAGCGCCGGATCGCGGCCGGTTCGGGGACTCAGGTGCAGGACGTGAATCAGCTGCTGAAACAGTTCATGCAGATGCAGAAGATGATGAAAAAGATGAAGGGCGGCGGCATGGCCAAGATGATGCGGTCGATGCAGGGCCGGATGCCGCCGGGCTTCGGGCCGGGCGGCGGCTTGCCGCCAGGTGGGATGCCGCCCGGCGGGTTTCCGATGTGAGGCCGGTTCGGATGTTCAACGCCAAGATTCCGCATCGTTCGGACAGAGCCATTCATGCGCCGGTGTTTGGCGCGCTGCTCTGTCTGTGGCTTCCCGCGTCGGACGGACTGGCTAGCCCCTGGGCGGCGGCGAGTTCTCCCAGCCGGGGGCCGGTCCAGGTTATCGGGGGCGTGTCCAACGGCTGTATCGGCGGCGCGGATGCACTGCCGGAAACGGGCGCCGGTTATGTCAGTATCCGGCGCTATCGCAATCGCTATTACGGTCACCCCGAGTTGCTCCGGTTCATCCAGGAGATGGGACGTGCCCAGCAGCGTCGGCGCGGTCTTGCGATGATGGTCGGCGATCTCAGTCAGCCGCGCGGCGGACTCATGTCGACCTCGCATCGCAGTCATCAGAATGGTCTGGACGTGGACATCTGGTTCACGCTGGCGGCTTCGCCCGCCGACGCCAGACGACGGATGGACCAGCAGCCCGACCCTCGGAGCATGGTGCGCCCCGGCGGTCTGTCCGTCAGCGATGCCTGGGGCGAGGATCAGCGCTTTCTGATCGAAACCGCCGCGCGTCACCGCTCGGTGGACCGTATCTTTGTCAATCCGGCGATCAAGCGCGAATTGTGCCGGAGCGCGACTGCCGATCGCGGCTGGCTGCGCAAGGTGCGCCCTTGGAAGGGACATGACGCCCATTTTCATGTGCGTCTGGTCTGCCCCCCCGGGAGTCCGCAATGCGAACGGCAGTCCGCGCTGCCGGCCGGAGATGGCTGTGGCGAGGAACTTGCCTGGTGGTTCAGCGAGGAGGCCCGCAAGCCCGTCAAGAAAAAGCCCGGCCAGGGTTCTGGCGCGCCCGTTCCGCCAGCGTCCTGTCGCGCGATCTTGAATGGTTCGTGAATCGTCAACCGCGCCCATGACCACAACAACAAGTCCCGCCCTTAAGAGGGTGTAGACAAAATCAAACCGTTGTGGTCAACCGCCGCAGCAGGATGCGCGCCTCCGCCAGCCAAACCCAGGTTTCGGAGACCGCTGGCAGACGGTCATGATGCATGATCAATCGACGGGCACGCTCATTCCACGCATGGGTGCGCTCGACAACCCAGCGCTTCGGCAGCGGAACGAAGCCGTCGGCGTTGGCGATCACCACTCGGTCAGGCGCCCCGTCCACGTGCCAGGAGCCAACGCTTTTGTTGGCTGGATGGCGCACGACTTCCACGCGGATCGCGTGGGTCTGCTCGGTGGTTTGGGCAAATTGACCGGCGTAGGCGCTATCGACAAACAGCGTGTTGAGTCTGGGGGTACTTGGCGGCCGCGTCAGCGACGGCGCCCGAGGCGGCATCGCGGTCCTGAAGATTGGCCGCGACCACGCTCACCGCCAACTCGAACCCCAAGGTACTCGACCACCAGGCTGCGCTTGCGCCCCTTGACCTGCTTGCCCGCATCAAAGCCGCTCGGTCCACCCTGCGGCGAGCCGCGGGTCGATTGCGCATCCAGCACCGCCGCCGTCGGCGCGATCTCACGCCCCTCGCGTTCGCGCCATTGCCCCCGCAGTCGATCATGCATCTGCTCAAACTTCCCAGCCGCACTCCAACGGCGAAACGTCTTGTAGACATTCTGCCAAGGCGCGAAATCGTGCGGCAGCATCCGCCACGCGCACCCCGTGCGCACCACGTAGCAACACGCCTCCAGGATGCTCCGGCGCGACACGCGGGGCGGTTGACCCCGCCCGCCCGGCATCTCAAAGAGAGCGGCGACCAAGTCCCACTCCGCATCGGTCAGACAACTTGGGTAGCTTTGGTCGGGGTCGTGGCGACGATGCGCATCCGTATACCCATACCGACGCGGCGTTGCGCGCGCTTGCGCCTCGAGACCACTCTCGCCCCGGAGGCGCGTGACGCCCGCCTCCCGCAAGGACTTGCGAATCGTGGCTTCATGAGCCTCGATTCCCGTCCGTGCCGCGAGTTCCCGGGCAATCTCTGACAGCGTGAAGGTCGGGCGATCCGTGACAATTTGACGCAATACCGCTTGCTCCGCCTCGTGAATCTTGGGGGACGACCAGCTTTCGACATCAGCGCACACCAGCTCAGTTGTAGACTGGTATACAAATAGCAGCTCAATTATTTTTGTCTACACCCTCTAAGGGCGGGACGTTTTACCGAGAATTGTTGAACGAATCGTCGAAGATTGGCGCTCAAGTATTGTCGAGTTGTTGGAGAATATTGCGCGCGACCCGTCGCTGGTCCGCGTCGCCTTCCTCAAGAACCTCATAAAGGATCTGGCGCGCAGCGAAATCGTTGCTCAAGTCGCGTAGCCGATTTGCGCGCAGGATTTTTTCCTCGACTGAATTGATCGCTCCCGTGCTTGAGTTCGGCGCCTTTTCCTTTTGGGATTGCGATGCGTGCGCTTGATCGGCATCCAGCAGATCCAGTTCCACTTCCATTTCCTCATCCGTCATCGGCCGCCAGCGGTCAGGGTCGTCGACATCGCCCGCGAGATCACGGCCGATCTCGCTTCCGGCCACCGTCTTGCCGGTGGATGTCCGAGCGGGGGCGTTCCTCGCGGTTTTCGATCCCGCGAATGAACTGGATAAGGCGCCGCCACCTGGTGGCGGCGGCGTCGAATCGGCCCCCTCTCCGCGATTTCCACGCTGACGTAGCAGGAGACGCGAGAAAATAATTCCGAGTTCGAACAAGAGCCACATGGGCAGAGCCAGCATCGTCTGGGAGATCACGTCCGGAGGGGTCAGCAGCATGCCGATGATGAACGCGCCGACAATGACATAAGGTCGCTTTTGGACCAGGGTTTCGGGGGTCACCGCGCCAACCGCAACCAGTAGGATCGTGGCGACAGGGATCTCGAAGGCGAGACCGAAAGCAAAAAACAGCGCCAGCACAAAATCCAGGTAGGCAGCGATGTCGGTCATCATTGCGACGCCTTCGGGTGTCGTGCCGGCCATGAAGGCGAAAACTAACGGGAACACCACGTAGTAAGCGAAGGCCATGCCTAGATAAAACAGAAGAATGCTTGAGACCAGGAGAGGAATCGCGAGGCGTTGCTCATGCTGATAGAGCCCTGGCGCAACGAAGGCCCAAAGTTGATAGAGCAGATAGGGCATGGCGAGGAAGACGGCCGCCACAAGCGCCAACTTGAACGGTGTGAGGAAGGGCGAAATCACCTGTGTCGCGATCATGGTGTTGCCTTCGGGCAACTGGGCGATCAAGGGGCCGGCAATGTAGGTATAAATGTCGTTGGCGAACGGGAACAGCAGCAGAATCACCACGCCAATGGCAATCAGCATGCGGATCAGTCGATCGCGCAGTTCGGCCAGGTGCGAGATGAATGGCTGTTCGGCGCCCGGGTCATCGGGTGGTATCGCGGAAGACATCAGGAATGCCCAATATAGAGTGACAGGAAGAACGCGGAATACCGCTTGGCCGCGAGACGAAACCGGCGGAGTATGTTTTCGGGCGATGTCCTACGCTAGGGAGTGAATCCACTCGCCACCCCTTGAGTAACGGTGCAGCATCCGAAATTCGTTTTATAAGTTCAGAGTTACGCGCCTGGCGGTCGTGAATCATAGCGTAATCACGCGGGCTCTGGCAGTTCGCCGTGGTTTGACGCAGCAATTCTCAGTTTGAACGTCACTGTATGGGTAGTGGTGTCCCTGAAGCCGTTCGTGGTGAGGCCCTCGAACCATGAACGGCCTCACGCGCCGAGGCCCCGGATTTCCCATCCGTCCCGAGTCCTTCGGCTCCGCACCTCGCGCACCTCGCGCTCCTGGTGCTGCGCGAAGTCGAAGGGAGCCGAAGCAAGGACAGACCCTGTGAGAGGGTGTAGACAAAATCAAACCGTTGTGGTCAACCGCCGCAGCAGGATGCGCGCCTCCGCCAGCCAAACCCAGGTTTCGGAGACCGCTGGCAGACGGTCATGATGCATGATCAATCGACGGGCACGCTCATTCCACGCATGGGTGCGCTCGACAACCCAGCGCTTCGGCAGCGGAACGAAGCCGTCGGCGTTGGCGATCACCACTCGGTCAGGCGCCCCGTCCACGTGCCAGGAG